>CAZSDX010000225.1:0-10640 GCA_964605685.1 uncultured Polyangiaceae bacterium
CGAGGCCGAGCTGCTCGGCGCCGATGTGCCCCCGGGGGAGCCCCTCGACGCGCTCCGGGACGCGGCGTTCCGCGCGCTCCAGGAGGCGGCGCCCTCCTCTCCTCCGGCGAGCATGGGGCCAGAGCCGGCCCGCCGGAGCGAGCGCAGGATGGTCGGCCCGTGGCTCCGGTGCTCGCTGGGGGTGGGGGCGTTCCGGGGGGTCTTCGTCGCGGAGAAGCGGCGCGGCGCTCAGTTCAGCGAGTTTGACCAGGACCTCGCCCGGATCTTCGCCCAGTACCTCGGTCAGGGGTTTGACCGGCTCCTGGCCCGGGAGGCGGAGACCGTCGCCCTGGCGGAGCTGAGCGCGACCCTGGACGCGATCCGCGACGGCGTGCTCTCCGTCGATCCTGGCGGCGTGGTGCGGGGCGCCAACGCCACCGCGGCCCGCCTCCTCCAGGTAAACCAGCAGGATCTCGTCGGTGTCAATGTGGACACCCTCCCGTCGCTGGGGGCGCTGCGGGGGCTGCTGGTGCCGGCGAGGAGGGTGGACGGGGCCCTGGTGAGGCTGCCGCAGGGGACGATCCTGGTGACGGCGAGGCCGCTGGCCGGGGGGCGCGGGGCGGTGGCGACCTTCGTCGAGCTGGAGCGAGCGCGGCAGCTCGCGGTGAAGGTGTCGAGCGCGCGGCCTCGCTACGGCTTCGAGGACGTGATCGGGAGGTCCGAGCGGATCCAGGAGGCGATCCGTTTTGGCAAGCAGGTCGCCGCGCTGGACACCAGCGTGCTGATCACCGGGGAGAGCGGCACCGGCAAGGAGGTGTTCGCGCAGGCGATCCACACGGCGGGCCCCCGGGAGGGCGAGCCCTTCGTGGGGATCAACTGCGCGGCGCTCCCGAGGGAGCTGCTGGAGGCGGAGCTGTTCGGCTACGAGAAGGGCGCCTTCACGGGGGCGAGGGCGGAGGGGGCGCTGGGGAAGTTCGAGCTGGCAGGCGAGGGCACGCTGCTGCTGGACGAGATCGGCGACATGCCCCTGGACATGCAGGTGAAGCTGCTGCGTGTGCTCCAGGAGCGGACGGTGGTGCGGCTGGGGGGCTCCCAGGAGCGACCAGTACGGGCGCGGATCATCGCCACGACCCTGCAGGACCTGGACAGCGCGGTGCAGCGCGGGCAATTCCGCCTGGACCTGCTCTTCCGGCTGCGCGTGCTCCACATCCACCTGCCGCCGCTCCGCGAGCGCCCGGAGGACATCGAGGCGCTGGCCCACTACTTCCTGGAGCGCACCGCCCGGGCCCAGGGCAAGCAGGTCGCGGAGCTCGGGCCCGCGGTGACGGAGGCGCTGCACGCCTACCCCTGGCCCGGGAACATCCGGGAGCTGGCCAACGTGATCGAGCGCGAGGTGAGCCTGCTCCCCGCCGAGGTCCCGGTGCTGAACCGGTTCCAGGTGCCGCTGAGCCCGCCCGGGGGTCGATCCGAGCGCCCTTCGTCCGGCAAGCTCCCGACGGCGGTCCGCGCCCCCTCGTCGCCAGAGCTGACCTCGACCATCCTGCCGCTGGCGGAGGTGGAGCGCCGCGCCTACCTGGACGCCTTCCACGCCTTCGGAGGCAACGTGACCCGCGCCGCTCGCGCCCTCGGTGTCTCGAAGGTGACGTTCTACACCAAGCTCCGCCAGTGGGGGATGCACCCGGCGGACGAACCCGGCCCGGAGACCCTCCGGCGTATCCGCATCTCCGAGAGCGGCGGCGATCCGGAAGGAGGCTCCCCGTAAAGCTCAGCCCCGAGGGCGGAGCGCCCGGTCGTGCCACAGCAGCATCTCCAGCGTGCCCACGTCCCGCAGGAAGGGTTGATCGTGGGGCCCCGGCGGCGCCAGGAAGTCGGAGTTGACCCCTGCCTTCCGCAGCGCCGCGTGGAGGTCCTTGCTCACCATCAGGTACGGGTCCGCCTGGCTGCTCTCCACGTGCACCGGCAGCCCCGGGCGCCCCTTGAGCGCCTCCACGTAGCCCGGGATCTGCCGGTGACCGATCGCCGGCTGCACCACCCCGAAGCTGGAGAACACCGCCGGCTTCCTCGAAAAAACCTCCAGGGAGACGAACCCCCCCAGCGAGCACCCGTCCACCCCCAGGCGCCCCGTGTCCGCCTCCGGGATCTCCCGGCCCACCCGCTCCAAGAGCTCGCCGGTCACGAAGCTCGCCAGCGCGCTCAGCGTTCCAGGTGTATCACGGAAGCTCCATACATTGGGCGTGAAGGGGCAGATCAGCACCAGGCCCCCCAGCGGGTTCCTCTTGAGTTCCTCGGTCAGCTCGGCGGCGCGGGCGTCGGTGAGATCCTTGCGGCGGAGGATGGAGGACACCGGGGGGCGCCGGAGTCGGGCGTAGGAGCTGCCCAGCCCGTAGCGATCCAGCCAGGCGTAGGCGCCGGACTCGTGCCCTTCCTTGGCTTCCCCGAGGCCGTGGAACAGCACCAGGCAGGGGGCCTTCTGGTCCTTCGGGAGGTGGGTCGGGGCCAGCACGGTGGCCCGCTTGATGAAGGGTTTTTCCCCGGGGAAGGTCCAGTCGATGAGGCGAAGATCCGGCGGCGGATCGAGGTGCTTCGGGGGACCTGCGGAGGCGACTCGCGGCAAGAGCGGCGCGGCGAGGAGTGCGGCGAGGGAGCGGCGGGAGAGGGGGGGCGAGGCCATCAATTGGGGAGCGCGTCGCAGGCCTTCAGGCTCTGGATGTCGATCCCCTTGTTGGCTGCCTCGCAGGAGTCACAGTACTTTTGCCCGTCGCAGCCGCAGACCCCATCGATGGTGCACACGCACGAGAGCGGACCGGGCTTGATCTTGCAGGTGCCGGGCAGTCCGTTGCCGCACTGCCCGTCGGGGAAGTCGCAGTAATACCCGCTCTTGCAGTCGAACGTTCCAAGGCATCCCCCAGACCCACCCGACCCGCCGGAGCCCGCCGAGCCTCCGCTGCCGGAACTGCCCCCGCCCCCAGCGCCCGCGGAGCCGCCGGAGACTCCTGCTCCCCCGGAACCCGCCGTGCCGCCGGAGCCTCCCGTTCCACCCGAAGCGCTGCTGCCCGCCCCCCCGCCGGAGCCTCCCGTGGTCCCCCCCTGTCCTCCGCCTCCTTCGCCGCCCTTGACCTGGGAGCCTCCCGCGCCTCCTTCGCCGCCCGCTCCGCCCTGTCCTGCTTCCCCGGCCGCACCCCCCTCGCCTGCGGAACCCGCCTCGCCGCCTGCCCCCGCCTCTCCCCCGCCGGAGCATGACCCCGGGCAGACGACCTTCTTGCAGTTGATGAGCGCTTGAAGCTTGAAACAGCCGTCCGGATACTCCTTCTTGCAGTCGAGCCACTGGTTGTCGGCGAAGTTGTAGGCGGCCATGTAGTTGAGCGCCAGGAGACACTCCGGGTCGGAGCTACAGAGCGAATTCTCCAGACAGCAATTCTCGTAAACGCAGGCGTTGCAGGTCGTGGAGCCGTGGCTGATCTTCCCGCAGGTTCCACCGCTGCCGCCGTCGCCACCCCCCCCCGCTTCACCGCCAGCGCCGCCTGTGCCAGCCTCGCCGCCAGCACCCGCCTCTCCGGCCACGCCAGCGCTGCCACCAGCGCCGGGGTCGCCTCCGACACCGCCTCCGCCAGCAGGACCGCTGCCGCCCTGTCCAGAGGCGTTGCCGGAGGCACCCGAGGCGGAACTGCCGCCTGCATTCCCACCGCCGCTCTGCCCCGCGGCGCCGCTCTCGCCGCCCTGTCCGCCGGTGCCCTCGTTGACGCCCGCATCCTCGAAGGTCGAGCAAGCCGCCACCCCCGTAAGGAGGCCACCCAGGGCAAGAACAAGCCAGGAACGCATGCCCTCATCCTACGCGACTGCGGCCTGCCATGCATCCCCGAGGCGTACCTCCCCCTCCGCCCCTCTCCTCCCCCTCTGCCCTTCAGGGAGAGGGGGCCGGGGGGGTGAGGTCCCTCACCCGACGGAGACCATCGCGTCGAGGAGGCCCTCGATGGTGGATGGCGACGCCGTGGCCGCGACGACGAGCCCTGCGGCCTCGGCCGTGGCGGTGGTGACGGGACCGATGCTGACGAGCTTCACCCCGTCCAGCAGAGAAGGTCCGTCGTCGCCGAGGAGGGCGAGGAGGTTGGTGACGGTGCTGGAGGAGGTCAGCGAGATCAGGTCGATGGCGCGGTCCTGGAGGAGGGTCCGGAGCTGCTGCCGTACCTCCTCGCCGGGAGGGCGGGTCTCGTAGGCCACCACCAGATCGACCTCACCGCCGGCGGCCCGGATCGCGTCCGGGAACACGTCGCGGGCGACCCGCGCCCGAGGGAACAGCACCCTGGGCCAGGGACGCAAGGTGTCCGGGCGAGGCGAGGCCAGGAGCGCCCGCGCCAGGGCCTCGCCGTGGAATTCTTCCGGGATGAGGTCTGCTTTGATCCCCCTCTCTCGGAGGGCGGCGGCGGTGCCTGATCCGACGGCGGCGACGCGGACGGCACCGAGGGCTCTGGCGTCGAGGTTCTGGGCGTCGAGGGCGTCGAAGAAGCGAGCGACGCCGTTGGCGCTGGTGAAGGCGACCCAGTCGTAAGAGGCGACCTGGCGGGCGGCGCGGGCGAGATGTTCGGGATCGGGGGAGGGGTGGATCTCGATGGTGGGGATCTCGACGGGGGCGGCTCCCTGCTCGCGGAGGCGGCGGGCGAGGGAGCTGGCCTGCTCGCGGGCGCGGGTGACGAGGATACGCTTGCCGAAGAGGGGTCGGTTGTCGAACCAGCGGAGGCGTTCGCGGAGCGAGACGACGTGGCCGATGACGACGACGGCGGGGCTGCCGATGCCCTCCTGCTGGACGCGAGCGGCGATCTCCTGGAGGGGGGCGACGACGGTGCGCTGCTCGGGGCGTGCGCCCCACTGGATGACGGCGGTGGGGGTGTCGGGGGGGCGCCCGTGTTCGATGAGGGAGGCGGCGATCTCCTGGAGGCGGCGCATCCCCATCAGGACGCAGAGGGTACCGGCGCGGGTGGCGAGGCGCCGCCAGTCGTGGCCGTCGGGGCCGGAACTGGCGTGGGGGGTCCCGGTGAGGAAGAGGACGCTGGAGGCGAGGTCGCGGTGGGTGAGGGGGATGCCGGCGTAGGCGGCGACCGCGACGGGGGAGGAGATGCCGGGGACGATCTCGAAGGGGATGCGCTGCTCCGCGAGGGCGAGGGCCTCCTCGGCGCCCCGGGCGAAGAGGAGCGGGTCGCCCCCCTTGAGCCTGCCGACGACCTTGCCCTGCCGAGCCAGCTCGACGAGCCGCTGGTTGATTTTCTCCTGGGGCTCGCTGTCCTCGCCGCCGCGCTTGCCGACGAACTCCGCCGAGGCCCCTGGCCGGAGGTACGAGAGGAGCGCGGGGTGCGCCAGCGCATCGTAGAGCACGGCGTCGCACATCCCCAGAACTTCTCTACCTCGCACGGTGATCAGCCCCGGGTCGCCAGGGCCCGCGCCGATCAGGTAGACCTTTCCTTGTGCCACGGGGACCGTTAGAGCGCGGCGGCGTCCGGGCAACAACCCCCTGCATCCAGGGCAAGAAGGGCTTGCACGGGAGCGCTATTTCTGGCAGAAAAAACCATGCTTTCGCCCCACCGAGAGGCGCTCCTGCAGCGAGCAGCGCGGTGCTTCGACGAGGTGGCCAGCAAGACGCGTCTCCTCGATAGCATCCAGTGGTCTCAGGCGACCGAGCGGGATTTCTTCGAGTCAGGGGCGGGGCGGCTCCCGCGCCCCGACTACCGGATCGACGCCGCCACGGCGCAGGCGAACATCGCGCTACTGGACGAGCTGATGGGCACCCTGGACGGGCGCGATCCGCTGGGGGTGTACCTCCGCGCGCTGGCGTCCAGCTACCGGGACGCCAACGAGATGCTGCTCTCGGTGGGGACGAGGCGCTTCTACGAGCTGTCCCTGGTGCAGTACGGGGGGGCGCTGTCGCTGACCTTCGACGAGCATGCGACGAACCTCGACCTGGCGGTGCACCTGGGGTCGAGGCTGGGGCACACGCTGCGGCGAGGGGCGGGGGCGACGCTGGCGGCGGAGGAGTTCGCCCGGGCCATCGAGCAGAAGCTCGCGGAGCTCCAGCCGGAGCTGGACGTGAAGGTGGTGCTCGACGACACGCTGGCGCCCAAGGTGATCGCCGGCGCGCGCCGGGTGCGCGTCCGCTCCGGGGCGATCTTCTCGCCCATGGAGGTCGAGAGCCTCTTCGCCCACGAGATCGAGACCCACGCGCTCACCGCGCAGAACGGGATGCAGCAGCGGCACCTGCCGTTCCTCCGGGCGGGGGGCCCCCGCACCACCCGCACCCAGGAGGGCCTCGCGGTCTTCGCCGAGCTGTTCGACCGGTCCCTGTCGGTGGAGCGGCTCCGGCGCCTGGTGGAGCGGGTGCGCATGGTGGCCATGGCGGAGGATGGCGCCTCCTTCCTGGACGTCTACCGGCACCTGTTCGACCTGGGGGCCGAGCCCCGGGAGGCTTACCTGGACACGGTGAGGATCTTCCGCGGGGGCCTGGTGGAGGGGGGCGCACCCTTCACCAAGGACGCGGCGTACCTGGCGGGGCTGGCGGAGGTCTACAATTTCCTCCGGCTCTCCCTGGTGGACGGGGCCTACCACGTGGCGGAGATCCTGGTCTCCGGGCGCCTGGCCATCGAGGACGTGGAGGTGCTGCTCGCGCTACGGGACGAAGGGCTGATCGAGCCGCCTCGCTACCTGCCCCGGTGGCTCGCCCGGTGGGAGGCGCTCCTTCCTTACTTCGCCTTCACGTCCTTCCTCAACGACCTCGATTTCCGCCCCGCCAACGAGCGCTACGCCCGCCTCAGCCACCCCCCGCCCTCCCGGGGGTGAACCTCCCCGCCGCCGGAGTACACCCTCCCCGCATCGAGCTCACCCCGAGCGAGGACTTTTCCTTATCCTTACTCCGCCGTGGCCTTCCTCCTGTTCCGGGTGGTGCCGGCGCTCCCCCGGCGCCCCGGTGCTTCCCTCCGTCTGCTTCTCCTCCTCTCGGTCGTGCTCCTCGCCCGGCTCCTCTGGCCCTCGGAGGCCCGGGCAGAGCCGTCGTTCCTGCGGCGGGGTCGGGAGCAGGAGGTCCTCGCCCTCTTCGCGCCGTACCCCCTGGGCGGACCCGTGGCCGGCGGCTTTGCCCTCTGGGACGTCGCCATCGAGCCGACCAGGATCAACGTGACCCTCAAGGGGCCCGACGGGCGCAGCGAGCACCTCTCCCTCGTTCACCCCTCGGACGACACAGCCCCGGCGGACGCCCCGCGGACCGCGAACTTCCGGGCCCTCGTCGCCGGATCCTCCGACGCGGAGGGCAAGGCCGCGGTGGAGGCCCTGCTGGCGGCGGTGGAGCGCAACGATCAACAGTCGCTCTGGGATGCCCCCGCACCGGAATTCCACGCCGGGCAGAGCGAGGTAACGCGCCTCTCCGCGGGTCTCGTCAACCGGTGGCAGCGGCTCGACGGCCTCGCGCTGCTGCTCGCGCTGTGGCTGCTCGCCTCCCTGCTGGCGGGGCGCGCCCTCGCCCGTCAGCCTCGCTGGATGATCCCGGCTCTTGCGCTGGTGGTCTTCGCAGGGGCCTGGATCAGATGGCACCTCGCGCCCGCCACGTTCCTCGGCGCGTGGCCCTGGAGCCGCCTCTGGCCCAACATTTCCCAGGTCGCCGACGGCCCCGTGATGGCCTGGATCACCGCGCGCCACGGCCCTGTCTACCTGACCGACGTGATCTCCTGGACCAACCTCGCCTACGCGGCGCTGATGCCCCTGGCGCTCTTCAGCCACGGGAGCTTCCTCGCCCGGGACGCGCGGGTCGGCCTGCTGGCGGCGTTCTTCGTGGCGTTCCTGCCCCAGCATATCCGCTTCTCTCGCGCGGAGGACGCCTTCGTCCCCTCGCTGGTGCTGACGTCCCTGGCCTTCGCCGCGCTGCATGCCTGGCTCCGGGATCCGTCGCGGCTGGTGCGGATCCTCTGCTTCCTCGCCCTCCCACCTCTGCTGTTCCTCGCCTTCACGCTCCGCCCGCTGAACATCCTCTTCCTCGCCGTGTACCTCGCGGCGATCGTCGCCCTCCACCCGGAGGCGGCCCCCCGGCGGCGCCGCGGGCTCGCCGCCTTCGCCGTCGTGTCCGTCGGCCTGCTCGCCTTGCCGGGGTACGTCGCCACCAACGAGCAGGCGATCCGGCCCATTCTTTCGGATCTGTCCTGGCTCCGGCTGGTGCCCAAGCTGATCCTCTGGCCATCCTTCTTTGTCCTCTCCGACCCCCGGGTCACCCCGCCCTTGCTCTTCCTCCTCGCCTGCTGGGGAGTATGGAAAATCTGGCCAACGGGCGAGCGCAGGGTGGTCCTCTTCCTGCTCGGCTGGCTCCTGCTCTTCGTGGTGGGCCACAGCACCGTCGTCCAGCAGTCGATGCAGCCTCGCTACTTCATGCACCTGGTGGTCCCTTTCCTCCTGCTCGCCTCGCTGGCCGCGGCGCGCTGGCACGAGGGCGCCCCGGAGCCCCGCCGCCGGTGGGTGGCCGCCGCGGGGCTCCTGGTGCTGGCGCTCTCTCCCTGGATCCACCGGTCCTTCCTCCGGGATCTCTCCTACACGGAGATGGTCGAGCATGCCTTCGTGCTCCGGGCGAGGGAGCAGATCCCCGAGGGGTGCACCGTGATCGAGTACGCGGGGGAGGACCCGCGGGCGGCGGAGCTTCGCTTCGTCCGCGCCGGCGAGCGGGTGGGCCCTCGCCGCAGCCACCGCTTCCAGGTCGTCCCGGCGTTTGACCCGGGCGTCGTCCCGCTCTCGCCCACCACCCTCTCCCTGGAAAAGATCCGGAAAAACCCGCCTGCCTGCCTCTACGTCTACCAGGGGCTCTCCTGCTGGTTCTCCGAGCGCCCCGAGCGCTGCCGGGACCTCCTCCGGAGCCTCTCCTTCGAGGAGGTTGCTCGCCTCGACACCCCGATGAAGCTCTACGACGACGCCAACGTCCACCCGTCTCGCCGGGGTGAGTCTTCCGTGACTCTCCTCCTCGGGCGGGTGCAGGGGCGCCCCTGAAAGGCAGAAGGCCCGCCCCAGAGGGAGCGGGCCTCCTGGCCGCAGAGGACCGTAAGCCGAGTTATGTCCCGCGCTCCGGTCGCCCTCGGCGCGGTGGTGATCATTCCTCTAGGACCCGCGTCGCCGCGGGCCTCCAGCAGCCTACCCGGGGGCTCGGGCGGGCAGCCCTCGGGCGCCCCCTTACGTGGCCTTGCTTCGGGTGTGGTTTACCGTGCCGCCCCTGTTACCAGGGGCGCGGTGGGCTCTTACCCCACCGTTTCACCCTTGCCGCCGGACGCTTGCGCGTGCGGAGGCGGTTTGCGTTTTCTGTGGCACTTTCCTCGGGATCGCTCCCACCGGGCGTTACCCGGCACCCTGCCCTGTGAAGCTCGGACTTTCCTCCCGCGGGGGGTTGCCCCACCGCCGACGAACACCTGTTCCTCTGCGACGAGGGCTCCTCTACCTCAGGCCACGACGTTTGTCGACCGGGGCATGGTGGCTCACGCCTCCGCCTCCTTGTCCTCTGGGGCGTGGCCCCCTCGCGTCGACCAGCGTACCCACCGGGGTGCCGATCGCGGTGCCGTGGGTGCTCGGAGGGGACAGTACCCACCGGCGGTCGGGCTTTCTCCCCTCCTTTGGGGGTAAGCGGTCGCTCTTGCGGCGGCGAAGCATCGCCCCCAGGCCGAGCAGGAACGCCGTACATCCTCGCCGTCCCCTGTCGTGAGAGCGATGTCGCCCTGGGGCACCCTTTCTGCGCATGAGTCCTCTCCCTGACCTCGCCCCTCTCCGTGCCGAGATCGCTCGCTTCCGTTCCTCGCACCCTCACGGGCCCTTCCCGGACCCTCTCCGCCTCAAGATCCTCTCCTTCGCCCGTCCTCTCCTTGACCAAGGGCTCTCCCTTTGGACCCTCTCCCGCTCCCTTGGCCTCACCTTCACCACCCTCCAGAAGTGGCTTCTTGTCACCAGCTTGGGGGCTGGGGCAGCTGGTGGAGCCGGCCTACCACGCGCTGCACCAGCACGTGCTCAGCGGTCCCTGGGTGCACGCTGACGAGACGACCTGGCAGCTGCTGGGGCACCGGCATCTGCCCAGCGAGGTGAAGGCGGGGGAATGGTACGTGTGGGTGGCGCACTGCCCCGACGCAGCCTTCCACCTGATCCAGCCCAAACGCGACGAACACGGGGCGCGCGAGCTGCTGACGGTGCCCGAGCTGGACGCCTCAGACCTGGCTATCGACCCGACCCTCTTGACACAGCCTATCCAGGCTGTTCAGATTGCGCGATGCGCTCGTCAATTGGATGGTGTGGCCTGCTGTTGCTCCTCGCTGCATGTGGATCCGGATCAGACTCGGACAACCCCACATCACCCCCCTCACCCAGCGCGGGATCGGGCGGCGCGAGTGCGGCGGGGGCTGGACCCAGCGGGGTGGCGGGGAGCGGCAGCGGCTCCGGGGGGAATCAGACCGGCGGGTCTTCTGGAGCCGTGAGTGGTGTGACGGCGAAGGTCCTGCTCGCCGAGGGAGTAGAGACGAGTGAAGACGCAGATGGTGCTGACCTGAATCGCGAGACCGGCCCGTGGCGAGTAAAAGGGAAGCTCGTCGTGCGTCTCGCCTCCCTCAACGGAGTATTCAAGATACGAGTCATCGATGAGGGGATGAAGATAGGAGATGTTGCAGAGCTCG
>CAZSDX010000226.1:0-10635 GCA_964605685.1 uncultured Polyangiaceae bacterium
TCGGGGGCCAGCTCGCCGGTGGCGTCGACGCCCTGGCCGAGGCGGGTGATGGCGGCGCGCTCGACCACCGCCCGCACCTCGCCGCCGGGGGCCTGCTCGGCCAGCAGCAGCAGCACCGCATTGGTGCCGATGTCGACGCAGGCGACGCGCATCAGTTGGTCAGCTTGTTCAAGTCGAGCATCTCCTCGACGTTGGGCATCACGACCAGCTCCACGCGGCGGTTCCTCTTCATGTTCTCCGGCGTGTCGTTCGGCGCGATCGGATCCGTCTCGGCGTAGCCCGCCGCCGCCCAGAGCTTCGGGTTCAGCCCGCCGCCGGGCTCCCGACCGTCCTGCGGGGCGATGAGGAACGTCAGCACCTCCCGCGCCCGCATCAGGCTCAGCCCCCAGTTGTCCTTGTACGTCCCGGCGAAGGGCTTGTCGTCCGTGTGCCCGGCCACCTGGTAGTTGCGCCCCGCCAGCCCCGCGTCCTTGGCGATGACTTCGGCCACCTTGCGCAGCATCTCCTTGCCGTCCTTCTTCAGCTCGACCTTCCCCGACTCGAAGAGCACGTCGCCGGGGAGCTGGATCACCATGCGGTTGTTCCGCACCGTCACGTTCAACCCCAGCTTGGTCAGCCCCTCCAGCTTCTTGCGGAGCTCCTCGAAGCGGCGCTTGATCGCGTCGAGCTGCTCTTTCTCCCGCTTGAGCCGCTCGATCAGCGCCCGCTGCTCCGCCGTCTGCTTCGACAGATCCCCCGTCTGCCCCTTGAGCGCGTCGTTCTCCGTCCGCAGCGTCGCCAGCTCATCCTTGGCGCTCGCCAGGTCGTCGTTGCACTTCTTCCGCTCTTCCTCGGCCTTCTTCAGGCGCCCCTCGAGGTTCTTGATCTCGTTGAGCTTGCCCTGCCACTCCTCCTCGCTGTGTCCGCAGCCTGCGGCCGCCCCCGTCGCAAGCATCAACGTCAGGGCCAGTACCCACGATCCTCGGAATGCCAGTCGCTTCATGGTGTGCGCTTTCGCTGGTTGTCTCGCCCCGCTTGTCTGCCAGGGCCCCGGGCCTCCGCGGTGCAGAGGCGTGCGAACGGCGCGTGCCACACGCGCGCCCCCGCTTCAACCCCTTAAGGGGGTTGGAATTGGCCGGTGAACGACGTCAAGAGGGTCTGTTCACTTTTTTTGTTTTTCTGCGTTGACAAGCGCAATGCATGGCCATACATCTGTTGCAACATCTGTTGCTCACCACCCATCGGTGGTGGTTCTGGAGCGACAGACGGAAAGGACTTTTCCATGGCTGCTGCGAAGACCAAGAAGACCCCCGCGAAGACCAAGACCGCCCGCAAGCCGGCCGCCAAGTCGGCCCCGAAGACGGCGAAGCGTGCGGCGGCCCCCAAGGCCGCCAAGAAGCCGGCCGCCAAGAAGACCGCGGCCGCCAAGAAGCCGGCCGCCGCCAAGAAGCCGGCCGCCAAGAAGACCGCGGCCGCCAAGAAGCCGGCTGCTGCCAAGAAGCCGGCCGCCGCCAAGAAGCCGGCCGCCAAGAAGACCGCGGCCGCCAAGAAGCCGGCCGCTGCCAAGAAGCCGGCCGCCGCCAAGAAGCCGGCCGCCGCCAAGAAGCCGGCCGCCGCCAAGAAGCCGGCTGTTCGCAAGGGGCGTGCCACCAAGAAGGACGCGGCGCCGAAGGATGCCCCGGTGGTCTCCGCCGCCACCACCGACGAGTCGGAAGAGTTATCCGACACGTCGCTGACACCTGCTCCCGGGCGGGGTTGCTGGTGACCCAGCAACCCCGCCTCATCTTTTGGGAGGGTTCCGGGTAGGCTGCGGGGCCATGATCAAGAGCCCGGCAGCCATCGTGGCCCTCCTCACGGGGCTCAACTTCCTTAATTATCTGGACCGGCAGCTGATCGCCGCGGTCCTGCCCCACCTCCAGCGGGATCTGGGGCTCAACGACGCCCAGGGGGGGTGGCTGGGGTCGGCCTTCCTGCTGGGGTACATGGTGACCAGTCCTCTCTTCGGGTGGCTGGGGGATCGGACCAACCGGAAGGGCTTGATCACCCTGGGGGTGCTCATCTGGTGCGGGGCGACGGCTGGCTCCGGGTTGATGATGACCTTTGCCGGGATGATGGCCGTACGGGGGCTGGTGGGGGTGGGGGAGGCCAGCTACGCCTCGCTGAGCCCGACGATCCTGGACGATGTGACCCCCTCCTCCCGCAAGAGCCGCGTGCTGGCGGTCTTCTACGCGGCGATCCCGGTGGGGAGCGCCCTGGGCTTTGTGCTGGGCGGGTTTCTGGACAAGCACTACGGCTGGCGCAACGCCTTCTTCATCGCCGGGGGGCCCGGCGTGCTGCTGGCCTTCACCTGCCTACTGATCGCCGAGCCAGAGCGCAAGCAGCGGCCCGAGGCGATGGCGACGGGGGAGGCGCTCCGGGGGCTCTGGTCCTCGGGGCGCTACGTGTGGGCGGTGCTGGGCTTCGTGGCGCAGACCTTCGCGCTGGGGGGGTTCTCCCAGTGGGCGCCGAAGCTTCTCCACCAGAAGTTCCACATGGAGCTGCACACGGCGGATTTTTACTTCGGGGTCCTGGTGGTAGTGACGGGCTTCGCGGGGACGTTCCTCGGCGGGGCGTGGGCGGACCGGGCCTCCGGCGAGGACAGGACCCAGGCGGCGATGCGGGTGTGCGCGCTTTCCACGGCGGCGGCGGTCCCGGCGGCGTTCCTGGCGCTGCTGGCGCCGTCGAGTGCGCCGTGGCTCTTCTTCGGGGCGATGGGGCTGGCGCAGCTCGGGATCTTTGTCTCCATGTCGCCCTTCAACGCGGTTGTGCTGGGGGCGGTCCCCCCGGAGACCCGGGCGACGGCGATGGCCGCGTCGATCTTCGCGGGGCACATGTTCGGCGACCTCATCAGCATGCCGCTGGTGGGGTACCTCTCCGACGGGCTGGGGGGGAACCTGGCCGGGGCGATGATGATCCTGCCGGCGGCGCTGGTGGCGAACGCGGCGGCGTGGTCCATCAGCGTGCGGCGCCCGGCCTACGCGGGCTTAGCCAGCTCGCGGGCGCGGCGGTGGAGCGTGGCGATGGCGTCGCGGGTCTCCTCCAGGAGGGCGTCGGGCTCCTTGCCGCGGGTCTCGATGGGCGCGCCGAGGACGAGGCCCACGGGGCACCCAAGACGGATGCGCAGCGCGTGGACCGGGAGCGCGTCGCGGGTGCCGTGGAGGGCCACCGGCAAGATGCGGACACCCGCGCTGGTGGCGAGGAGGAATCCCCCCTTCTTGAAGGGCAACAGCTCGCCGGTGATGGAGCGGGTCCCCTCGGGGGCTATCCAGACGTGGAGGCCCTCGCGGAGCAAGGAGAGGCCCCCCTGGAGGCTGGCGATCGCCTGGGCGCGGTTCTGCCGGTCGACCTCGATGAAGCCGGCCTCGCGCATCGCCGGGCCGAAGAGGGGGAAGCGGAAGAGCTCCTTCTTGGCCACCATGCGCATCGCCGGGGTGAGGGCGTGGAAGAGGGTGGGGACATCCAGGTGGCTCTGGTGGTTCGACAGGATGACGAACGACTCCCCCGGGACGAGGTGTTCGCGGCCCTCCACGCGGAGGTCGATTCGTGCGTTTTCGATCACCCGGCGGGCCCACCAGGCCAGACGACGCTCGGAGCGCTCCCGGGAGACGCCGGAGGTGGCGGCGTCGACCAGGGTGGCCCCGCTGATGCGCACGATCCCTTCGACGAGGCGCAGCGAGGCCAGGAGCGAGGGGGAGGAGGTCAAGGCGCGGCGCGCTTGGCGGGGGGGGACTCGTTCAGGGGGCGGAGCTCCTCCTCGAACTGCTGGAGGAGCTGACGGGCCTTGGCAGAGAGCTTCTTGGGGACCTGCACCTGCACCACCGCGTGGAGCGCGCCGCGCCCTCGGCCGTCGACCCGGGGGACGCCCTTGCCCTTGAAGGTGATCACCTCGTTGGGCTGGGTACCCGCGGGTACCTCGACCTCCAGGGTGGAGCCGTCGAGGAGCTGGATGGGCACGCGGGCACCCAGGGCGGCCTGCGCGTAGGAGACCGGTAGGCGCGTCAGGAGGTCGTTCTGGTCGCGCTCGAAGACCGGATCGGGTTCGAGGTCGACGTCGACGTAGAGGTCACCGGGAGGCGCGCCGGCCGGGCCAGGCATCCCCTGGCCAGCGACCCGGAGCCGCTGACCGGCGTCGATGCCCGCAGGGAAGGTGACCGTCACCTTGCGGGTGCGCTCCTGCTCGCCGGAGCCCTTGCACCTGTCGCAAGGCGTCTCGACCGTGGAACCCTGGCCGCGGCACCGGGGGCAGGTCTGGGTGAACATCACGAACCCTCGCGCCGTGGACACCTGGCCCGCGCCGCCGCAGAGGGTGCAGTTGCGGCGGCCAGTGCCCTTGGCGGCGCCGCTGCCGTCGCAGGCCTCGCAGGGCGCTGGCGCCCGGATGGTCACCTCGCGCTTGCACCCGAGCACCGCGTCCTTGAGGGAGAGGCGCTCCTGGACGCGCACGTCGGCCCCCCGACGCTGGGAGGCTCGCCCCCGCCCCGGAGAGGAGCCCCCGAAGAACTCGGAGAACAGATCCTGGAAATGGGAGAAGATGTCCCCGGCATCCCCGCCGACCCGCCCTTCGAGGCCCGCGTGGCCGTACTGGTCGTACACCGCGCGCTTCTGCTCGTCCGAGAGCACGCTGTACGCCTCGTTCACCTCCTTGAAGGTGGCCTCGGCGGCGGTGTCGCCCGGGTTGCGGTCGGGGTGGTACTTGAGCGCCAGCTGCCGGTACGCCTTGCGCAGCTCGTCGCTGGAGGCCGTCCGAGAGACGCCGAGGACTTCGTAATAATCTCGCTTGGTAGACATTGGGGGAAAGCGCCGGCCAGGCCGGCAAGCTAAGCGCGGCAACCCGGCTGTCAACCGATCACGGTCCCGGTTCTGATCTTTGCTGGTGTTCCAGGACAGCTTCGTCGGGGGTCACCTCCCCCTGGGACGCCTCCAGGGCAGCCCGCTGGGCTCGCTCTTGCTGGAGCGCGGTCCTCAGCGCCTGGATCTCCCGCTGCGCTGCCTCCAGCTCCGCCGCGGGGGCGGCCGCGGCGAGCTGCTGGCCGAGCTGGTCGATCTTTGCCTGGGCTTCCTTTGCCTCCCCCTCCCGCTGGAGCGCCAGCGCCGAGACGCGGCGGAGCTGGGCCTGGGCCGCCCCGAGCTCGCGCTCCAGGTGGGCGACGCGCTCGTGCTCGGCGGACCCGCCGCCGGCGCTGTCCCTCGCCTCGATGGCCTGGAGCAGCTCCCGCACCATCGCCCCGCGGCGCTCCACCTCGGCCCGGAGCTGGGCGATCTCCCGGGCGCGCTCCTGGAGGGCGGCCTCTGCCTTGGACAGCTCGGCGGAGTGCTCGGTCTGCTCCTCCTGGGCCTGAGCGGCAACGCGGCGGACCTGGGCGGCAGCCTGGGCGGCGGCCTGCTGCTGCTGGGCGAGCTGGGCCTTGAGCTCCTCCACCTGGTGGAGCGCGGCGTCCAGGCGAGCCCGGCCCTCATGGACCTCGTGGAGCGCCGCCTTGTGCTGAGCCTCGACCTCCTCGACGCGCTTGCGGAGCGCCTCGACCTTGGCGGGGTCGACGCCGCGGGGGATCGCCTCTGCCTCCCGGAGCTTGCGGGCGAGGGCCTCCTCGCGCTGGGCCAGGCGGGCGCGCTCCGCCTGGGCCTCGGCCAGGGTCTTGGCGCTCTGCTGGAGGCGCTCCTGGAGGGCGCGGTTCTCTCGCTGGAGCCGCTCGGAGCTCTCCTGGGCCCGCTGGATCTGGGAGGCCAGCATCTCGGCGCGGCGTGCCTCCTCGGTGAGGCGCATCTCGAGCTGGCGAGGCAGCGCTCCAGCCTCGGAGAGCGCTCGGCCCAGCTCGGCGCTGCGGCGCTGCTCGTCGGCGAGGCGCGCCTCGGCCTGCTGGCGCGCCTCGGTGGCCTTCTTCAGCTCGGGATCAGGGGCCGGGGCGACGGGGGCCGGGAGGTCGCCGGGGAGCTGGATGATGGCGTAAGGATCCAGCTCGACGCGCCGGTCGCTGGCGATGGCGACGTAGGCGACGGGCTCCCGGTCGTCGCCGTCGGTGAGGCTCGCGTCGACGGACACCTCCAGGTCGCCGTCGAAGGCGAAGTCCACCAGCGCGTAGCCCCGGAAGGGCACCTTCCCCACCATCTTCACCGCGGGGAAATGGCGGGCGATCACCGCGTGAAAATCGTAGTAGTTGAGGGGGCCCGGGCGCCCCCGGAGCGACTCCCCCCGGCGTCCATCGACCCGGGGCGTCGCCGCCAGGAGCACCGCCCCGGCAGCGCAGAGGCGGCGGGCGAGGGCAAGCAGGGCCTGGGGGTCAGGGAAGCGACTCAGGTCGGGGATGATGCATATGTCGAAGGCTCCATCGCGCACCCCCGCGTCGCCTCCTTCCCGGTAAACGGCGAAGGAGACCCCCTGGGGCGCGGTGGCCACGGCCTGCGCCACCCGGGCGCCGTCCGGATCGTAGACGTGCACCAGCCGGGCGCCGCGCTCGGCGGCCTCCTCGGCGAGTCCTGCGGTGGCGTCACCAAAAATCACGGCGCGGCGCCCTTCGAGGAAGCGCTCGGCGTAAGGGATCAGGGCGAGCGGCGCCGGAACGGAGGGAGTGGGGTTCACCATGGTCTTCGAGGGGGACCCGAGCGACAGCGCGGACCTCCCGACCGCCGCCCTAGCGCGGCTTTGCCCCCGCTGGAACCCCCCGCCCAGGATCACCCGATGATCATGGCCTCCGAAAGCAGCCGCCCCTCGCGGAATCGCGCCAGATTCCACCGAGAAAAAAGCGGCTCCTCCTTGCCCTCGGCGATCACCCGCGCCAGGCGCTTCCCCACGACGGGCGCCATCATGAACCCGTGCCCCATGAACCCGGACGCCTGGTAGAAGCGCTCCACCCCGTCCACCTCGCCCACGATCGGGTTGGCGTCCGGCGTCAGATCGTAGCAGCCCGCCCACTGGCGCAGCACCTTGACCGGGCCCAGCCCCGGCACAAGCCCGGTGAGGGCCCGGGCGTAGCGCCGGAGGAACTCGCTGCTCGACGCCATGTCGAGCCCCGGTGGGACGTGCTCGTTGGAGATCCCCCCCACGATCTCGCCCCGCATCGACTGGCTGAAGTAGAGGCCGCTCTCCAGGTCCGCCACCAGCGGCTGCAGCCAGGGCTTCAGCGGCTCGGTGGAGCAGATCTCGTGGCGGTGCGGGCGGTTGGGTAGCTCCACCCCGAGGAGCCTCGCCACCTCCGGCGACCACGCCCCCGCGGCGTTCACCACCGCCCCCGCCTCGATGGGCCCCCGGCTGGTCTCCACCGCCTCGATCCGTGGCCCCTTCGTCCGGAACCCGAGCACCGCCGTGTGGGTGAGGATCTCCACCCCCAGCCGCCGCGCTCCCTCCGCGTAGCCCCACACGAAGGGCCACGGGAACACCACCCCGTCCGTCGGGTTGTAGCTCGCCGCGACCACCCCCTCCGTGCTCAGCTCTGGGACGATCTTCCTCGCCTCTGCGGGGCCGAGCATCCGCGTCTTCAGTCCTTCCTCCCGCTGGACCGCCACACTCGCCTCCAGCGCCTTGCGCTTCTCCTCGGTCCTCGCCAGGAAGAGATACCCTCCCTGGCGGAACCACACGTTGATCTTCATCTCCCGGGCGAAATCCTCGCAGATCTCGATGCTCTCCCGCATGAGTCGCACGTTGACGCCGCTGGACCACTGGGCGCGCACCCCGCCGCCGTTTCGCCCGCTGGCGCCCCCGCACAGGTAGCTCCTCTCCACCACGGTGACCTCCCGGAGCCCGTGGTGGCGGGCCAGGTTGTACGCGATGGAAAGCCCCATGATGCCCCCGCCCACCACGACCACCTCGGCCTTGCCGCGCATGCCCTCCACGCTAGCCAGCGTCGCCTCCCGCCGCTAGACTCTCCCGCGCCACCACGGGAGGTTTCCATGGCCACGTTCGAGATCCAGGGCCGCGATCTTGCCCTCGTCTTCACCCCCCTCGAGATCCTCGGGGGGCTCCGCGCCGGCGCCCGCATCCCCCTCGATCAGGTCCAGTCCGTCGAGGTCGTCCAGGATCCCTGGAGCATCCTCGAAGGCCTCCGCGTCGGGACCGGCATCCCCTGGGTGATCGTCCTCGGGACGATGGTCCGCTCGGGCCCCAACGACGTCGTCGCCGTGTACAAGCAGAGACCCGCGGTTGTCGTCAACTTCCGCCCCGGTGCCCTCTACCACCGCTTCATCGCCACCGTCCCCGAGCCCGACCGGGTCGCCGCCGAGCTCTCCGACCGGATCTCCTCCGCGCCTCGTTGACGCCCTTGCGCCACCATCACCTGGCGGAGACCTCCGCCGACGCCTTCCCGGCGTGCTGGCGATCGGCCACCTCGCGGGGAGCAAGGACGCCTCGCGGGCCGGGGCTGCCGCAGTCCAGGCACTGGTGCTCACCGTGGGCGTCGCCTTCTCCCTCAAGGCTGCGGGGCGCTCCTTCGCCCGAGACGCGCAGGAGGAGCGGCGGGCGGTGGGGGTGGCTCCGCTACCGGTGGCGCGGGGGGCCGGGGTGGCGCTGGCGGGGAGCTGGTGACGCCAGTGGCCGGGATCTTCAGCGCTCGAGGTGGGTCGTAATGGAAGCCATGAAGCCGAGGAGCTGGGGGATCTGCTTGAGCAGGTCAAGGCGGAGGAGATCCTCCTGGAAGCGGGAGGAGACGGAGTCTTCGCCGAGGGAGAGGGACTCCAGGCCGAGGGAGGGCATCCAGGCGCCGACGTGGGCGCCGAACCCCGGGAGCGCCTGGAGGAGCTGCTGGACCGAGGCGGCCTGGCTCACCGTGGTATCCACGTAGGTCCCGCGGGCGAGGAAGATCCGCTGCGCGCGGTCGTGGTCCCACTCGTCGACATCGTCGGGGGTGGAGGAGGCCTCCGGGTCGTGCTGGATGTCGATCTGGCCCAGGGAATTGCGGCAACGAAGCTCCGCCTCGACGTGCCCGAAGTCGAGGTCCAGGGTGACCCGGTAGGCGCGCCCCTGGAACTCCCCGACGACCTCCAGGGCGTCGTCGCCGCGGCGATCCTTGTACTTGCCGTGGACCAGGGCGGCGAGGGCGCGCATCCGCTCCTGGCCCAGGGCGAAGGCGCGGTCGCTGTCCATGTCGGAGAAGTCCTGGTGGAGCTGCTCGGGCTTGAGCCCCGAGATGCCCTCGCACTGGGAGAACTCGCAGCGCTCCAGCTTGAGGGCGGCCCCGATGCTGGAGCCGTGCAGCTCGCACTGGGAGAAGGTGACGGCGACGAGCTGCGCGCCCAGGAAGCTCGTCTGGTGCAGCTCGCACTGGGAGAACTCGCTCTGCTCCAGGGCGATGCCGTCGAGGATGGCGCCGCGCAGGTCGCACTGGGAGAACTCCACGTTGCGTCCCCGGGCGCTGGTGAGGCGAGCGCCCCGGAGGTTGGTCTGGGAAAATTCGAGGTTGCTCAGGTCAAGGCCGGTGAGGTCTGCGTTGGCGAGGCTGTCGGAGTTCTCCAGCATCCTCTCCACCTGCGAGCGCTTGAGGGGGCCCTTGGGCTTGCCAAATCCGAACATGACCCCGCGAAGCTAGCCTGTTCCTCGTCCACTCGCACCCCAGTCCTTACGTGGAGGGGGCCCGGGTGGGTCACATCTCGACGCGGGATGAGGCCTCGATGCGGTAGCCGAAGGTGAGTTCCAGGTGCTGCCCCGGGGCGAGGGTGAGGTCGAAGCGGGCGAAGCCGGTGCGCGGGTCGAGGCGGGAGCCGCCGGGCTCGGTGACCTCCACGGTGAGGTCCCGGAGCTCGCTCACCGGGACCCGCTCGACGACGCGCATGGTCTTCGGCTGGCGCCCCAGGTTGCTCAGGAAGAGGCGCACGCGGCGGTGGATCTTCTGGGTGCCGATGACCGGGACCACCTCGCGGCGCTCCTCGCAGGAGCGGCGCACCCGCACGTCGTCGTCGTGGCCGAAGCCCAGCTCGAAGGGCTCGCCGGGGGCGATGTAGCGCGTGGAGGCGACGCCGAGGAGCGCGGGGCCCACGGCGACGCGGACCGGGCCCGCCAGCAGGGGGATGCGCCCGCTCCAGGTGGAGGTGACGCGGAGGTGGGCCGCCTCGCCGCGCTCGGGGAAGGCCACCAGATCCGCCTCGCAGGGGAGGGCCTGCTCGCCGATCTCGATGGCCACCGGGAGCCCGTCCGGCGGGATCGAGGCGGGGGCCTTGCTGTCCAGCGTGAGGGGCTCTCCGCCGTCGTCGATCCCGGGCATTTCCTCGACGCGGCGCGCGCCGCGCCCGAGGGTGGCCAGGTTCACCGCCTGCTCCCGCTCCTCGATGATGATGGAGCGGGGGTCGGCGCGGCGCTGGAGCGTCAGCAGGTCGTCCCGGAGCAGCGGCGGCGAGGCCGACTGGGAGGGGCGCGCGGTGGAGAAGCGGCAGGGGACGTTCTGCCAGTCCTCCCCGGTGCTCTGCCAGGCGATGGCGAAGGTCCGGATCTGGAGCCGCGCGGGCCCCTGCGCCGTCGCCGGGGTGAGCTGCGCGTGGTGCTCCGGGCGCCAGAGGGCGCAGGGGGTCCGGTAGGTGATCTCCACCTCGACTTCGGCGGCCTCGGTGGCGGAGAGCTGGATCTCGACGGCGGCCTCGTGGCGCGGCGCCAGCGCCTTCGCCTGGCCCTGCCGTGCCGCCGCGAGGCGCTCCGCG
>CAZSDX010000227.1:0-10619 GCA_964605685.1 uncultured Polyangiaceae bacterium
AAGGCCAGGACGTGCTGTTCTTCGTCGACAACATCTTCCGCTTCACCCAGGCGGGCTCCGAGGTGTCGGCGCTCCTCGGCCGTATCCCCAGCGCGGTGGGCTACCAACCCACGCTCTCCACGGAGATGGGCGGCCTCCAGGAGCGCATCACCTCCACCAACAAGGGCTCCATCACCTCGGTGCAGGCGATCTACGTCCCCGCCGACGACCTGACGGATCCGGCCCCCGCCACCGCCTTCGCCCACCTCGACGCCACCACGGTGCTCAACCGCGCCATCGCCGAGCTGGGCATCTACCCGGCGGTGGACCCCCTCGACTCCACCTCCACGGTGCTCGACCCGCAGGTGGTCGGCGAGCGCCACTACAACGTGGCCCGGAAGGTCCAGCAGACCCTCCAGAAGTACAAGGATCTCCAGGACATCATCGCCATCCTCGGGATGGACGAGCTGTCCGAGGACGACAAGCTGGTCGTCAGCCGCGCCCGGAAGATCCAAAAGTTCCTCTCCCAGCCCTTCTTTGTCGCCGCCCAGTTCACCGGCTCCCCCGGCAAGCTGGTCTCCCTCAAGGACACCATCGCCGGCTTCGAGGAGATCCTCTCCGGCGCCCTCGACAGCCTCCCCGAGCAGGCCTTCTACATGGTCGGCAACATCGAGGAAGCCAAGGCCAAGGCCAAGAAGCTCGTCGAGGAAGCCGAGAAGAAGTTATGGCGGCCATCACCCTCGAGATCGTCACCCCCGAGGGCCGCAAGCTCCAGGAGAAGGTGGACGAGCTCACCGCCCCCAGCGTGGCCGGTGAGTTCGGCGTGCTCCCGGGGCACCTGCCCATCCTCGCCGCGCTGCGCACGGGCCTCCTGACCTGGCGCAAGGGCGGCTCCACCGGCTCCTGCGCCGTGGGCTGGGGCTTCATCGAGGTCTCCCACGACCACGCCTACGTCCTCACCGATCGCTACGCTGCCAAGGAAGGCCTCGACCCGGTGGCCATCCGCGCCAACCTCAAGGTCCTCGACGGCAAGATCGAGAAATACCCGGGGAAGACCACGGACCATGAGTACGAAGAGATGGTCTACGAGGAGCTCTGGTACGCCGCCCAGCTCGAACTGCACGGCGATCCTCCTCCCCCCACCATCACCTTCGTCTCCCCCTACGGACGCGCCCCCGAGACCGAAGGCGGCCTCACCGACGACGCGCCCGAGGCACCCCCGATCCGCGAGGAGTGATCGGCCTGGGCTCCCTCGCCGGGGGCCGTCAGCCCCAGCATCGCCCCCAGCTCCGCCGCGTTCTGCACCGCGTCGTCCTCGTGGGCGTTGCTCAGCACCACATGCACCTCCTCCGCCTCCCGGGCCGCGGCCTCCACCCGCTCCTGGAGCTCGGCCAGCTCCGCCAGGCAGTAGCGGTAGCGGAAACGCTCCGCCGCGCTCGCCGGGGGCTTGCCCTCCCAGGTCTCCTGGTTGCGCCCGTGGAACCGTAGCACCGCCAGCCCCGGATGGGTCACGAGTGACCACGACGGCATGCTGGACAAAAACCCCTGCGGCGCGTCCACGCTCACCATCGATAGCCCGTGGCGGTGGAGGAACATCACCGTCTTCCCCAGGTTCTCGCCGCTCGCCCAGCTCCGGTGGCGGAACTCGACCGCGACCGGAGCCGCCCCCGAAAGCCGTCGCGCCGCCCGCAGCACCCGCAGCGCGTTCTCCCGGCTCACGGCGAGCCACGGCGGGAACTGGAGCAGCAACCACCCCAGCTTCCCGGCCTCCCGCAGCGGCTGGAGCCCGTCGATGAAGCGGTACGCCAGGTCATCCAGGAGGCCCTCGGGGAGATCCTCGCTCGTCAGGCGCCGCTGCGCCTGCGTCGCCCTCGGCAGCTTCGACAAGAACTCGTGGGGCAGCGACCGCGTCGGGATGGAGTGCCCCGTGAGCGCCCCGAACGCCTTGAACCCGAAGGTGAACCCCACCGGCGTCCGGGCCGCCCAGAGCGCCGCGTTCCGCCGCGAGGGGAGCGCGTGGGAGGTCGCGTCCACCTCCACCAGGGAGAAGCGCGAGGCGTAGTACCGCAGCCTCGCCTCCGCCGTCACCGCCGTCGCCGGATAGAACCGACCGCATCGCACCAGCGTCTCGTCCGTCCACCCGGAGGTCCCCACGCGCAGCTTCGCCATCTTCCCGGTGTAGCCGCGCCCGATCCGGAGAAAAGGACAGACTATGTCCGGGAAGCTCCGGGGGAGGGTCAGCCGAGGTGGTGGGTCTCGTGGTGGGGGTCGACCGGGGGAGGTTGGGCGGTGTCGCCGGACTGCCAGTGGTGGAGGCCGCGCTCCTCGTCGGTGCCAGGGATGAGGTTGTCGAGGAGCATGGCGAGGAAGGCGCCGACGGCCATGCCGGTCTTGCCGAGGGTGGTGAGGACGTCGGAGAGCCAGGCGGGGGAGAACTGAAGGGGGTGAGCGTTGACGTAGGTGGGTACGGAGAGGCCCATGAAGAAGGAGAAGCCGAGGATGAAGAGGTTACGGGGGCTGTTGAGGTCGACGAACTGGAGGTTGCTCATGCCGACGGCGGCGATCATGCCGAAGAGGGCGCAGTACATGCCGCCGACGATGGGCTGGGGGATGGTGGTGAAGAGGGCGCCGAACTTGGCGACGGCGCCGAGGACCAGCATGATGCCGGCGCCGTACTGGACGACGCGGCGGCTGCCGACGCGGGTGAGGCCGATGGCGCCGATGTTCTCCGAGTAGCTGGTGGTGCCGTTGCCGGTGCCGAAGAGGCCGGCGATGAGGCAGCCGACGCCCTCCATGCCGATGCCGCGGCTGATGGTGCGCGAGGTGGGCACCGGGGCGCCGGCCATGCGGGCGCAGGCGTAGTAGTCGCCGATGGACTCGACGACGCTGGCGATGTACCCCGCGAGGATGCCCACGGTGGCCGCCACCGAGAAGGAGGGGAGGCCCCACTGGAGCGGGTAGGGGATGCGGATCCAGGGGGCCGCCTGGAGTTTTTCCAGGCTGGTGTGGGCGGGGTGTCCGGGGGGGAAGACGCCGAGGGCGGTGAGGAGCGCCGCGGTCGCCCAGGCGCCGCCCATGCCAAGGAGCACGGGGAACAGCTCGAAGACCCGGTGCCTCTTCCGGAGGATCTGGGAGAACAGGATGATCAGGGCGATGGTGAGGCCGCCGATGCCCCAGTGCTTGCCGGCCTCCGGGGCGCCGAAGGGGAAGAGGGAGAGGCCGATGAGGGCGATGGTGGGGGCGATGGTCACCGGGCCGACCAGGCGGGTCAGCCGACCAACAAGCCCCGAGTAGCCGAGGAAGATCTCCACCACCGAGCCTGTGATCACCGCCCCCTGGACGTGGGCCATCTTCACCGCGAAGCCCGCGTCCTTCACCCCGGCCATGCCGCAGATGGCGATGGCCGGCGCCAGGAAGCTGAAGGTCCCTCCCTGGATGATCGGCAGGCGGTTGCCCCAGGTGGCCTGCAGCAGGGTGGTGATGCCGGACACGAAGAACATCGTGCCGATGAGGGCGCCGAGCTGGGCCGGGTCGCCGTCGATGCCCAGGGGCTTGCTCAGGATCAGCGGGATCGCCACCGTGCTCCCGAACATCGTCAGGTAATGCTGGAGCCCCAGCGCCAGCCCCACCGCCGGGGGCGGTACGTCGTCGATCCCGTAGACCAGCCCCGTCCCCTGCGTACCTTCCCGGCCACCTTCGCCCATCGTCGCCTCCTTGCCTGGCCCGCGCGGGCCGGCGCTGTCCGTTCACTCCGGCGGGAAGACTACGCCGTCGTAGTCGTCCGCGTGGAAAGGAAGCGTGAAGCGGGGGGCCCGGGGGTGCGTCGTCCGGTAGATGCTCCCCCGCTCGGAGAAGCGCGTGGGGTAATAATTCAGGTGAAACATCAGGGTGAACGCCTGCTCGTCGACGGACATCGCGGCGGCGATCTCCCGCCGGGAGGCATCCGAGCGGCAGGCCGCGGTGTACCGCCGGATCGCCTCCTCGTCCCAGTCGCTCTCCGGGATCTCCTCGGGCTCGCCGCCCCGGTGCGGCCTCGGGTCGTTGTCGTCCAGCCACAGGGAAACCTCCCCCGGCTCCGCGAAGGGGTCGACGTTCTGACCGTTCAACCACACGTTCCAGTGGACGTGGGGGATGCCGAAGGGGAAGGTGGCGAAGCCGTCGATCCCGCTGTAGCCGGAGAGCGCGATCACCTGCCCCCGTTCCACCCGCTCGCCCACCCGCACCAGCGCCCGGGCCAGGTGGTTCGACGTCGTCGCCAGCCCCCCGCCGTGGTCCAGGAAGATCTTGAGCCCCCCCCGGTTGAACTCGTTGGAGATCCGCCGGACCACACCCGGTGCCGCCGCCACCACCCGCGTCCCGGGCGGCGTCGCAAAATCGGTCCCGTTGTGGCTGTCGTAGGTCAGCCGCCCCCCGCGGAAATCCCTCACCTGGGTGATCCGCACGCTCCACCCCTCCTCGACGGGCGTCTGCGTGCGGTTGAACAGGTTGGACAGAGGGATACGCCGCCCGTAGAGCCGCTCTCCTCGCCAGATCCGCCACCCCGGTAGCCGAAAGAGCTGGCGGAGCGCCGTGTGGTCGAAGCGGGTAGGGGGTGTCCCCTCTCCGCCCCGCAGCAGCATCCGGGTCTCCGCGAGGCGCTGGCGCACTGGCAAGAGGCCCCAGATCTCCGTCCACCGTAGCGGTTCGCTCTGCATCCGCCGATCTTAGCCCAAAGTTTCAGGGCCGCTGGTGTATTGCAGGGAGGGGTTGGACATGCTCTCTCGTCGCCTCACCCACGCCGCCCTTGTCCTCGCCGCTGCCTCCCTGCCTCCGCTGGGCTGCAAGCGCAGCGCTTCCCCCCCGGATCCCGCCCCCACCGCCTCCGCTTCCCTGGCGAGCGCCTCCGCTCCCGCATCATCCTCTGCGGCTCCGGCGCCGACCTTCGGCGTGGTGGCTTTTCTGCCGCCGGACGGGCGCCTCCTCTCCGGGATCGACCACGCCTTCCTCCTCGCCGGAGAGCAGCTCTACCGGATCGATGCCCGGGGGATCCTCCAGGACATCGCGCTGCTCCGGGGCATCCCGCCCGCCTGGCACGACTCCTACGCCCGCAACCAGTTCTTCGGGAGCTTCCCCGACGCCTTCTGGGCCCAGAACAACGCGGTATCCATGCGCAAGCCCGAGACCTACCGCTGGGCGGCGGGCCGGTGGGGTCGCGTTTACCCCCTCGAAGAAGGGGAAGCCCTCCTTGCCGTCGTGCTCATCGGGAAGAAGCGCGCGGTCGGGCTGGTGACGGGGGAGCAGGGCCGCCTGCGGTTGATCCGGGGCAACGACCAAAGCAACCCTCCTTCGCCCCTCACCGAGATCGCCGCTCCTCTCTCCTCCGCCAGCGCCTCGGCCTCGGTGGCTCCCTCGGCGGAGCCTCCCGCCTCGGCGGCACCTTCGCTCCCTGCGGAGGCCCCGAGCGCTTCCGCCTCGGCCCTGGCCAGCGCTTCCGCCTCGGCCCTGGCCAGCGCGTCGGCCTCCTCCGGGGCGCCGCCGGCTCCTTCCGCCTCAGCCCCTGCGCCGGTGGAGCGGCGCCCCAGCCGGCTCCGCAACGGGACCCTCGCACAGCGGCACAAGGAGCAGAACCAGGAGCCGTCGCCCCCGAAAAAAGGAGACGAGGAGCTCTCAAAATCCCTGTACCACGCCGGGGGACGTCCCATGGCGGGGTTGCCCTCGGGGCACCTGTTCGTGATCGGCGTGGACGGAGAGCTGACCTCGCGGCGCGTGCTGGTGGAGCGCTGGAACGCCCAGGGACGGAGCGTCGTCGACGAGCTCCCGGAGGCAGAGGAGCCGGTGGCCGGAGAGCTGGGGATCGTCGCCGCCGCGCCGGACGACGCCTACGCCTTCACCGCGGATCACGGGTCGTACCTGGTGCACCTGGAAGGGTCGAGCTGGAAGCGGGAGAAGGTGCCCGGTAACCTGGTGATCCACGACATGCTCGCCCCGGGCGACGGCTCCTATTACCTGGCGACGGAGGGGCCGCTGCTCCGGAAGGAGAAGGGCGGGACCGCCTGGACCGAGGTGCCGCTCCCCCAGTGCGGCGAGGTGTTCTCCCTGGCCCTGGTCGACGGGAAGCTGTGGGCCGTCGGCAAGCAGCACGGGGATTCCCTCGCCCTCTTTGGCCCGGAGCCTCCAGCGACGCCGGTCTTCCTGCCTCGGATCCGGGATCGCACCGTGACGGATGGTCACATCGTACGCTACGCAAGCTCTCCCTTCTGCCAGAAGAACTTTGTCCTCCTTCAATCTCGGGTAAGCCCCGGCGCCAGGTCGTTCCCGGAGGTGGAGGCGATGCTCCGGGAGGCGATCCCGCTGGACGGGGTAGAGCTGGTCACCGAACAATCCCCGGTCTGGACATACCTGGGGGCTCGGGTGCCATCCTACGAGGTGGGCATGAAGCTGGTGAAGCACACGTCCAGGGGCAAAGGTTTCCTGGATCGCACGCTGTTCTGCCACGACCCGCAGGTGGCCAAGAAGATCCCGCTGACGCCCTGAGGCGCAGGATCACTCGAGGACGAAGGCGTGGGCGGACTGCTCCGGGATGTTCACCGGGAAGCCCTCGGAGGCAAGCTGCTGCGGGGTGAAGGAGCCGAGGGGCTGGGCCTGGGCGCCGCCCTCGTCCAGCACCTTGACGGCGGCGACGGACCCCTGGATCCCCGCCGCCGTAAGCAGCTCCCCGGGCAGCTTGAGGGATCCGTTCACCGAGGCCCCCGGCTGGAAGTTGGGGACCACCACCAGCATCCTGGTCTCGTACCAGTCGTCCGACGAGGGCGAGGCGGACAGCACGTTGTTGCCGGTCACCCGCGGGGGTCGCCCCGGAGCGCCGTCTTCCCGGGAGAAGAGCCCGTCGAAGGTCACCCCCGGAGGGTTCCACCCCGCCGGCTTGCTCAGCTTCAGCGCCTGCCCCGGCGGATCGTTCAGGTAAAAAAGCGCGTTCTTCGGCGAGAAAAACGTCGTCGGATCGTCGCCCTTGCCAAAATCCAGCTCCGGCTTGACCACGCTGGCGTAGCTGCGAGCCACGTGGTTCGGCACCAGGTCGATCATCACCTTCAGCCCCGCCTTGTGGAGCCTCCCCACCAGTGCCTCGAACTCGCTCATCCTCGCCTTCGGATCGATGGCGTAATCAGGACACACGTCGAAGTAGTCCCGGATCGCGTAGAACGACCCCGCTCGCCCCTTCACGATGTCCGGATCGTCCGCCTCCAGCCCCGCCCCGGCGCTGGACCAGTCCGTCAGCGTCGCCTGCCGCAGCACCCCCGTCAGCCACACGTGCGTCACCCCCGAGGACGCCAGCATCGCCGCCGCCGCGTCGTTGATGTCGGCAAACTTCCCGACGCCGTTCTGCTCCAGGGTGCCGTCCTTGGCCCGGGTCAGGTTTTCGTTGCCGAAGTGCCTCACCACGAGCTGGTAAATCACCGGCCGGGGTGACCCCTGTGGGGCGCCTCCTGCCCCGCTTTCCCCCCCCGCCCCCCCGTTTCCTCCAGGGTTTTCACCGCCTCCGGTTCCGGCTGACCCCCCCTGGCCCGCGCCGCTTCCGCTGCTTCCGCCGTCTCCGCCCCCCCCGCTGTCTCCGCCATCCCCGACACCTCCCGATCCGCTGTCGGAAGCGCCCGACGCTTCTGCCTTCCCGCCTGCGCCGCCGCTGGCCCCGGCGCCGCCGTTTCCGGCGAAGGAAGGAGGAGGATCCGAGGCCGCGATGTCGTCGGAAGCGCAGCCCAGCAAGAGCAAACTCAACCAGAGCAGGGGTCGTCGCACCCCGCGGCGCCGTGCAAGAGACTTACCAGGGCGAGGAGCGCGAGAGGTCCAGGGTAACCCACCGAGGAGGTTCCTGACTTCCTCCAGCGCGGCGAGCACCTGCGGAACCTCGTCGAGGGCGTTGGGCCAGTGGGGGGTGAAGCGCAGGCGACCGTCGGGGGTGGCGCAGGCGACGCCGCGGTCGGCCAGGGCCGCGGCCCAGGAGGAGAGGGGCTGGGCTCCGGGGGGACGCACCGAGAGGGTGCAGGAGCGGGCCTCGGCCCTCGGATCGCGCTCGCTGGAGAACCCGCGGGCGAGGAGGCCCTCTTCCAGCCGGTCGAGGTACGCGTTGACGTGGCGGTAGATCGCCTCGACGCCGAGGGCCTCGATCAACCCGAGGGAAGCCTCCAGGGCGGCGACCCCGGTGGTGTTCCAGTTGCCGCCTTCGAGGAAGCGTATCCCCGGGACCACCGGGCGGTCGTAGCGCAGGTGCCCCTCGCCCTCGAAGAGGAAGCGGGTCGGCTCGGAGGTGCTGAGCCATCCGGCGGCCCAGGGGGCGAGGTCCGCGGCGGCCTCCGGGCTCGCGTGGAGGATGCCAGCACCGTTGAGCCCCATCATCCACTTGTGGCTGCCTGCGGCCAGGTAATCGATCCGGTCGGTGGCGACGTCGAGGGGCACCGCACCCACGGCCTGCACCGCGTCGACGAAGAGGCGGGCGCCGTGGCGATGGCAGCGCTCCGCCATGGCGGCCAGGGGCATGCGGAGCCCGGTCTGGAACTGGACAGCGCTCACCGCGACCATCCGGGCGCCTGCCTTCAGCTCGGCTTCGAGGGCCGCGAGTCCCTCGTCGTGACTGCGGTGGAAGGGGGCGATGGGGAGCAGGGTGGTCCGCAGCCCGTGGAGCTGCGCGGCCTGCTGCCAGGGGATGACGTTGGCGGGGAATTCTCCCTGGAAAAGCAGCACGCGATCCCCGGGGCGCCAGCGGAAGCAGAGGGCGACGTCGCTGACGCCGCGGGTGGTGTTGGGGGCGAGGGCGACGTGCTCGGCGGTGGCGCCGATGAGGCGGGCGGCGAGGGCGCGGACCCGCTCTGCCTGGGCCAGGCAGCGGCCGAAGGCGTGAGCGCCGTGGGCGGCGAAGTCGTCGACCACGGCGCGGGCCGCCTCGCTCACTGGGGCGGAGGGCGGCGAGACCCCACCGTGGTTGAGGTAGAAACGAGAGGCGAGTGCGGAGAAGAGGGAGCGGTCGCCCAGGGCAGGGGAGGGGAGGTCCACAGCCCGAGGGGTAAGCGATCTCTCCGCAGGGTGCAGCCCTTGATCTTCGCGCAGAACCGCTCGTGGGTGGCGACGGCAGGCTTGGTGAACATCAGGTGGCGCCGCAGCACGTTGGGCCCTCGTTGCAGGAGGCTCTCGGCCAGCGCCTGGTCGCGCTCGGCGCAAGGCTCCCGGGACCAGGTTCCGCGGTGCTGCCTGCACTCTGTCTGGGCCGTGGTCACCCGGGAGGCCACCGGATCGCCCAGATCGTGCCCCCAGTCGCCGCGGCGCTTCTCGGAGGTGACGAGCCTCCGGTGCGCGGCGCGCTCGGCCTCGGTGTTGCGAGGGCCCAGCCCGCAGCACCCCGGGAGCAGCCCCAGCAGCAACCCGAACTCCCGGAACCAGGCCCGCGTCATGGATCCTACCTCGGAGAGACCCGGTTGATCACGACAAGCCCCGGAAAATCAAGGCCAACGAGGTCCTGGTCGTGGCTGATAAGAGGGATCTGATGCTGGGCGGCGGTCGCTCCGATCCACGCGTCTTCTCCTCCCAATCGTCGCCCTTTTCTCTGCGCGTGGGCCACGAGCATGGCCCATACTCTCAGCGTCTCCTGGTCGGGATAGATCAGAAGAAATCGGCTCGATCGTGCTTCGAGATGAGCGATCCGCTTCGGTCCCCAACCATCCAGATAAGCTCCCTTGAGGGATTCGGCATGGGTCTGGAAGCTGATGGCGTACTCGCGACCGCGCAGGTCGCTCCAGTAAAGAGCCAGGAGAGGCTGCTCCTCTGCAGGGATGGGCCCGAGGAGGCGAACGATGTTGCTGTCCAGAAGCAAGAGGCTCAAGGAGAGCCCCGTTCTTCTTCCTTGGCCTCCATCGCATCCAGTATCGAAAAATAGGGTTGAAGTTCCTCTCGCTCCTCTTCTTCCCAGGTGCCTGGAGGGCCATAGCTGGCGAGGAGGTGTTCCCGGAGATCGGCGATCCGATCAAAGCGGAGTGGCTCGTTGGCTCGTGCAAGGACAGGGATGGCGGTCGCGGGGTTCATCGCGTCCTCCGAGCGTGTCACACCCCCCCCGGACAAGCAACGCCGTCATCGAGCATCACCACATGGGTGATCGGAGGAGCGGCCCCCGCTTCTCCTGCTCCTCTTGACCCTGTGGCGCTTCTCGGGGGGCGGGGGTAGTCCCAGCAGCAACCCGAATCCCCGGAACCAGGCCCGCTCCATCGCCCTAGCGTAGCAGGTTGCTCCGGTCCCGGCGACCTTGCGCTATCCTGCCGCGATGCGCTCGCCCTTGTTGTTGTTCTTGCCGGGGCTCCTCCTTGCGTGCACCACCTTCTCCGGGGCCGAGACCTCGTCCGCGGAGGGGGCCGCGGGGAGCCAGCAGCTCGCAGGCCAGGGAGGCGCCGTCGCGGGCAGCGGAGGGACCACCTCCGGTGGCGGCGGTGAGGGCGGTGGCCCCGAAGGGACCAGCTCCGGTGGGGGAGGTAGCGGAGGAGGCGGCGGGGTGACCGGCTCCGGTAACGGGGGTGTGGCGTCCGGGAGCGGCGGCACCAGCTCCGGTGAGGGCGGAGACGGGGGCGGAGGGGAGGCCGCCGGGAGCGGGGACGCAGGGGCGGCGGGCGATGCAGGGGCGGGCA
>CAZSDX010000228.1:0-10566 GCA_964605685.1 uncultured Polyangiaceae bacterium
CGAGGAGAAACCTACAGGGTCAGCGACCGTAGGAGAGATCCGGGCAAAGCGTAGGAGGGGCGAGGGGAGGACGAGGGTGGATCGGGGCGGCGCCTGGTTCACGCTCCCGGATGGGCGACGCTGCGATCTCTCGCGGCGCCCCTCGTTGCAGAGGATCCTGGGGTGCATCCTCCAGGCAGAGGGGAAGCCGGTGGATACAAGCAAGCTGCTGGAGGCAGGGTGGCCCGGGGAACGGATCCAGGCCCCCGCGGGGCAGTCGCGGGTCTACGTGGCGATCTCCACGCTTCGCAGGCTGGGGCTCCGGGAGGCCATCGAGCATGACGAACGAGGGTATTGGCTCTCGCCATCCGTCGATGTCGATGGGTGAATTTCCCACCTTAATGCGCCTAAAATGAGACCTAAAATCGCATCTTTAAGGACGGAACTTCCCTAGAGTGAGCGTACGGTAGCTCCTGACAAGAGGAGATGCTCATGGGTCACACATACCGAAAGCTGTCCTGCGCCGTGCTGCTCGCTTCCTTTGGTCTGGTGGGGTGCGTCGCGACAGGCGACCCCGACGGAGCCGCAGGGGCCGCCGGGAGCTCCGGGCAGGGGAGCGGCGGTGAGGCCCCCGGGGGCGGGGGCGGTTCGGCAGGCGACGGCGGCGAGGCTGGCAGTGGAGGTTCCGACGCGGGGCAAGGCGGCAGCGACGCCGGCAGCGGCGGGAGCGATGCAGGGTCAGGCGGCTCGGATGCTGGTTCGGGCGGGAGCGATGCTGGTTCGGGCGGGAGCGAGGCGGGGCAAGGCGGCGAGGGCGGCGACGCCGGCAACGGAGGTTCCGACGCCGGTTCGGGGGGGAGCGATGCGGGGTCAGGGGGGACAGCGGGCAGCGGGGGCGGGGTCGCCGGTTCGGGGGGGAGCGGCCAGGGGGATGTGGTCCCGTGGGAGAACCCGTGGCCATCGAACGTGATCCTGGTCGAGCTGGACGAGAACGGGGAGGCGACGGTGAGCGGGGATCTGACCAAGGATGGCGAGATCCTCCCGGACTTGAGCTGGGCGGCGCAGAGCAGCGTGGCCTGCTGGCCCACGGTCAAGGACGCGCACTTCAAGGGGCGGCACGTCTTCTACGCGCTGAAGAATCCGCAGCCGAAGAAGTCGATCCTGACGGTGGAGGCGATTCCGAAAGCGGGGACGGTGGATGTGAACCTGTACGGGATCCGGACGGGATCCTGGGATTACCAGGTACCGCCGGCGGTGTACTCGGTCCAGTGCGAGGCGAGTTTCGGCCAGACCCTGGGGACGCCTCCGAACCCGGGGAAGACCGAGAGCATCGAGTTCATGAACCCGACGCTCAACGCGTACAACGTCCTGATCGCGGCGGCGGGCCACGAGATGACCTCCACCGCGGGGGCCTACGACCTGAAGTTCAAGCTACTGACCAGCGCCCCGACCTGCGAGGCCCCCAGCCCGTTCACGCCGCCGCCGACCAAGTGGCCCAGCAACGTCAACCTGGTGAGCATCGAGGCGGGGCAGCCGCTGAAGATCAGCGGAGACCTGGAGCAGGGGGAGAAGGTGTGCCCCCTCGACTGGGCCTGGTCCAGCGGGTTTGCCTGCTTCCCCGAGACCAAGAAGGTGCATTTCGAGGGAAACCACGTCTTTTACGCCTTCGACAAGCCGATCCCCCCGAAGTCGGTGCTCAACATCACCGTCACCCCGGACCCGGGCGTGGACGTGAACCTCTACGGGACGCGCGACGGGATCAACGACTTCTACACGCCGCCCTTCTACACGACCGGTGCCCAGTGCGAGGCGTCGTACCACATCGACCTGGCCAACGCGCCGAACCCCGGCCAGCCGGAGACCATCCAGTTCATGAACCCGGGGAACAACCCCTACAACGTCTTCTTCGCCGTCGCCGGCTACAGCGCCGACGGGACCAAGGGGGGTTACTCCATCGACGCCAGCCTCCAGGTGGCCGAGTCGGCGAACTGCCCGATCCCCAGCGATACCCCGAGCGCCTGGCCCCCGGAGGTCACCAAGATCGACCTCGGTGCCACCGGCGCCGGCAAGCAGACGATCAACGGCGACCTCTCCAGCGGCAAGAAGCTCTGCTCGCTGGAGTGGGCGGCGCAGAGCAACGTCGCCTGCTTCCCCAGCACCGAAGACGCTCACTTCACCGGGAACCACGTCCAGTACGCGCTCGCCAAGGTGGTGCCGCCCAAGTCCAAGGTCACCGTCAAGGCGACCCCCGCCCCGGGCGTGGACGTGAACCTCTACGGCTGGTGGGCCGGGATCAACGACTTCTACACGCCGCCCTACCTCCCCAGCGTGGGCGCCTGCGAGGCCAGCTATCCCCTCGGGATCGGCACGCCCACCAACCCGGGTCAACCCGAGGAGATCGAGTTCCTCAACCCCACCAACAACACCTACAACTACTACTTCGCCGTCGCGGGGCACGACGGGGCCACCACCGGCGCCTACACCCTCGACGTGGAGGTCACCACCGCGCCCCCGGACTTCTGCGACCAGTCGCTCCCGGGGGACTCTTACTCGTCGTGGCCCGCCAGCGTCACCCAGATCGACCTCGACGACACCGGCAGCGGGAAGGCCAGCGGCGACCTCTCCACTGGGTCATGCACCCACCTGGGCTTCGCCAGCAAGAGCAACGTGGCCTGCTTCCCCAGCACCGAGGACGACCAGTTCCAGGGGAACCACGTCTACTTCGCCCTCAAGGATCCGCTCCCTCCCCGCTCCGAGGCCACCATCACCGTCAAGCCCAAGCCCGGCGTGGACGTCAACCTCTACGGGTGGCTCGACGGCCAGAGCAGCTTCCAGGTGCCGCCCTACGTCCTCAGCGTGCCGACCTGCGAGGCCAGTTACCCCATCGGCCTCGGGGACGGACCTTACAACCCGGGAGAGCCCCAGAGCATCTCCTTCCAGAACCCCTCCACCAAGGCGTTCTACAACGTCTTCTTCGGGGTCGCTGGCTCCAAGGGCTTCACCTCGGGGGCCTTCGACGTGGACGTGAAGGTCACCACCGCCACACCCCACTGCCCCCAGACCCTCCCCGGCTCGACCTACCAGGCCTGGCCTCCCTCGGTGAAGAAGATCGACCTGCAAGGGAGCCTCACCACCGTCAAGGGTAACCTGTCCCAGGGCTCCTGCGTGAACCTCGACTGGGCGGCGCAGAGCAACGTCGCCTGCTTCCCCACGGTGCGCGACTACCTCTACGAGGGCAACCATGTCTTCTATGCCCTCTCCTCCCCCGTCGTCGCCCCCAAGGAGGTCACCATCGCCGTCCAGCCCGACCCGGGCGTGGACGTGAACATCTACGGGTGGCTCGACGGCCAGGACAGCTTCCAGGTACCCCCGATGGTCAACGGCGTCGTCACCTGCGAGGCCAGCTACCCCGTCGGCATCGCGCCCCCGCCCAACCCGGGCCAGACCGAGATCATCACCTTCTCCATCCCCGCCGGGAACGGCCCCTACAACCTCTTCCTCGGCGTCGCCGGCAACAACGAGAACGGCACCCAAGGCGGCTACACCATCTACGTCCAGACCAAGCCCTGAACCTTCTGCTTCGCTGGAGGTTCAGCCCCGGAGCATCTGCCAAAGGATCCGCGCTGCCAGCGCGAGGCTGATGGCGACGGCGACCACCCGGACCAGCCCTGCCCCGCGCTTCACCGCCAACTCCGTCCCCACCCACGCCCCAGCCACCTGCGCCGCCCCCATCGGCAGCGCCACCTCCCACCGGATCGCCCCGCTCGCCGCGAACGCCGCGAACGCCGCCAGGTTGCTCGCGAAGTTCGCCACCTTCGCGTTCCCGGACGCGCTCACCAGGTCGTCCCCGAAGGCGTAGGCGTAGGCCAGCAGCAGGAACGTCCCGGTGCCGGGGCCGAAGAACCCGTCGTAGGCCCCCAGCAGCAGCGCCACCGCCAGCGCCGCCAGCCTCGGCGCTCGCTCCACCCACCGGGCCCTCCCGCTCGCCTCGGGCCTCCGCACGAAGGCCAGCGCCGACGCCACCACCAGCAGCACCAGCACCAGCGGCCTCAGCACCGCCGGGTCCAGCGCCAGCACCAGCCTCGCCCCCAGCACCGACCCGACCGCCGCGGCGACGAAGCTCCAGGGCGCCCGCCCCCGATCCACCTGCCCGTGGCGCAGGAAACGGAAGAAACTCGCGCTCGACCCGAAGACCGCCTGCCCCTTGTTGGTCGCCAGCGCTGCCCGCGGATCCATCCCCGCCGCCAGCAGCGCCGGCACCGTGATCAGCCCGCCTCCCCCCGCGATGGCGTCCACCACCCCGGCCCCGAAGGCGGCGAGGAGCAGCAGCCCGATCACGCCTCGGCGCTCACCGGAGGGGTGTCAAGAGAGACCTCGGCCGGGATCTTCCTGGGAGGAGCGCTGCGGCCCACGATGGCGAGGGGGGAGCGCCCGTCCTCCGCGAGGAGGGCCATGCGGACGGCGCGGCAGTACACGTCCGCGCCGGCGAGGACCTCGGCGACCTCGCTGGACTTGACGGCGCCGCTGCCGAGGACGGCGACCTCGACCTCGACCACCACGAGGTCGCCCACCAGACCGGCGCGGGCGACGGCCATCTTGGCAGCCTCGGAGCCCACCTCGATGGAGCGCAGGTAGGCGCGGACGTCGACGGGCTTGCTCTGGCGGTCGATGACGCGGGTGACCGGGAGGGTGTCGGCGGCGAGGACCGCCGCGGCGCGCTCCCGGAGCCACGCCTCGCCGCCCTCGGGGAGCGCCGAGCGGGCGAAGACGAGGGCGTAACGAGCGCCGGAGATGACCTTGGTGATTCCCGGGTCCAAGGGGGTGAGCTTGGCGGCGGCGGTGAAGCGGAGCCCGGCGGGGGAGGCCTGGTTCATTCGCTCCAGGAGCGAGGGGATGTCCTGCTCCGCCAGGAGCTTGAAGTCGATGTACTCCTCCAGCGAGGGGACCCCGAGGGAGAGCGCCGGGCCGAAGGCCATGTCCGGCTTCGGATGGAAGCCCTCCGTGTAGGCCATGGGGACCTCGATGCGGCGCAGCACACGAGGCAGCTCCCGCACCAGGTCGAGGTGCCCGAGGAAGGCCACCGGCCCCAGCTTCTCGTAGGAGATCCGGTAGCGGTGGACCACCTTGCGAGGCGCGGACGCCGTCGGCTCCTGCCCTGGCTCGGCGGGCTCCGGCGGCAGCAGCGGGAGGCGGCGGAGGGCGTCGGGGGTGGCAGCACCCATGCGGGCGAGGAAGTCGATGCGCTCCTCGCGCATCTGGGTCATGTCGCAGGCGACGCCGCAGTCGTAGCAGACCAGGCGCCGCTGATCCGCCTGGGCGTCGGCGACGTTGGTGTGGTGGACGAACATGCCGACGGCCTTGCCGCAGGGGGGGGAGAGGCGATCCTGGAGGGCGCGGCGGTACTCGCGGGCCAGGAAGCCGTCCTCCAGCCCGATGTCCAGGTGATCCCAGGGGAGGCGCCCGTTGACCGGGAGCGTGCCGAGGTAGCGCCCCGTGTCGACCCCGAACTTGGCGAAGGCGGCCTGCCAGACCCCGAGCTTGAGGTGCTCCTCCCAGGAGTCGAAGCGGGCGCCGTTGCGGAAGGCCTCCTCGATGACGTCGGCGAGGCGGCGGTCGCCGCGGGCGAAGATGCCTTCGAGGATGCTCTCGCGGGCGCTGTGGGTCTTGAGGTCGACGCGCAGCGCGCGGGCCGTGTCCCGCAGGAGCTGCTGCTTGTGCTCGATCTGGTCCAGCGTGTCCATGGCGCACCACTGGAAGGGCGTGTGCGGCTTGGGGACGTGCGTGGACACGCTGACGGTGACGCTGGCGCGGGCGACGGCCTTGCCCTTGCCGGCCTTCTTCATGGCGTTCTTGCCGGCGTCCAGCGCCCGGCGTCCCGTCTCGACGATGCCCCGGATGTCCTCGTCTTGTTCCGTGGGGAGGCCGATCATGAAGTAGAGCTTCATGCGGTCCCAGCCCTTGCTGAAGATGCGCTCGGCGGTGTCGATGAGCTGCTCCTCGGTGACGTTCTTGTTGATGACGTCCCGCATGCGCTGCGACCCCGCCTCGGGGGCGAAGGTGAGGCCCGTCGCCCGCACCCGCCTCAGCTCGTCCAGCAGCTCGTCGCTCAGCCCGTAGGCCCGGAGCGACGACACCCCCAGCGCCACCCGCTCCGGCTCCAGCCGCTCCACGACCCTCTTGATCAGCGGCGCGATGCACGAGGCGTCCGCCGTCGATAGCGACGTCAGCGACGCCTCGTCCTGCCCCGAGCGCTTCACCGCCTCGACGACCGTCTCGACGATCTGCTCCGGATCCCGCTCCCGCACGGGCCGGTAGATCATCCCTGCCTGGCAGAAGCGGCAGCCCTCGGTGCAGCCCCGGGCGATCTCGATGCTCATCCGGTCGAAGATCGCCTCCGGGCCCCCCACCGGGCTCTCCGCGGGGAACGGGAAGGCGTTGAGGTCCGCCACCAGCGACCGCCTCACCCGCGCCGGAGCCTCCGGGTGCTTGACGCCGCTCACCACCTGGAGCCCCGTCGCCGCGTCCTCGCTCACCTCGTAGAGCCCGGGCACGTAGATCCCGGGGAGCTTCGCCAGCTCCACCAGCCGCTCCGCCCTCGGCACTCCAGCGCGCTTCATCCGGGCCCACGCCAGCGCCACCCGCGTGCAGCTCTCCTCCCCGTCGCCGATCACGAAGGCGTCAAAGAACGGCGCCACCGGCTCCGGGTGGGTCGCGTTTGGACCACCCCCCAGCACCAGCGGGTCTCCCTCGCCCCGCGCCGAGGATCGCAGCGGGATGCCCCCCAGCTCCAGGATGTTCAGGCAGTTGGTGTAGGTAAGCTCGAACTGGAGCGACAGCCCCACCACGTCGAACTCCCTCAGCGGACGCGCGCTCTCGTGGCTCACCAGCGGCAGCCCCCGGGCCCTCAGCTCCGCCTCCATGTCCACCCACGGCGCGTACGCCCGCTCCGCCAGCGTCCTCGGATCGTCGTTCAGGATGCTGTAGAGGATCTTGTACCCCAGGTGGCTCATCCCGATGTCGTACACGTCCGGGAACGCCAGGCAGACCGTCGCCTCCACCGTCGACCAGTCCTTGCGGCGCGAGCCCACCTCGCCCCCGGTGTACCGGGCTGGCTTCGCCACCCGGTGGAGAAAATCAGCGTAAGGATGCGGTGTAGCGGCTGCGGCTTCCATGAAGGTTGCGAACCTTACCAAGCGTCAGATTTTTGTCATGGGGGTTCCCTGAGAAAGTCGAGGCTGGTCGTCCGTCCGGGTACACGCCATCCTCCCGTAACAAGCTCCGCGAGGTCCCCCATGTCGTCCCCCGCCGCATCCCTCCTCGAAATCCTCTCCACCCTCTTCTGGACCATCGGCGGGATCGTCCTGCTCCTGGGCCTCTTCGGCGCTCCCTTCGCCCTCTACACCCGCTACCGCAGGAAATACGGCCAGTCCCAGGCCTTCCAGCTCTCCTGGAGCGAATCCAACGAGCAGGTACCCTTCCGCGAAGGGGAGCAGCACTTCGAGCAGCGTCTGGAGGTCACCAGCTCCGCCGAGTGGGGGGCCAAGCTGGGCTTCTTCCTGGGCATCCTGGGGTTCGTCTGGACCCCCATCGTCTTCCTGGGGATCTTCTCCGGGTTGATCCCGATGATCACCGTCGGCCTCCCGGGGCTGGTGGTCTCCTGGTCCGTGTTCTTCGCCGCCCGCGGCTTCCTCAAGCGCGGCCCTGCGGCGGTGCCCCTGATGCGCTTTGCCGCCGTCGCCGAGGTCCTGGTGAACCTCTGGGTGGTGGCCCTGGTCGTCCTCTGCACTGGCTACGATGGCGTCTTCGACGGCCCCCAGCGCAAGACCCTGGCGGACACCCTCCTGGCGGGCGGGCACAGCATGGACATGTACACGATCCCCTACAGCCTCCAGAAAGGAGGCGTGCTGGCCCTGGCCTACGCGACGATCTCCTTCATCCACGCGACGCTTCTGCTCCAGAGCCTCGCCCCGCTGGAGCGCGCCCGGAAGCTCCAGGCCCAGGAGGCGTGACGGCGGTGGAGACGATCCGGCGCGGCGTCTACGAGCGGGTGGGCTCCTTCGAACTGCACACGCTCCTCGGCAGGGGCGGGGGAGGAGAGGTGTGGGCCGGGATCCAGCTCCCCGGGGGCGCCGAGGTGGTGCTCAAGCGCCCCGTGAGCAACGCCGTGGCCACCGTCGAACGCCTCGACCGGGAGATCTCTCACGCGCTCCGCCTCCAGCACCCCCACGTCGTCCGGGTGGTGGAGGCCCGCCGCGCCCGCGCCGGGGCGCCGCCCTACCTCGTCCTGGAGCGCGCCCAGCGGGGCTCCCTCTCCCGGCAGTCGCTCGACGGGCACCCGCAGGCCCTGGCCCAGGCCCTCCTGGACGCGCTGGCGGGCCTCGCGCACCTCCACGATCAGGGGCTCTTGCACCTGGACGTGAAGCCCGGCAACCTGTTTGTCCGCGAGGACAAGGAGGGCGTGCGGGTGCAGGTCGGGGATCTCGGCTCGGCGCTGGAACAACACTCCCTGAAGAGTCACGGAGGCCGTGTTCTGGCGGGCACCGTCGGTTACCTGGCTCCGGAGCTCCGCTCCGGCGACCTCCTCGACTTCGGCCCCTGGACCGATCTCTGGTCCCTCGGCGTCACCGCCCGGGCCCTGGCCGGCGACGAGCTGCCCTCCTGGCTGTCTCCTTGGGTGGAGCGCTGCACCGCTCCTTCCCCCGGCGATCGTTTCTCCTCCGCGGAGCACGCCACCCGGGCGCTCCTCGCCCTCCCGGTGGGCCCCTCCCGGGAGGCCCTTGATCGCGCCACCCAGCGCCCCCGGGGGATCTTCTCCTTCCTCGACCTGGCCAGGACGCCGCGCGCCGGGTAAGCCCCACGGGATGCGCGCGTCGAGGCTCTCCCTGCTGGCGACCTGTGGGCTGCTCTCCTGCTCGGCTCCGGCCCCGCCCTCCTCTCCCCCTCCTCCCGCGGCGCCCGCGTCCTCGCACGCCCCTGCCTCCCCGGAGCCTCCTGCCTCCTTCCAGCCCATGGCGGCGCGCGTTCCCGTTGGCCCCGACGACATCCGCTGGGGCGACGAGGGTGCCCCGGTGACCGCGGTGATCTTCGGCCAGCTCTCGGTACGCAGCTCCCTGTCCGTGCTCAAGAGGCTGAACCGCGCGCAGAAGGCGGTCGGATCGGCGGTGCTACGGGTTGTATGGAAATTCCATAAATACCAGACCGAGGCCCCCCACGAGGTGACGCTGGCGCAGGCCGCGCTGGGGGTGGCGGCGCTGGAGGGGGGGGAGGTCGCCCGGGATTTCCTGGGGGCGGCGGGGGCGAGGTTCCACGAGCTACACACGGCAGAGAAAGTGCTGGAGGCGGCCCGATTGCTGGGAGTCCGGAAGACCGATGCGCTGGCGGAGCGCCTGGAGGCCGGGGTGTACGAGGCGAAGCTGAGGCAGGATGAGGCGCAGGGGGTCCGGCTGAACGTGGAGCGCTCTCCGGTGATCTTCGTCAACGGCTTCCGCCTCGGGGGGATGGTGAAGGAGGAGGACATCCGGGAGGTGGTGGAGGAGGAAGCACGCCAGGTAGAGGAGCTGCGCCGGAGCGGGAAGAACCTCGACATCTACGCGCTCAGGACCCACCACAACGCGGGCAACGAGCACAACGCCCCCTGGGAGGTGCCGAGGCTCACCCCGGGGTCGTACCGGAGGGTACCGCTGGGGGACGCCCCCACGCTGGGCTCCCCGAAGGCCCCGGTGACGATGGTCATCTTCGGAGGGTACCAGGATCCCTTCTCCCAGCGGCTATGGACCACGGTGGAGGCGCTCCGCAAGCACTACAAGGATGACCTGCGGATCGCCTGGAAGGACGCCCCGCTGCCCTTCCACCGGGCGTCGATGCCGCTGGCGGCGATGGCCCGGGAGCGGCGGGCAATCGGCGGGGACGCGGCCTTCTGGCTCGCCCACGGGAAGCTGCTGAGCCAGGAGTTCTGGCAGCGCAACCGGGGAGGGCTCACCCGGGCGGAGATCTCTTCCTCGACGCTGGACGCCGTCGCCCGGGAAATCGGGTTGAGCAGCGGCGCCGTGCTCTCCCGGCACCAGGCGAGGATCGAGGCGAACCGGCTCCTCTGGAGCGAGCTCGGGGGCAGCGGGACGCCGACGTCCTTCATCAACGGCCAGTTCCTCGGTGGAGCCCAGCCGGAGGCGAGGCTCCGCGAGGTGATCGACGGGGAGCTGGCCCGCGCCCGGGAGCGCCTGCGCGCCGGCGTCAAGCCCGAGGAACTCTACGGTGTCCTCATGACGGAGATCCCCGACGACGACGATTAGGCCGGGGTTTGGTTGACCCTTATCGGTGAGAATTGATCAGGGTTTTTTTATCGCTGTCGGTCAAGGCTCCGCAGCCGTCCTGGAGGGAAACTGGGTTGAGTCAGGGGGGGGTTCCTCTATTCTCGTGGGATGAAGTCACGTCCGCGCATCCTGGTGCCTTTTTTCCTGTCGTGTTTGCTGCTCGCCTGCGGGGGAGACGGCGAGACCACGGAGGGGAATCCTCCAGGCGCGGAGGCAGGCGGCGCGGCGGGCGGGGGAGGCACCGGCGGCGGTGCCGGAGGCTCGGCGGGCCAGAGCT
>CAZSDX010000229.1:0-10564 GCA_964605685.1 uncultured Polyangiaceae bacterium
GGTGGCGATCTGGGCGAGGGCGACGGCGGGGCGTGCAGCTTCCAGGCCGGGCACGCCGGCGGCGATGAGCTGGGCGACGCGGCCCGCCAGCGCGCCCTCGGAGCGCCGCAGCAGCAGCTCCAGCGAGAGGTACGAGGTGACGTAGGCCGTGGTGGCCACCGCAAGCATCCGGGTGGACTGGCCCAGCATCCCCTGGAGCTCCCGGAGCCGGGGCACCAGCGCGTCGTCCGGGAGGATCGCCAGGTCGATCTCCTCGACGGCCCGCTCCTCCTCCGTTTGGCTGGCCTCGAAGCGCTCGACCAGCGTCCCGATGGCGCTCTGCTCGGCCAGCTGCCGCGCCGCCGTCACCGGGAGCCGGGTGTAAAAACCGCGCCGGGAGACCTCCCCGAGCTGCCGCTCCAGCGCTGCGGCCCCCTCGACCCCCACGAGCTGCACCACCGCGTGGGCGTCCAGCCCCGGGATCTGCACCGCCATCCGCATCAACACCGACAGGTTCAGGTACGCTCGCCCGTGGACCCCGGCGATCAGCGGTTCCTCCGAGACCGAGCACCCCAGCCGCTCGAAGGTGTAGCGGAAGCTGTCCTCCACGAAGGGCTCGGACAGGCTCAGGGTCAATGGCGACACCACCCCGGAGAGGGACTCGGTGACCGTGGTGCGGGACCAGACCGTGGAGGCGTTCCCGCCCGGGGGGAACCCCTGGCGAGGCCCCCGCTGGGCCTGGAGCACGAGGAGGCGCTCCTCGACGAAGGCGAAGTGGACCTCGGCCTCCTCCTCGCCGGAGGGAGAGAGGCGGGCGGCGAGGGCGGCGAGGGCCCGGCGGTGGGCCTCCTGGAGGCAGGGGACATCGCGGCGCTCCGGGGGCACGGGGAGGAGGTCGACGCCCGCGCCGCCGGGGGCCAGCAAGGAGGGTTTGTAGGCGATCTGGCCGTCGAGGAGGGCCCCGTCGGGGGCGAGGCGGAGCACGTCGCAGGCCGCGTCGCCGCCCTCGACCCGGGGACCAATGCCCCACCAGGCGTTGACGACGAACTCGCCCGGGCCCCAGGGGGCACCGTGGAGGGAAGAGGGCGGGCGCGTGGCCATGACGCCGGAGATGTCCGCGTGGATCAGCGGCTGGATGAGCACCGCCATGGCGACGTCGCGGGCCCTGCGCTCGGCCAGGTAGGTGAGGGCGCGAGGAGAGAAGACCAGAGCCCAGAGGCGGCGGATGGCCTCGCCCAGGGCGGCTCCGCCCCGCACCCCCAGCTCGACGCCGGAGAGGCCCGCCATGTGGGCGGTGCTGTCGTCCTCGACGGAGGGGCTGGCGCGGACCACCAGACCCCAGGGGGCCAGCGGTTCGAGGCGGGACCAGAGGGCGTCGAGGGCCCGGGTGAGGCTCTCCGGCAGGGGGCTCTCCAGGAGGCGGGCGCGGGCCTGGGCGGCGCGCTCCATGCGGGCCATGGGCTTGCGCAGCTTGATCAGAGCGCGAGGCTCGTGCTCCCGCGGGAGCTCGGTCTCCACCCAGTCGCGGAAGGGCCCCACGTCCAGCACCCAGGTCACGGGGCCGTCGATGCCGCGCCGGAGCAAGGAGGCCAGCTCGACGGCCTTGCCTCCCACCTTCCGGGGGGAACCGCCGGCGTCTTCGAGGAGCTGGAGCGAGGGGTGTTCGAGGCTGGCCAGGGTGGGCGCAGTATAACGACGACGGCCCCGCTGGAAAGACGACACCGGTGCGTTGCATGATGCGCCGGTGAATCCTTCCCGCCTGGACGTCGCCGACCAGATCTCCCCCGGCCCGGGGCTCTCCCCCGGGGGCCGCTCCGCCACCCACGCGCTGGCCGAGGCCCTGTTCTCCACCCGCGAGGGCCCTCCACCGCCGGATCGCCTCCTCTGGCTCGTCGACGACCTCGACCACTTCCTCGCCCACGCCGGCGCCCGGGCCCGCCTCGCCTACGGCCTCTGCCTGCTGGCGGTCGGCTGGCTGGCTCCCCTCCTCCTCGGGCGCCCGGGCCACCTCGCCTCCCTCCCCTTGCCCCGGCGCATCGAGGCCCTGGAGCGCCTGGAGCAGAGCCCCTTCGCCCTCGCCTTCTTCGGCGCCAAGACCATCCTCTGCATCCTCTACTACGAGCACCCCGAGGCCGCCCGCGCCGCCGGCGTCGACACCTCCTGCCTCCGGAGCACCCGATGAGCGAGATCCAGAGCGCCCGCGACCTCCAGGGAGACCTGGAGCTCAGCGCCGACACGGTGGTCGTCGGCTCCGGCGCCGGCGGCGCCGTCGTCGCCACCGAGCGCGCCCTGCGCGGCGACCGCGTCCTCGTGCTGGAAGAAGGCCCCAGCGTCTCGGCGGCCCTTCTGGGTAAGATGAGACCCAGCGAGTCGATCCGCCATGTGTGGCGCGACGGGGCCTTCACCGTGGCCATCGGCGTCGGGGACTCGCCCTCCATCAACGTGACGATGGGCCGCTGCGTGGGGGGTTCCTCGGTGCTGACCGGCGCGGTGTGCTTCCGGACCCCGGAGCACGTGCTGCACCACTGGACCGAGACCCTGCGGCTGCGGGACTACACCGCCGCGGCGATGGAGCCCTACTTCGAGCACGTGGAGCGCGCCATCCATGTGGAGGAGGTCCCGGAGGAGATGCGCTCCCGCTCCACGCAGCTCTTCGCCCTGGGCGCCCGCCGCACGGGGCTGGAGATGAAGCCGATGCGGCGCAACACCCGGGGCTGCAACGGCTGCGGTCGGTGCAACTTCGGCTGCCCGCACCAGGCCAAGATGAGCGTCGATCTCAGCTACTTGCCCCGGGCGCTGGCCGCCGGCGCGGAGGTCTGGAGCCATTGCCTGGTGCACCGGGTGCTCCGCAAGGGGGACCGCGCCGTGGGCGTCGAGGGGCGCCTGCTGGGCCGCCAGGGCCGCCCCGCCGGGCGCCTCACGGTCCACGCTCGCCGCGTGGTGATCGCGGCGGGGGCGTGGCACACGCCGCTGCTGCTGCGGAACAGCGGGCTGGGCAACCCGGAGCGAGTCGGCCACCACATGACGCTGCACCCGGGCTTCCGGGTGCTGGCCCGCTTCGACGAGCCGGTGCAGGGGTGGCAAGGGGCGCTCCAGAGCGGCTGGGTCGGCGACCTGGAGTCGGAGGGGATCACCCTCACCGGCCTCTTCGTCCCGCCGGGGGTCCTGGGCGCCACCATGCCGGGGGTCGGCCCGGAGCACACGGACAACGCCCGCCACATCGGGCACCTCGCCATGTTCGGGGGCATCCTCCACGACGAGGGCGGGGGCTCCCTCTACCGGGTTCCGGGCCGGGAGCCGCTGGCCTTCTACCGGATGACCCGCCAGGATCGCGCCCGCATCCCGAGGCTGATCCGCGCCATGGCCCGGGCCTTCTTCGCCGCCGGGGCCCGGGAGGTCTTCCTGCCGGTGCTTGGGCTCCGGGGGATGAGCGCCGACGCCTTCGCCCGCTTCGACCTGGAGCGAATCCCGTCCAACCGCATCGAGTGCGCCTCCCAGCACCCCCTGGGCAGCGCCCAGATGGGGGCCTCGCCGGAGCACTCGGTGGTCGACGGGGACGGCCGCCTCTGGGGTATGGATCACCTCTACGTCGCCGACGGGAGCGTCGTCCCCACCAGCCTCGGCGTGAACCCTCAGCTCTCCATCATGGCCATCGCCACCCGGATCGCCGACCGCATGCGCTTACCCCCCGGCGCGGCGGCCCGCTCACGGGAAGAGGAAGACGCCGGCGCCGGAGATGAAGAAGTTGAGGATGATGACGGCGAGGGAGGAGTTGACGACGGCGCGGGTGGTGGCCCAGCCGACGCCCTCGCTTCCTCCGAAGGTGGAGAGGCCGCAGTAGCCGGAGACCACGGGGATGGCGGCGCCGTAGGCCACGCACTTGGAGAGGCCGACGGTGAGGTCGCCCGCGTCGACGAGGCTGAGGTTGCAGAAGGTGCGCGGGGCGACGTCGAAGAAGGAGTAGGCGGTGACCATGCCGGCGGTGAAGGCGACGGCGGCGCTCCAGATGATGAGCGCGGTGGTCATGACGACGCTGGCGAAGAAGCGGGGCTTGATCAGGTAGTCGATGGGGTCGGCGGCGCACATCCGGAGGGCGTCGGTCTGCTCGGTGACCACCATGCTGCCGATCTCGGCGGCGATGCCTGCGCCGACCCGGGTCGCCATCATCAGGGCGCCGATGGAGGCGGCCAGGTCGCGGATCAAGAGCTCCAGGTAGGTGGCGCCGAGCAGGGTCAGATCGGGGATGACGCGCTTGGCCTGGACCCCCGCCTGGTAGACCAGGATCATGCCGATGAAGCCCATGACCACGGTGAGGAAGAAGAGGGATTTGTTGCCGATCTCGTACATGTAATGGACGAGGGCGCCAGGCTCGCGGCGGCCATAGGCGGCGTAGTAGAGGGTGCGGACGAGGACCGAGTACATGCCCCGGGCGCCTTCGAGGAGGTCGAGGGCGGTGGCGCCCAGCTCGCCGAGGAGGCCGAGCTCCTGGGGGGCTTCCTCGGCGGAGGGGGCGTGGGCCTGGTCCGTGGCGCTCATCAGGAGATCCCGAAGCTGACGAAGTAGTCGAGGATGAAGATGCCGGCAGCGCTGGCGACGACGGTGGCGTTGACGGCGCGGCCCACGCCGGGGGCGCCGCCCTTGACCGCGAGGCCGAAGTGGCAGCTCGCCAGGGCCATGATGACGCCGAAGACGACGCTCTTGATGAGCCCGATGCCGACGTCCCCGAAGTTGAGCAGGCCGGAGGTGAGGCCGTTGTAAAAGACGCCGGGCTCCACGTCGAGGAGGCCCTTGCCGGCGTAGGCGGCGCCGAGGAGCGCCAGGGCGTCGGCGTAGAGGGTGGACAGGAAAAGCGTCAAGATGAAGGCGATGAAGCGGGGGGTGATGAGGAAGCTGATCGGGTCGATGGCCAGGGCCCGGAGGGCGTCGATCTGCTCGGTCACCACCATCGTCCCCAGCTCGGCGGTGTTGTTGGCGCCGACCCGCCCGGAGAGCATCAGAGCGGTGAGCAGCGGGCCGATCTCCCGCAGCGTGCCGAACCCCGCCCCCCAGCCGAGGAGCCCCTGGGCGCCGTAGCGCTTCACGATGGGAGCCGCCTGGATCACCATGATCCCCCCGGTGAACAGCGCGGTCACGATCACGATCGGGACCGACTTGACCCCCATCTTGTACATCGAGCGCATGAACTCCGCACCGTCGAAGCGGAGCCTCGCCAGCCTCACCAGGATGCGCCCAAAAAGCACCCCCATCCCCCCGGCGGTCTCGGCCATCTCCAGGAGGGACTCGCCCATGGAGTGGAACAGACCGGGAGATGCGCTGTCGTTCGAGGCCACGACCGCAGGCTATACCACAGCCCGCCCCGGCTAAAGTGGCCCCTCGACGAGCCCGTGGACGAACTGGCGGACGTAAGGGTCCTGGCTCCCCTTGGCCTCCTCGGTGGTCCCGTCGAAGATCAGCCGGCCTTTGTACAGCATCCCCACCCGGTCGGTCACCGTCAGCAGCCGCTCGATGTCGCTGGACACCATGATGACCGTGCTGCCGGCGGCCCGCTGCTCGTCCCGCAGCAGGTTGAAGATCCGCTGGGATGTCACCGGATCCAGCCCCGCCGCGGGCTCGTCGTAGAGCACGTAGGGCGCCTGCATCACCGTGGCCCGCGCCACCCCGATGCGCTTCTTCTGCCCCCCCGAGAGCCCCGAGGGCATGCGGTCCTCGAAGCCGGGGAGCTGCACCCGCTTGAGCCGGTCGGCCACCCGCTCCCGGATCTGCTCCTCCGTCATCGTCGTCATCCGGCGCAGCGGGAACGCGATGTTCTCGTAGACCGTCAGGTAGTCAAAGAGGGCGTAGTTCTGGAAGAGCATCCCGAAGTTGGCGCGGAACTTCTGGAGCTCGATGTCGGCCATGGAGAAGATGTCTTGCGCCTCGACCACGATGCGCCCCCGCTCCGGGCGGATCAGCCCCGCGGTGATCTTCAAGAGCACGCTCTTGCCGCTGGCGCCGGGGCCGATCAACCCGTAGAGGCAGCCCTTCGGCACCTCGAAGGAGACCTCCCGGAGCACCCGGTTGTGGCCAAAGGATTTCTCGATCCGGTCGATCTGGATCACGAGGAGCCCCCCGCCGGGTCGCTCAACGCCGCCGCCAGCGCCCGCCGCCCCCGCTGCCAGACGACCAGCAGCGCCACCGCCGGCAGGGCGCAGGCCAGCAGCGCGAGGACCGCGGCGCCCCGGAGGTAGCCCGCCGTCGCCCGGGTGACGACCACCGGCCCCACCCGGGTCAATTCAACCCCCTGCGGCGCCTGGGGCGACCGAGGGACAAGCACCACCGCAACGTCCGACGGCAGCAGCCCAGAGACGGCGCCCGCGACGAGCTGCTGGACCGCCTCGGGCGAAATCGGCGCAGTGCTCCCCCGGTGCTTGAGCAGCACCGAGGCAGTCGCCTTGGTCGGGCTCGGGTCGAGAGGCTGGCGGGAGGGCGAGGAGAGGTGGACCCGGGCGGAGACGACCCCGTCGACGCCGGACAGGGTGCGCTCCAGGTCGCCGGCGAGGCCCGCGATGTACTGAGCGTGCTCGACGGCCGCGCTCGGGACGAGGGAAGATTTCCCCACGGCGTCGAGGACGCCAGGGGAAGGGCGCGGGGGCAGCTCCTCGTCGCGCAGGGTCACCACGGCGCGGCTCACCTCGTCGCGGTGGACCAGCACGAGGAAGCGCCCCTCGGCGGCGGGGTCGGCCTCCTTCTCGCCGTGGATACCGGAGCGATGCAGGGCGAGCAGGATGCGGTTGGCGTCGTCTTCGAGGAGCGAGGTGGCGACCGGCGCCGAGCACCCGGACAGCAGCGCGGCGAGGGCGATGGCGCAGGCGGGCCGGGGGAGGCTCATTTGAACGTGGTGCGGGCGATGTCGAGCTTGGGGTTGGAGGGGAACGAGAGCCCACGAACCTTGCTGGCCACGCAGGACTGAGCCCCGGGGTTGGGGGGCTGCATGGAGACGGTGACGCCGACGGCGCGCCCGTTCTGGACGGCGGCGCAGATGTTGACCTGGGTGCTCTCGGGGACGCCGCAGCCGTTGAGGTAGGAGCCGTTGTTCAGCACGGCGGCGAACTGGCCTTGCGTGAGGTCAGGGGCGCCTTTCTCGCCCATCTTCATCTCCTCGACGTATTTCGCCTGGGCCCCCTCGCAGGACAAGCCGGAGGGCAGCATCGGGAAGCCGCCAGCGGCGGGGAGGCGCCCCCCGACGCCCCCGGGACCACCGGCACCGGGCTTGCCCTTGTCCCCGCCCTTGACGCCCCCGGCGATGTCGACGTTGACGGCGGTGTCGCCGGTGACGGTCACCGTGTCGTCGCGGGCCCCCCGGGCCTTGAGGACGATGGCGGCGATGAGGAGGGTCACCGCCGCCAGAGAAGCGCCGCCGATGAGGGCCTTGCTGGTGGTGGCCTTCTTCTCCGCGGTGATGGTCTTCTCCAGCTCGACCTTCTCTGCCTTGATCTCCCGGTGGAGCTTCGCCTGCTCCGCGAAGGGGGCGAACTCCTCCCAGTCCTTGATCGCGCGCTCCTCCTGGGAGAACGTGTCCCGTAGCAAACTGTCCTCGGTGAACGTGTGGGAGGCGATCTGCTGGAGCAGCTCGACGGCGCTGAAAGGTCCGTGGTCCATGCCATCCTGGATGACCACGTAGCGGGGCCGGGTGTCGCTCTCGAGGCGGGCCTTGAGGTCCGCCAGGCGAGTCGTGGGGTCGTTGCGGTTGACCGCGCGCTGGGCCTGGACCGCGACGACTCCGTAGGCGTCGACCGCGGGCACCGCCGCCGCCCTGGGGATGTCCACCCGGGGGCCCGCCGGAGGGATCATCGACAGCCGCACGTCGACCTCGAATTCGTCATCGCCGTCGAGCTTGTCCGCGTTGCCGGAGGGCACCTCGGCGGACGCCTCCGGGGCCAGGTTATGGAGGGCCTGGGCCAGCGCCCTCAGGTCGTCAGGGCGATGCGCCGGATCAGAGACCAGCGCCTTGCTGAGCACGACCTCCAGCGCCTCGGGGAGCTGGGGGACGACCTCGGTGGGGCGCCTCATGCCCGGCCCCACGGCCTCGCCGGTCACCATCTCGTAGAGGATCGCGCCGACGGAGAAGACGCTGGCGCGGGCGTTGCCGGGCTTCCCCTGGCGCTCCTCCGGGGCGAGGCAGCTCTTGTCCCGCGGCAGCGTGGGGGCCCCCCGCGCCGAGGCAAGATCGAGCCGCGGCGCTCCCCCCTCGACCCGCACCACCGAGGGCGTCAGGAAGAAGGTTTGCCCGGCATCGTGGTGCTGGGCCAGGTCGACGCAGAGCGGCACAAGCACCGCCGTGGCCTCGGCGAGGGTGTAGCGCTCTCCCCTGGATCGTCGGGTCTCGAGGGCAGCGCGGAGCGAGTCCGAGGCGATGGCAGCGCCGACAGGGATCGGCGTGGCAAGGGGTGTGGCAGTGGACATCGACCGATTACCCTAGCGAAGCCTGACCGGACGCTCAACGACTCCGATGCGTAAGAGGAAGGTCGAGCCAGGGCGAGGGGTACCCCGCGGAGAGGCCCGGGGGCGCCGGGGTAGCGGAGAGAAAGACTCCCGGCGCTTGCGCAGGGCCCCCTTGAGGAAGCTCTCCAGCACCGGCCCTGCGTTGTCCGCGGTGTCGTCGTCCCACTCGCCGCCGTTGATCCCGTCGGTGGGGCTGAGATCCCTCCCCAGGAGATAAAATCCGGGGATCTTCTTGGTCGGGACCCCGAGATCGCTCAGCTCCTGCCCCAGCACGTTCACGTCCACCCGTACCAGCCTCACCCCCGCCAGCGCCGCCTGCATCCTCGGCTCCGGAAGCACCGCCGCCACGCTCATGCACGGTCGGCACCCTTCGGCCCCGGTGAAAAGCACCAGCCGCTCGCGGGAGGCCTGCGCCGCGGCCTGCTGCGCCTCCAGCTCTGCCGCCAGCGACTGGCGCGTCGGCGGGATATCCACGAGGCGCACCTTCCCCACCACCACCTCCGTGACCTGGTTGATGGTGGTCATCTGTCCTCCCTCGTCGCCGCCGGAAGGTGGTGTGGGTGCCGGGGCGGGCGCCGGGGCGAGCGCCGTCGGGGCCACGGGTGCCGGCGCCGGGTCGTCGCTCAGCAAGGCCGCCAGGATCACCCCGGAGACCAGCACGTTGAAGGAGCCCAGGGACAGACCCACCGCGGCGAAGGCCGTCCCCCCGAGGCGCCCCTCGGAGGAGCGGATCCGGAGCAACCCGATGCCCCCCAGGAGGACCGCCGCCAGCCCGAGGAACGGCACGCAGGCAAGCACCCCCGTCACCAGGGACGCCACCGCTAGGGCGCTGGTCCGCGGGGCTTCTTTCGGAGAACTCATCCCGACCAGCCTAGCACCGGCGCGCCTTCTGGGCGCGGGCTTGCGGTTGGGGTATGGTCCCGCGCCATGCGGTATTTTTCCGCGGCTACCATCCGTCAGCGTCGGGGTCGATACGGCTGGTCCCTCGCGGCCTCGCTGGCGCTCGTCGCCCTCGCCGGGACAGGCCACGCCGCTCCCCCCGAGGCGACCCCCCAGGACCGGGCTCAGATCGCCTACCAGGAGGCCCTCAAGCTCTACAAGTCGGGCCAGTACCGGGCTGCCGTCGACAAGCTCGTGGAGGCCCGCAAGCTCGACCCCACCGCCAAGGAGCTGCCCTACAACCTGGGCCTCCTCTACGAGAAGCTGGGCGAGATCGACAACGCCATCCGGAACTTCGAGCTGTACCTGAACCTGGAGACCGACGACGAAGAGAAGGAGCGGGTCCGGGCCACCCTCCGGCGGCTCGAAGGGGCCCGCGCCGAGCTGAACAGAAACAAGCCCCCCGCCTCCGCCTCTGCCTCCGCCGAGCCTCCTCCGCCGCCTCCGCCTTCCAGTTCACCGAGCATCGAGCCCCCCCCGCCCCCCCGCAAGGGACGGCTGGACGCGCTGGTCTACGGCACCGGGGGGCTCGCCCTGGTCGCCGCAGGGGCCGGGGTGTTCTTCGGAGTCCGCGCCCTGTCGCTCCGTCCCGAGGCGTCCACCGCAGATCAGAGCATTGAGACCCTGGAGGATCGCCAGCGCCGCGCCCACCAGAGCGGCCTCTTCGCGGACATCAGCTTCGGGGTGGCCCTGGCCTCCGGGGGGGCTGCCGCGCTCCTCTACTTCCTCCGGGATGCGCCGCCGGGCAGGAGCCCCCCCACCGCCTTTGTGAGCCCGACCCGGGGGGGTGGCCTGGTGGGGTGGGGTGGGCGGTTCTAAAGGCTGGCGCGGGCGCCCTCTCTGGGGGTAGCCTGGCCCTCTGTGATGGCGCACCAACCGCGCTCCCCCTGGTTTCTGTGGGTTCGACGTTCCTCCGGGGTGACGGTGCTGGGCTTGCTTGCCGCATGCCAGCTCGCGATCCCCGCCACCCTTGAGGAGGTATCCTGCACCCGGGAGGGCTTCGTCGGTTCCCCCGTGTGTCCTCCGGCGCAGGTCTGCTGGGAAGGACGCTGCCAGCCCTGCCAGATCGGGCTGTGCCCGGGCCCCTCGGGAGGCTCCGGCGGCTCCGGGGGCGACGCGGGTTCCGGGGGTGAGGGCGGCGGCGCGGGCAGCGGCGAGGGCGGCG
>CAZSDX010000230.1:0-10553 GCA_964605685.1 uncultured Polyangiaceae bacterium
AGAAGCGAGGGAAGCGGTGAAGGATCTGTGCGAGATCCTGGCCATCGAGCTTGGCACCGAACGCCTCCAGGCCCTGGAGGCCATGGACCTCCCTGCCTTGGCCGCTCTGCGCAAACACCTCAAAACTCACCGGACCTGGCCGCCCGAGGGGGCGTGAACCAGGGCACCCCGCTGGCTTCCGAAGGCCCCCACCGCAAGCCCCCGGAGGAGGCGGGATTCGGCGGGTCACCCGCTCCCAGGGGCTCGCCGGAGGCTTCCGGGCGCAGGCCACCCGCTCCGGACGCCCCCCGGGAGGCTTCCGAAAGCGGGTCACCCGCCCTCCAGAGGGGAGCCCGACCAGAAACGAGCGGGTGACCCGCTTGGGAGCTAAGCAATTCAGGGATGGCCCGAGCAGGGTGGCCAGCAGCCCCCCGGGAATGCTACCTTGCTTCTTCATGGCCTCGGTCGCGCCTGTTGTGTCCTCGTGGGAGCCCTCGGCTACCGTGCAAGTTGCCTGGCCCGACGACCTTCGCCGCTGGTACTTGCCGGAGGATGACGAAGAGGTGGGAACTTCCTGGATGGTCTTCTGGTTGCAGAGAGAGCTGCTCAAGATCCTCGAGAGCCTTGCCGAGGAGGATGGCCACGATTGGTTCATCGGCGCCGAACAAGACATGCTGCTGCGAGCCGATGACCTGCGGGTCGGCGTCCGTCCCGACGGCTACATCCTCCCGGGAAACCCCACCGAACGGAACTTCGAGCGCTGGCCCGCCTATGACCCCAGCGTTCCCCCTCCCCTCTTCGCCTTCGAACTCGTTTCGGAATCCAACTGGGAGAAAGACTACCAGGATGCTTCGGAAAAATACACCGCCCTGGGCGTCAACGAGCTGATGCTCGTGGATCCGCTGGCCGCAAATCCGGCGTATGTATTTCAGCTCTACCGGAAGGGAAAAGGCGAGCGACTGGAGCGCGTGTACGCGGGTGCTGGCCCTGTCTTCAGCGAAGAGACCGGTGTGTGGTGGAGGCTGGAGGGAGGGAGGGCGGTTCTCTCGCGAGACAAGGAGGGACGAGCGAGGGTTCTGACCAAGGAAGAGAAGAACGGGAAGCGCGCGGAGGCAGAGTCCGTGGCTCGCCAGACCGCCGAGGAGCAAGCGAAGGTCGACCGTGCAGCCCGAAACGCAGCGGAAGAGCGGGAGCGCCAGGCAGAGGAGAGAGCCGTGGTCACCGCCCGCGAGGCCATCGAGGACCTGTGCGAGCTGCTATCCATCGAGGTGACCCCCGAACGCCGAGCGCACCTGGAATCCCTCGACCTCGATGGGCTGCGCACCCTTCGCACCACCCTCAAGACACGGAAAACCTGGATATCCCCGCTCCCGCAGCCCCCGGGTTGAACCCCTCGGGCTCGAACGCCCCGGGACAGCTCCCCTTTCGGGAGGCGCCGGGGCCCCCCTGCTCGTGGAGCCTCCGCCCTCGCGCCGCAGGGTCATCCTGACCGGGAGCCTGGTGGTCCTGGCCTTGCTGGTGGGAGTTCTGCTGGTGGCGACACTCCTGCCGCGAAACCAGGCATCTTCGTCCCCTCCGGGGAGGGGAGCCTCCCCCGTCTCCTCCTCACTTCTTCCGGACGGCCTCCAGGGCGATCACCAGGGTCCCCTGCTGGATCTTCTGCTCCCTCACGACGGTGAGCCGGTCGCCGTTCACCGTGAAGAGAGAGGTACTGGAGCCGTTCTCCGGGCAGGTGGAGGAAAACTTGATCGCGCTCCCCTCGACGGCAAAAGAGCCCACCGCGCTCTGGGCGTTGGGCTGCTCGATGGTGCCCGCGGCCCCGGTGACCAGGGTGGTGAAGGTCTGGGTCATCTGCCGGAAGGTGCCGTCCTCCTTGAACTCGAAGAAGCCCTTCCCCACCAGCGTGGAGGCATCCATGTCCACGAAGCTGGCCAGGTTCTTCGGCAGGTAGGTGGTCATCCTGTCCACGTACCAGAGGCCCGTCGGGTCGCCCCCCGTGGAGGGCGCTGGCGCCGATCCCTTGCCCTCGTCCAGCGCCGCCAGCTTGCCGTCGAGCGCCGGGAGATCCGCCGGGATCGGATCGACGCTGCACGGGAGCGGCGGGTACGCGGGCTCCTTGCCGCCGCCCTCGGACGACGACGGCGACAGGAAGGTGAAGGCCCCCAGGCACATCTCCTCCAGCGTCTCCTCGCCCAGCAGCACGTCCACCGGCGCGGTCAGGTGCTGCTCCTTGAGCGCCTTGACGAGCCAGGGGTTCTCCATCGAGTTGTCGTAGGTGCAGCGCATGCGGAGGATGTCGCCCGGGTTGAGCGCCGGCAGTTCGTCGTAGCTCGCCGCGTCGTAGGTGTAGCCCCGCTGCCAGTTGAAGTTGTAGTAGGGCGTCTGCACCAGGCACTCCTGCTCCCCCCCGGGGCGGATCACCTCGATCTTCATGTCCGTCGCCACCCAGTGCATGTGGGTGCCCACCGACGCCAGCCGCACGTCCTTGTAGCTGCTCGGAACGGTGAACTCCATGGTCTCCGTGTGGCCCCGGGCCCCCGCCGGGATCCGGAACTCCACCTTGCCGCTGTCCCCGGGCCCCGCCAGCAGCTTCAGCGCGCCGCCCGAACTGCTGGCGTTGCCCAGCAACCGGGTCCGGGCGATGTACTTGGGTTTGTCCGCCTTCCTCCGGAGCTGCACCCGCGTCTGGTCCGGCGTGTCCTGGGTCTGCTGCGGGTGGTAGTGGAGCTGGAGGATCAGCAGGCTATCCTTCTCCAGCTCCAGGCCGGTCTCCCCCGAGAAGGTCACCGGAGGAACCCCCGGCGCCCAGGCGGCGAACAGCGACGCGGACCCGACCCCGGAGCCCCCGAAGCACGGGTACTTCCCCGTCTCGTCCGCCAGCTTCAGCGCCTCGCGCTTCGGATCCTTGAAGACAAGGACGTGGTGCACCACCCGCGGATCCCCCGGGACCACCGCAAGCCCGTCCACGTAGGCCGTCTCCGCCACCTTCGGATCGATCACGAAGCACATGAACTCGTCGCTCGTCCCCGCTGCCACCGTGTACGGCGCCGGCAGCGGGAGATCATCCGTCACCCCGCTCAGCGCCAGATCCTGGAAGATCACCGGCCCCGGCGCCTTCGCCGGATCTCCCTTCGGAGCGCCTGCCTCCGACCACCGCTGGATCAGCTCGATCTCCTCCTCCGTCATGCTCATGTCGTCCTGGAACGGGAGCCTCGGCGCGCACTCCTCCGTCGTCGCCGCGCCCCACGGCGGCATCGACCGCTCCCTCGTCACCTTCGCCAGCATCGGCGCGTACCCCCGCGCGCTCTCGTAGTCCGTCAGCGCAAACGGCGCGAGCCCTCCCTCCCGGTGGCAGCTCTGGCACCGCTTCTGGAGCACCGCCTCCACCTCCCCGTGGAACGTCGGCACCGAGGTCGCCCCGCCCCCCGCCCCCCCGGAACCTCCGGCCTCCATCTCCCCGCCGCCGCACCCCACCAGCCCCACCAGCGCCCCCGCTACCACCGACCTTGCTACGTTCCGCATGCGACCATGTTAGGTCATCTTACCAATAGTTCTCCAGCGTTCCGGGGGGAAGGTCCGAAAAGAACCCCCGGATCACCTCGTAAACGTCCGGGTGGTTGGCCAGGGTGAGGTGAGAGAGACCCCCGTGGATCGAGCCAAGGTGGAACGGGACCCGACGGGCGGGCTCCGGGTGCTGGCCGGTGGCGCTGGGGAGGCGCACCAGCAGGTCGCCCAGGAGCGACCCGACCGGGTGATCGGGATCGCGGGTGAGGGTGGAGGCGACGAAGGCGTAAGCGACCCCGTCGAGGAGGGGAATTTCCTTGCGGTTGTCCTCCAGCAGCGCGTCCGGATCCCGATCTTTCCACTCGTCCTCGACGGTGTAGCCGAAGCGGAGATCCTTGATGCCGGCGCTCCGGAGGTCGAGGACCTGGGCGGGCACCTGGGCGCCGGCAGCGTCCACGCGCTTGAGCGCGTAGGTCAGGGCGTTGACGGCTTTCTCCAGCGGGGCGCCGAGGTGCGGGGAGCCCACCGCGATCACCCGGCGCAGCCGCGCGACCCAGGGAGCCCCCCCCTGGGCGGCCTGGTGGGCGGCGCTGCGGGCCACCAGGCCGCCCATGCTGTGCCCGAGCAGGGAGACCTCCTCGACGGGCACGGGCCACGCCTCGACGATCTTCCCCAGCAGCTCGGCCAGGTCCCGGCCGTTGTCGGAGACGTGGCGACCGGAGTTGTAGCGGACAAAGAGCGGGGTCACCCCGAGGTCGCGGGCCAGGGCGGCGCCGTAGTTCATCCGGGGGTCACCCCAGCGCTCCCGGGCCTGGAAGCTCCAGCACCACTCGGTGCAGGTCAGCCCGTGGACAAGCACCACCAGCCTGCCCGTCGCCTCCGGGAACGCCTGCCGTAGCCCCTGCGGGGAGATCGGGACCTCCTGCCCCTCGTGGCGCAGGGACATGGCCTCGGCGAGGGGATTTTTGTGTTGCTCCAGCCGATCTCCGAAGAAACCAGTGAGGGCGGCCTGGGCCGAGTCAGCGATCCAGGCGGCGGAGCCCGTGGCGTCGGAGTCCAGGGGAGGTCCATCGTCCGGGGCGGCCCCTTGCTCCAGGGCGATCCGGAAGGGGATCTCGGTCACCGCATCCACCACGCGGCCCACCCCCCGAATCGAGGCATACACCCCCCGGGAGATGACCTGCTGCACCGACACGACGGCCCGGGCCGCCTCGCCCACGGGGGGCACGAGGTCCAGCGTACGGAGCGTGCGCTCGGCGACGCCCTCCTCGGTCTTCTGCACGAAGGAGGTGGTGTGATCGAAGGTGTCGAAGACCAGCCGCTTCAGCCCGTACCAGCGCCGTAGCCCCATGGCGCGCGACCTTAAGCACCCCTCCCCGGGGCGCCTTTCCTCCTCGGAGGACGTGACCGAAACCTGACCCGCCCGGCGCTCCGAGGCGATCAGTCGTCGACGACCGCCCGGAAGATCCCCTTGGCCATCAGCGAGGTCGCCTCCTCGACCCGCCGCCGGTACACCGCGCGCCTGGCCTCCTTGATGCCGGCGTCCTCCGGGGACGCGAGCCAGGCTTGCTCCGCCAGGTGCGCCGCCAGCGCGCTGTCCTGGTCCAGGAGCTCCGTCGCGCGGGCCGCCAGCCTGGCGGCTCCCCCTGCCAGCGCCGCCAGCTCCCGTGCCACCGCCGCGTCCGGCGCCGGGAGCAGTCGCGAGGGGTTGCCGTCGTACCAGCCTCCGTAGAGCCTCCAGATGTTCCGTACGACGAACGAGGGCTCGTCGTAGACCGGGCGCAGGTACGGCCTCGACAGCAGGCGCTCCGGGGCCTTCACCTCGTGGAGGATCCGGTCGAGGGTCATCCCCTCGTTCATCCGGTCGAGGGTCTCTCGCACGAGGAATTCCAGAAGCTCGGCGGTCTCCGAGAGCGCGCGCCGCACCGCCTCCTCGCCCCAGATGGGTGGGCCGTGGCCCGGCGAGAGCACCTCGGCGCCGAGGGCTGCCATCTCCCGGAGGGCCTGGGCCCATTCGAGCGGGTAGCGCTGCACCTTCTGGGGGTTTCCTGCGTTCGGCGAGGCCCAGATGAAGAGGTCCCCGGTGAACAGGACCCGCCGCTCTGGCACGTAGGCCCAGGCGTGGTCGTCGGTCTCTCCCCGTGCCGCATGGAGCTCGACGGTGAGCCCCCCGATCTCCAGGCTGCTCGTCCCCCGGAACAGCCGATCAGGTTCCCGGTAGGAGCTGGGCCACCCGATGGGCGCGCCGAACTGCCGGCTGTTGATGCAGCCGTTGTAGCCCTGCGTCCGCCGGTAGCGCTCGAAGCGCGCCGGCAGCGCCTCGTTGGCCACCACCTCGATGCGCGGCCTCCCCTGGCGCTCCGCCTCGTCCTCGAAGGGCCCCAGCCCCATCACGTGATCGATGTGCCCGTGGGTGAAGAGCGCCACCTTCACCCCCCTCGGACTCCACGCCCGGATCTTCTCGTAGCTCGCCTGCGCCAGCAGCCAGCTCCCCGTGTCGACGAGCACCAGCCCCTCGTCCGTGTCGAGCACCCCCACGTTGGCAAAACCCGAAAAAAACGCCGAACGCGGACCCAGCTCCTCCAGGATCACCTGCGGATTGAACGGGTGCTCCGTCTCCGTCGTCACCTCCCCCGCCATCAACCGCTCCGACAACCTCCGGACGTCGCCCATGCCCCCAGGTTAGGCAACCCTACCTAGACCCGCAAGCCACGCCGAGGAGGGTCGCCCCGATCCCGCGCAATCGGCGCGCCTGCACATGCAAGAAAAGACCTGAAAAATGGGGGATCTCGCGGGTTCCCCGCGGGGATTGCGCTGGCCTGGGGCTTGCTCGTGGGGAAGGTATGAAGGCGATCCCGAAAATCAGCAAGTACATGACGACCAGCCCGATCACCGTGGGGAAGGAGCAGACCCTGGCCTACGCGCACAAGGTTCTGCGGGAGCACCGGATCCGGCACCTGCCGGTGCTGGAGGGAGGTCGTCTGGTGGGCATCCTCTCCGACCGGGATCTGCACCTGGTGGAGACGCTCAAGGACGTGGACCCGGAGAAGGTCACCGTCGAGGACGCGATGACCCCGGATCCGTACACGGTCAGCCCCGAGGCGGCGCTGGACGAGGTGGTGGCGGAGATGGCCGAGAAGAAGTTCGGCTCGGCGGTGGTGCTCGACAACAACAAGGTGGTCGGGGTCTTCACCACCATCGACGCGATGAGCGCCTTCGCGGAGCTGCTCCACACCCGGCTCAAGGGCTGACCCCGGCGCCGGCGTTGTGCTAGGGACAGCCCCGCCATGTTGAAGCTGAACGACGAGTGGAACGGGCTGTTCCAGAGCTACGAGCAGGACCACCAGAACCCCACCAACCAGGCCTGCCACAAGGTCGGGATCCCGATGATCCTGGCCAGCTTGCCCCTGGGCGCCTCGCTCATCGGGCTGCCGCTGGCGGTGCCGCTGTTCACCGTGGGCTGGGGCTTCCAGTTCATCGGCCACGCCTTCGAGGGCAAGGCCCCCAGCTTCGTCAGCGACCGCCGTAGCCTGGTCGTGGGCGCCCTCTGGTGGTTCGAAAAGGTCGGCCTCCCCCTCGTGGACCGCTCCCGCGCCGCGGCGGCCTGAGGCTCCTCACCGGCACCCTTCGCCCCGCCGCCGCGCCTCCCTCGCGTAGACCTGCGCGGCCTTCGCGTCCCGGTTCTTCAGCCAGCGGAAGGCGGCGCAGAGCCTCTCCGAGATCCGGGGATCCTTCGCGGGCAGCAGCCTCGTCGACTCCAGCGCGCGCTGCGCCGCCAGGTACCGGTAGTGGAAGCGTCCCGGGTACGCCGGGGCGCTCTGCCTCGCCCGCCCCTCCTCCGCCGCGGACCTCACCCCCAGCTTCTCCTTCGCCACCGGGGTCCCGAGCTGCTGATCCTCGTCGAACTGCCCGCCGTCCACGAACCAGTCTGGCCCCAGCTCCGTCCCCAGCAGATCCATCCCCTTCTCTCGCTCGATCCTCGCCGCGGTCCACAGCGCGTCTGCCCGCTCCTCGGCGCTCTTCTTCCCGTCGCGCGAGGTCGCCATCGCTTCCAGGTAGGAATCGACCCTGCCCCGGAGCTGCGCAGGGAAATAAGCGCGGGCGTCCTGCCAGCGGTTTGCCCGGGCGAGGCGGCGGGCCAGCAGGTAACGGAGCTGCCCTCCGGTGTCCAGCGCCGGGATCTCCTCCGGATCGGCGCCGGGGCGGGTCGCAGGCGGGGTTGTGGATTCGGGCCAGGAGCGGTCGACGTGGGCGCGCAGCTCGTCCAGGGTGAGGACGCGCTCGGCGACGTGGGCGGCGTCGCGCCAGTAGCCGGCGCGCAGCAGCAGCTCGTGGGCTTCGAGGAACTGACCGCGAGCCAGCTTCAGCACGCCCAGCTCCCCCCGGAGCCTCCGGGCAGGCTCGAACGGGGCAGGCTCGTCGGCCCCCTCGGCAGGCGGCTGACCCGGGGCCTCCGGGAAGGCGGCGACGGCCCGGGTCAGCGCCTCGGCGGCCTCCCGGAGCTTGCCCCGGCGCGCCAGCAGCTTGGAGCGGATCCACGCCCCCACCGGGGAGCCCTCCGGGGCCCGCCGGAGCCACTCCTCGGCGGCCTGGAATTCTCCCCGCTGGTAGGCGAACCACGCCAGGCGGTCGGCGCCGGGTAGGTCTTTTTCGTCCCGGGTCTCGGCCAGGAGCATCGTGTGGATTCGCTCCTCGGAGGAGCCGGCGTTGAGCGGGCCTGGATCGGTGGTGGTGAGGTAGATCCCGAGCACCTCCCGGACCACCGGCTGCCTCACCGCCTGCCGCTGGACGCTGGGATCCGCCCGGAGCAAGCCCCAGCAGAGCTCCCGGAGCGAGGAGGGGCCGTAGGGATCCTTCAGGGCGCTGGCCTCCAGGTAGAGCTGGGCGGCGCGGTCGAAGCGCTGGTGGTGTAGCTCCACCTGGGCCTCTCGCCCCAGGCTGGCGGCTCCCAGCCCCAGCCCATCCCGGAACCCCTGCGCCGCCAGCGCCCGGGTCTCCTGGTACCACCGGACCGCCTTGCTCCGGTCGCTCCCGTGGTGGCTGACCCCCAGCATGTACGCCGCCCAGGTCGACCGGAAGCGTCGCTCCGCGGGGGGCCGCTGGAGCAGGCGCTCCCAGGCCCGGAGGGCGCCTGCGGTGTCGCCCCGGGCCCGGGCGATGGCCCCTTCGAGGTAGTCAGCGAACTCGCCCGGGATCCCCTCCGGTGGGGTCAGCGGCGGACGACGGGCGCCTCCGCTGCCGTTGGCGACCTCCACGGTCAGGGTCCACAGCAGCCGGCGGACCTCCCGGTAGCGCTTGAGCAGCGCGTCGGCGTCGGGTTTCCCTTCGAGGGCCTGCGCCAGCTCCTTGAGGTCGACCTCGACGGTCTGCTTTGCGTGGGGGTGATCGCCGGTCTCGGTGGTCCAGCGCGGCGTGACCGGGGGGACAGGCGTCTTGCGCCGGTCCAGCTCCGCGTCCATCCGGGTCGGGGGGGCTGCCAGCAGCGTCGCGGAGCGATCCAGCAGCAATCGCTCCGGGAAAAATGGCCCGCAAGCCCACGCCACCCCCGCGCTCGCCAGCGCCAGCGCCGCCGTCGTCCTAGCCCATCGCCTCATCGTTCACCTGTACCCAGAGGCCCCGGGCGTCCTCGATCCGGATCCATCCGATCTCCCTCCGGAGCCCCGGGGGCACCCGCAGCTCCCGGCGCACCAGGAACCGCCGCCGGTCGCCGCCGTCGGGCGCGACCTCCACCCCGCCGACCCCGTCGGAGGCCACGCACCGCCCCGCCTCCCACCGCACCTCCACCGTCCCCGTCAGGAAGGCGTCGTCGTCCCCCTCGTTCCGCAGCGCCACGGACCAGCCTCCCTCGTCCAGCGGCACCACCTCCCCCCGGAGCCGTGCCCGGGGCGCCACCCCGCGCTGCACCGAGCGCAGCGTGGTCATCGTCCAGTTGAGCTCGGCGCCCCGCACCGGCAGCCGGTACCAGAGCAACCCCCGGAGCGCCCCGGGCCGCCCGTCCTGGAGCGAGCGCACCAGCGCGGCCACCTCCGGCGCTGGCGCGGCCACCCGACGCACCTCCACCTCCTCGGGCCACGGCGGAGCCCCCTCCGCGGCGATCCCGGCGAGCTTCCGGTCGGCGCCCAGGGCGAGCCGGTAGCCGTAGGTCGGCAGCGCCAGGCGAAACGGAGCCCCGAGCGCCCCCGCCAGATCCACCGCGCGCCGGGCCTGCTCCCGGTCGAAGAGCCGCGCCCCGGCGGAGGCCCGCTCGACCCCGTGCACCTGGAGCACGTACCCGTCCGCCGCCGAGAGCAGCCCCCAGAAGGCCGGGCGCTTCAGCCAGGACGGCAGCGCCGTAAAGGTCAGCCGGGCGCCCCCGGTCGCCCCCCGGAGCGACGGCAGCCAGCGCCGGTACCCGTCCAGGCGTGACGCCGGGCAGTCGAGGTCCACCTGGACCTCGTTCACCGGCAAGGAAGCCCGCGCTGCCCGCTCCAGCGCCTCCTCGATCTGCGCCGCCACCGCCCGGGCTTGCTCCGCGCCGAGCCCCGCCTTCGCCTCGTGGACCCGGATCGCCAGCCCCACGGGCACCCCGGCCTGCCGCAGCGCGGTCCCGTCGAACCCGACGGGGTATTTTTCGAACTCCTCCCGGGTCCACTGGACCTCGGCCCCCAGCACCACCAGCCCGGACACGTCCAGGGAGGCCCCGAGGACCGCCTCCCGAACAGGGTCATTCCATACCCTCTGCCAGACGTAGGCTTGCTGGGGCAGCGATCCGGAGGCCATCCAGGGGAGGCGCTGGCAGCCCAGCCAGCCCAGCCCCAGGGCTCCAGCGCCCAGGAGCAGGCGGCGACGATCCAGGGAGGGCGGAGGCATGGCGAGCGGGCGCAGGACGGAGAAGAGGGACGAGGCTCAGCCTCTCCGGCCCGCCTTCTGGTACAGAGCCCCGGTGGAGTCGAGTTCCTCTTCGGCGCGGTGGGTTTTGCTTTCGCTTGTTGTGCTGGGCTGTTCGAGGGCGGCGGCGCCGGCAAGCGGCAGCGTACCGCCCCCGTCGCCCTCGGCCGCCCCCTCGGCGGGGCCGGGCCCCGCGGCGTCCG
>CAZSDX010000231.1:0-10535 GCA_964605685.1 uncultured Polyangiaceae bacterium
CTGCTCCACGCTCAGCTCGGGCACGGCGGCAGCGCCGCGGGGAGCGCGTCGGCCCGGGGGCTTGGCGGGGTCGACGAGCCGCCGGAGGACGCGGCGCTGGGCCGGAGCGCGAGGCAGCTCGCGGGGCTGTCGGCGGAGGCTCCTCCGGGGCCGAGGAGGGCGCGGCTGGAGCAGCATGCGCAAGCGACGAACGCGAGCTTCGACGCCTTCGAGGCGAGCCGGGGCAAGGCGATGCTGGGCTGGGGGCAGAAGCACCTGGCTGCGGCGGAGAGGGCGACGGTGCTCTACCCCTTCGCGGGGCCGGATCTGGTGACGGTACGGCGGTTTTACCCGGGGGCGAGCCGCTACGTCCTGGTGGCGCTCCAGGAGGGGGGGCCGCCGCCGGATCTGTCCGTGCTGGATCTTGGGGCGCTGGACGCCACGCTGGATCTCTACGAGCGGGTCTTCGACGCTTTCTCCCGGCGAGGATTTTTCCTGACGATGCACCTGGGAACCGGGTACCGGGCGCCGGGGGGAGCACGAGGGATCTGCGGCGTCTTGCTGGCGTTTGCCGAGCGGGAGGGGCTCCAGGTGATCGCGGCGGAGCCGGTGCGGATCCGGGCGGACGGCGCGCTGGAGCGCCACCCGGGCTCGCGAGCGGTCCCGGAGACCTGGTCGTCGCTCCGGCTTCACCTGCGCCGCCGGGAGGACGGGGCGCGGGTGCTGGTGGACTACCTCCAGGTGGATCTCTCCGACGCCGCGCTGGCGAGGGATCGAGGGGCGCTGGCGATGCTGGAGTCGCTCGCCCGGGGGCCCGTGGTGCTGAAGGCAGCCTCGCACCTGCTCCAGCAGCGCGGGTTCTCGACGCTACGGGGGCTGATCCTGGAGCGGACCCGGCAGCTCGTCCAGGACGAGACCGGCGTCGCCTACGGGCTGCTGGAGCAGGGGTTTGACGTGAACCTGTTTGGCTCGTTTCGGGGGGTCAACGGGCTGTTCGACGGGAGGCCGCAGCGGCGGCTCCAGGAGGCCTACGCCACGCGGACCGACGTCGAGCCGCTGCCCTTCGGGATCGGGTACCGCAAGGCGGGAGGGTCGGCGCTGATGGTGGCCAACCGCAGGGAGCCAGCGCCGCCGAGCGCGCCCTGAGGGCGGTGGTGGAGGTACCAGAAGACCCCCGCCCCGATCAGCGCCAGGACGACGGCGCCCAGGACGATCCAGGGGAGGGGAGAGGAGGCGGGGCGCTCCTCAAGGACCGGCGCCGCCGTGGGGACGTGTTCCTGGAGGGTGACGGTCATGCCTCGATCGGAAAAGAACGTCCGGAGCGACTCGATCAGGGCCGCGAATTTCTGGGGATCGATGGGCAGCGTGGCCCCCTTGAAGCGCTGCGCATGCTGGTGGGCGACGAAGGCGAAGGAGCGCAGCTCCGCGGTCTTCTCCACGGTGTTGGCCGCGCCGATCACCAGGGTCGTCCCGTTGTTGGCCGGGATCAGCTTGATGTGCTGGAGCGCCAGCTTGCCCCCGGCCGTCGAGGGGCCATCCGGCTCGGATAGCTCGACCCGGTAGTGGACCGGCCCCTGGAGCCCGTCCGCGAAGATCGCCCGGAAGAGCTCGGCAAACCCCACCGCCTGCTGCGCTACCATGGTGAGCTTCTTGACCGCCATGCTCCTTCCTTACTGCGGTTTTCCTCCGGTTAGAACGGTCGTTCGCAGTCTGGGCGGAATCCGCCTGATTCCGTGCCTCAGGGGGCAGGGGGCGTTCTTGTGCCCCGGGTGTATCGGGACTGTGACAACTGCTGCGAGGCGACCAAGGGGTTCCCCGGGCTGCACGGATGCAAAGAGCCAGGAGTGCATCCACGCCAAGGACGACTCCTGCTGCAAGACCGAGTGGGACGCCGAGTGCGTCGCTGGCGTCGCCGAGTTCAAGTGCGGCGCCTGCCCCTGAACCTGTGGGCGCTCAGGCGAGGAGCGACCTCAGCTCGTCCACCGCGATGAGGTACCTGAGGTTGCAGTAGTCGCAGGTGATGTCGACCGGCTTCCCCTCGTCGATCATCTCCTGGATCTCCCCGGGGTCGAGGGTGGCCAGCGTCGCCAGCAGCCGCTCCTTGCTGCACCGGCAGCCGAACCGCAGCGGGCGCTCTTCGAGGCGTGTGAACGGCATCCCTGCCAGCAGCGCGTCTGCCAGCTCCCCCGGTGAGGCCTTCCCCATCGAGAGCAGCGACTCGATGCTGGTCAGCCGGGTGAGCCGGTCCGTCATCGCCGCCAGCGCCTCGGGCTGCGCTTCCGGGAGGAGCTGCACCAGGTAGCCGCCGGCCACCGCGATCCGGTCGTGATCCAGCAGCGCCGCCACGGCGACGCTGGAGGCGACCTGCTCCGAGTTCAGCAGGTACTCCATCAGCGCCGAGGAGATGTTCCCCCCACGGAACTCGACGATCCCCTGGTGGAGCGCCCCGTTGTGCAGGGTGCGCATCACCTGGAGGACCGCCCCCGGCAGGCCGGAGTCCTCCCCGAGCTCCAGCCCGCTCACCAGCCCGCGCGCGGTGCCGTCCGGGTGGGAGTCGGCCACCAGGGAGCCCCCCCTGGACGTCCCGCTCTTGAGGATCCCTTGCACCCGGAGCTGGGGCGCCATCGTCTCCCGGATCAGGATCGTCCCGGTGAGCAGTTCCCCGAGGAGGCTCGCGGTGATCCCTGTGACCCGCTGCGCTTCCGCGACGGCCTTCACGGTGTCGGTGGTGAGCGCCGCGACGACGCGGAAGGAGCCGTCGTCAGCGATGGCCCGGAGAACGGTGTCTGCCATGGCCTCCTTGTAGCACCGCCCCCTCCCCGCAGGCAGGCCCCTCAGCTCAGGTGCTGCTTGAAGAACTCCACCGTCCGGGACCAGGCCAGGGCCGCCGCCTCGGCGCTGTACACCTCCGGCCTCGTGTCGTTCATGAAGGCATGGTCCGCCTCGTAGATCTCCAGGCGCATCGTCGTCTTGCCGGCGGCCTCGATCTGCTTCTGGATCTCCTTCGCCCGCTCCGGCTGCGCCCACCCGTCCTTGCTGGCAAAGTGCGCCAGGATCGGCGCCGTCACCCGGCCGTAGTCGACCTTCTCCGCCGGCGGGATGCCGTAGAACGGCACCGCCGCCCCCAGCCCCTCGATGTGGCACGCGGACGCGAACGTCAGCGCCCCGCCCATGCAGAAGCCCAAAACCCCTACCTTCCCGTTGCTCCGCTCGTGGGTCCGGAGGAAATCTACACCGCCTCCGATCTCCTTCACCGCGCGGAGCGTGTCCAGCTCCGTCATCAGCTTGCCCGCCTCCTCCGGATCCTTCGTGCTCTTGCCGTGGTAGAGATCCGGCGCCAGCACCAGGAACCCTTCGGCGGCCATTCGCTCCAGCAGCGACCGAATGTGATCGTTCAGCCCCCACCACTCCTGGATGAGCACCAGCGCCGGAACCTGCCCCTCGCCCCCCGGCACCCCCAGCTCGCCGTCAACGCTCCCGCCGCCCCGGGCCAGGAAGCTCACATGTTGGATGGTCATCGCGTTCTCCTTCGTTAACGGGTTACGGAAGATGCTGATCACGTCGTTGAGCAACTGGAGCGCCTCTCCCTTGGGCCGCTGGAAGGCGTTGCGCCCCATGATCGACCCGAACGCTCCGCCCTTCGCCAGCTCCCGCACTTCGGCCAGCACCGCCTCCGTGCTCTTCGACTCGCCCCCGGAGAAGATCACGATCCGCTTGCCGTTGAAGGCCGCTTGCACGACGTAGCGCGCTCGATCCGCGAGGGTGTCGATCTTGACCCCAGCCTTCTCCAGGGCTTTCTTTGACTCCTCCTGCTCGATGTGGGCGGTGGGCGGCTTGACCTTGATGATGTGGGAGCCCAGCTGCGCGGCGATGTGGGCCGCGTAGGCGCACACGTCGAGAGCGGTCTCCCCCGCCTTCGACAGCCCGGCGCCCCGGGGGTAGGACCAGGTGACCACCACCAGGCCCTTGCGCTTGGCCTCCAGGGTCAGCTCCCGCAGGTCCTCGTACATGCGGTTGCGCAGGGACGAGCCCGGGTAGATGGTGTAGCCGATGCCGACGCAGCCCAGCCGGAGCGCGTCCTCGATGCTGCCGGTGATGGCGGAGCAGGGGGCGTCGACCTTGGCCAGGGTGTCGCTGTTGTTCAGCTTGAGGATGAGCGGGATCTGCCCGGCGAACTTGGCCGCTCCGGCCTCCAGCGCCCCCAGCGGCGCCGCGTAAGCGTTGCAGCCGGCGTCGATGGCGAGCTGGTAGTGGTAGTCTGGATCGTAGCCTTCCGGGTTGGGGCAGAAGGTGCGGGCGGGGCCGTGCTCGAAGCCCTGATCGACAGGCAGGATGACCATCTTGCCGGTGCCGGCCAGCTGGCCCGAGTTCAGCAGCCGGTAGAGGTTGGTCAGCGTGCCGGGGTTCTCGGAGGAGTAGTACGAGAGGATCTGCTTGACGCGGTCGGTGACGGGCATGGGCGGGCTCCTTGGGTGCGTCTGCGCCGCGAGGTCCGGGCGGCTGCCACCCCCACGGCGCGGCTGCGAAGCTAGGCCAGGCCGCCCCCAGGATCAACGACGGAACTCGCCCTCACCGCAGCGCCAGCACATGGAGCATCCGGAAAGGCGCCCCGTCGCGGACCCGGCCTGCGGGGATCCGGGCCCACGACAGCCCGGGTGGGATGGGCGCGCTCACCCAGGGACCCGTCGGGTCCGAGGCGCGCCGCCCCGCGGCCACCAGCCGGTAGCCCGCCGCTGCCAGGCTACCCAGCGCCCGCTCCAGCGGCCTGCCGGCGACCTCGTGGAACTCGATGGCCCAGGCCCGCACCCGCCCCTTCATCCGCGGCAGCGCCTCGTCGAGCACCTCGTACTCATGCCCCTCGATGTCCAGCTTGACCACCGTCGCCTCCGGGACCAGCGTCGATAGCCGCCGGCTCGCGGTCTTCTCCCCTGCTCCCCGGGTGACCACGCTGTTCCAGCCTCCCTCCGGTTGCTCTTCGATCCGCAGCGCCACCTCGCCGTCTTGCCCCGAGACCGCGCAGACCTCCAGCTCCCAGCGATCCGCCCCGCACCGGGCGATCCGTTCCCGGATCCGCTCCGCGTTGCCGGCCACCGGCTCCACCGAGATCACCCGGCTCGTCCCCCGGCTCGCCTCCCAGAAGAACGCGGAGAGGACCCCCACGTTGGCCCCTACGTCCGCGATCACCTGCCCCTCCAGCGGCAGTTCCTCCCGGTACCACCGGAGCTGCTCCGGCGGTGTCTGGATCTCCCCGGTCACGGCGACACCTCGCTCGGATCGTGGACGAAGATGTGCGAGCCCGTCAGGTAGCTCGGCCGCACCCGGAACCCGGTCGGTCGCCGGGTGTCCACGCTGAGCTCGGTGAGCTGCGGGACCCCGCTCGCCAGGTGGCTCAGCAAGTACGAGCCCCGGTCCGCCGCCACCGCCACGCCTCGCGGCCCTGGCACCTCCAGCAGCTCCAGCAGCGCCCCTCGCCCCGGATCCCACGCGGTCACCGCGTCCCCCAGCGGGTGCGTCGCCAGCGCCACCCCTCGCTCCTCGTCGATCACCACCGACAGCGTCTCCCCGATCATCCGCTCCATCACCTTCGCCGGCTTCCTCATCGTCACCAGCGGACCCGCCCGGTGGCGCAGCGACACCGCCCCTCGCTGCGGCTGCCCCGCGGGGAGCCCGTCCCTCGGCGCCGAGACCACCGCCAGATCCCGCCCTGTCCAGGCAAAATGCCCGGCGTTGAACCGCTCGTCCTCCACCTCTACCCGCTCCAGGAGCTTGCCGCTCGCCAGCTCGATCCAGGCGATGTTCCCTCGCTCTCCGCCCCCGTGGAAGCCGCCCCCGTTCGCCACCACCAGCACCTTGCCGCCCTCCGCGAGCTGGCAGTCGTGGGGAGATCTCCCGTGGGTCGGTAGCTCCCCCAGCTCCGCCAGGCTCCGGGCGTCCCTCACCACCAGCACCCCCTCCAGCCCGCGATCCATCCGGGTCTCGGCGGCGTAGAGCAGGGCTCCGTCCGCCGAGAACACCCCGTGCCCGTAGAATTGCCGCGACCTCGCGGTCTCGATGGGACGCTCCAGTGTGTTCTCCTGGAGGTCCACCAGGGCCGCCCCTGGCCCCTTCTTCTCGAACACCGCCGCCCGTCGGGGGGTAGATGGGTCAACGGAGACCCCGTGCGGCAGGAAGGACAGCCAGGTGCGCTCCGGGGTGGGGGAGGGAGCGTCCAGATCGATGCGCACCAGGACGTAGCGGGGCTGGTTGTCCTGGACGTAGGCGCCCCCCCCGAGCAGGCAACCCCGACGACGCATGCGTCAGCCCCCCGCGTCGACGAAGACGACCTCGACGCGCTCATTGCGGGCCCGGTCCTTCTTGCTGGAGGGGTCGACCACGGGGCGGGTGGCCCCGGCCAGGTGGACCTCGATCTTCTCCTTGCGGTGCTTGAGCAGCAACAACTTCACCGCCTCCGCGCGGCGGGCCGCCCGCTTCTGCGCCTCGGCCCGGGGCGGCTCGGCCTCGTGGAGCACGACCACCACCGGGAACGACGGGTTGGCGGCGGCGACCCGCCCCAGGTTCTCCAGCTGCTCGGAGGCCTCCCGGGTCACCGCGTCGCCGGAGAAGGCGCTCCGCAGGGTGACCACGACGCCCCGATCTTCCCGGGCGGGGGCGAAGCTGGCCCGTCCGAGGGACGCCAGCAGCGTGTCGCCGGAGGCGCCCCCTGTGGCGGCAGCGGCGCGCCGTGCCGTGGTGAGGGCGTCGAGGCAGCGAGCGCGGGCGCGCATGGCCTCGTCGATGGGGGCGGCCTTCTTCCGGTCGTCGAGGTCCGCGGCCAGGGTCGCCAGGGCGGCCTCGGCCTCCTTGAGCGCCTCGGTCTCGGGCGCCAGGAGCCGGGTCGACAGGCAGAGCAGCCGCGCCTCGGTGTGGAGCGCCAGGGCGGCCTCGCGGCGGGCGGCCTCCCGCTCGCCGCTACGGGCGGGACCCGAGGAGACCACCGGGGCCGCCTCCCGGAGCACCTTGATGCGCAGCTCCAGCTCCTGGAGCTCGGCCACCACCTGCTGCTGCTCCTCCTTGAGCCTGGCCAGCTCGGCGGAGGCGTCCCCGAGGGGCTGCTGCAGCTCGTCGGAGGTGCGGGTGCTCCGGGCGATGCGGGCCTGGGCGAAGGCGCGGGCGAAGGTGGCGATGGCCTGCTCGGCGAGGATCTGCGCCGAGGTGGGGTCGCCGGCGGCCTGGGCGGCGTCCGCCTCCTTGCGGAGCTTCTCCGCCTCGGCGTGGGTGACCGGGGCGAGCTGCGCGGACTCCTGGGCCGCCTGGGAGCGGGCCTCGGCGGCGGCCACGTCGAGCATCACCGGGCGCGCCGGGGTGGTGGAGCATCCCGCGAGCGTCAGCCCGAGGCAGAGCAGCAGCCTCATTTCTTCGCCCCCTTCTTGCCGCCCTTGCCCTTGCCGCCCTTCTCCTTGGGGGGGGGAGCGGGCGGCCTGCTGGCGGCCTCTTCCTGGGCTTTTTTCACCTCGGTCTGGGCGCGGCTCCGGCGGGCGATGTTCTCCTCGAGGAGGGCGCGCTCGCGCTCGATCTGCTCGTGGGTGTCGAGGAGGGCGCGCTGGGCGGCCTGGGCCTTCTCCTCCGCCTCGATGGCGGCGAGGAGATCCCGGGCGACGTCGGTCCAGATCTGGGCGAGTCGTTCCAGGAGCTGGCCGTGGCGGCCGTCCCCGGAGGCGCGGGTGCCGCGGGCGCGCTCCAGGGCTTCCTGGGCCTTGCGGACCTCGCTGGCGACGGCGGCCTTGGGGGACAGCTCCGCCAGGGCGCCCTCGATCTCGGCGACGCTGGGGGTCTGGGCCTGGGTGGGGCTGGCGAGCAGCGAGGCGGCGAGCGCAAGGGAGGGCACAACACGGGCGCGCATGACCACGACGAGAGAGCACGACGGGGGCGGGTCGTCAAAGGCTTGGGCGAGGGGAGGCGGAGGTTGACGGGGGGCGCCCCGGGGGTTAGAACAGAGAGGTTCGATCTTTGCACTCCTGGTTTCCACCAGGCACCTGACCACCTCACGGGGGCGATCGGCTTCGACGGGGGCTACGGGGCCTGGGTTGCGCGTCGGGGGACTTACCCACCTCGTCAAAACGGGTAGGAACCACAACTGCCAACGACAACGTTGAAGCGGAAGAGATCTTCGCGGTCGCTGCCTTAGAAAAGCAGCCCGAGAGGCGGTGTGAGCAAGTTGGTTGCGTCTTGACCACGCTGTATTGATCGTGACTGGCGAGGTGCCCCGTGCTCCGGGTACCTCGTGAGAAACAGGGGCACTAACCGGAGGAGAGCCCGCCTGCAGGCGCGAGTCCGGTGACCTCAATATGCAGGCTACACGCGTAGACGCTCAGGTGACGGGCTTCCGGACCCGGGTTCGATTCCCGGCGCCTCCACCACGGCCGCGGCCAGAGATGGCTCGCGGCCTTGCTTCTTTGTGGCCGCCAAGCCGGGGTTCAGGGGGTCGCGGGGGGCTGGGGGACAGGGGTGGGGGTGTGGGTCGGGGCGGGGAGCGCGTTGGGGGTCGGGACCGGCTCCTCCGGCTCGTCGAGGAGCTTCTTGAGGCGCGCCTCGGCGTCCTTCTCGTCGCCCAGCTTGCCCACGTCGAAGGTGAGCATCGGGGTCTGCCCGCTGTTCATCAGCGGGAGCTTGCCGTTCCAGCGCTCCAGGGCCCGGTACTGGAGCACCGCGCCGGTGGTCGATAGCCGGATGATCTGGTTCGCCTTCGCCTCCGCCTTGGCCCGGATCAGCAGCGCGTCCGCCTCGCCCCGGGCCCGGGTCCGCGCCGCCTCCGCCTCGCCCTGGGCCTTGGCGATCGCCTGCTCGGCCTCCGCGCGCACCTGCCGGACCCGGTTCTCCGCCTGGATCGAGTTCTGCGTCGCCTCCATGGCCCGGTTGATCGCCTGCGCCACGTTCTCCGGCAGCCGGAGCGCTCCGTTGATCGTCACCTGATCCAGCAGGAACCCGTCGGGCCCCAGCTTCTCCTGGAGCTTCCGGGTCACCTCGGCCACCAGCTTGGCCTTGCCGGCGCCGTAGATCTCCTGCACCGGCATCTTGGAGGCGGTGTCGTTGAAGGCTTCGCGCACCGCGTTGCGCACGTAGCCGTTGGCCAGTCGTACCAGGTTGTTCTCCCGGAAGCGCATGTAGAGGTGGGGCGCCTTGGGCGGGTCGATGTGGAACGAGAGGCCCACGTCCGCGTTGATGTTCACGCCCTCGCTGGACGAGAAGGTGATCGAGTCGTCGGTGGGGCTTCCTTCCGTGGCGCTGCGGGTCCACACGAGGTTCTGCACGTTCGTCGGGAACTCGATGATCTGCTCCGTGAGCGGGTTGTAGAAGACCCACCCGCTCACCATGGGGATGTCCTGCACGCCGCGGGTGCTGCCGGCGAGGCTGACGCGGATGCCCACGTGGCCCGCGTCGATGCGGTTGAGGGTGGCACAGCCGACAAAGATCATCGCGATGAGGGCGATGAGGATCAGGGCGAGCTGCTGGAAAAATCGGATACCGTCGGGTTTTGCCTGGGGGGGCACGCGCTCCTCCTCTCGTGATGGAGAGGCAGCCTAGCACCAGTTCTCCGGCGGATGGCTCAGGGTGCGTACAGTCCGGTCGCTTCTCCTTGGAAGGTCACGGCGGCGTCGAGAGCCAGGGGATCGCGGAGCTGTCCGACCCAGCTTCCGGAAAACCCCTCCACGCGGGCCTGAGCGTCGAGGGTGGCGGCGCCAGAGGCGGCGAAGGTGAGGGTGGCAGAGGAGCTGGAGATCTCGTCCGCGGTGGCAGCCCGGAGCCACATCGCGGACAGGGCCGCGTTGCAAAGGGAGGTCAGGCAGGGGCCCTGGCAGCCCTCCAGGGGGGTGGAGGTGGCGAGGAGCTGCCCCACGGCGCCGCAGTCGGTCAGCTCCTGGAGCCGGGCCAGGGGGGCCTCTCCGTAGGTCGCGAGGTGCTGCTCGGTGGCGTGGCGCAGCAAGGCGGCGGGGGAGAAGCGGAGATCGCCGCCGGCAAGCAGGGTGTCGCCTTCGTCGAGCTTCCAGGAGGCGGGCTTGGTCGCGGCGAGGGCCGAGGCCGGGAGGGCGAGGAAGCGGGAGGGGAGGAAGAAGGTGCCCTTGCCTGGCTCGCTAGTGAGCTTGCCTTCGAGAGGGCTCTGGGCCTTGAGCAGCGCGTCGCGGGCGCTGGAGAGCCAGCTCCGGGCGATCCCCGGGCCACCCTGGGCGGCGAACCGCTGGGTCAGCAGGTCATCCCAGGCCGCGCCGCTGCGAGCGAGCAGGAGCTCGGGGCGCTGCTGGGAGGAGGCGAGGACCATCATCGTGTCGAGGAGCGCGATCGCTCCATGGAGATCGTCGCCGTGACCTCCCAGGAAGGCGTCAAGGAAGCGCTTGCGCCAGGCGGAGAGCAGCTTGCCCCAGGAGGCCGGGTCCGGGGAGGGTTGCAGCCGCAGATCGAGGGGCTGGAGCCCCGCCGGCGGGGTATTCTTCACGAGGATCTCGGCTGGTCGCTCCTCGCCACCCTGGAGCGGCGCCAGCGTGGTGCAGCCGATCACGAGCGCGCCCGCGCGCAGGCGCAGC
>CAZSDX010000232.1:0-255 GCA_964605685.1 uncultured Polyangiaceae bacterium
GGTTGTGGGGCAGCGGCTTGCGGTGCGGGTAATTCACGCGCTTGCCGATCACCAGGGCGCACACCAGCGCCGAGATCCCTGCGGTCAGGTGGACCACCGTCCCTCCGGCGAAATCCAGGGCCCCCAGCTTGAGCAACCAGCCCCCCTCGGCCCACACCCAGTGGGCCACCGGGAAGTACACCAGCGTGGTCCACAGCGCCACGAAGAGAACGTACGCGGAGAACTTCATCCGCTCGGCGAAGGCCCCGGAGATCA
>CAZSDX010000232.1:273-10519 GCA_964605685.1 uncultured Polyangiaceae bacterium
CAGCTGGAACGCCGCGAACGCCAGCGTCGGCACCGTCCCCTTGGCCTGCCCCGCGAGCCCGCTCAGCCCGAGGAAATCCGCCCCGCCGATCAGCCCCCCGCGGCTCGTCCCGAACGCCAGCGAGTAGCCGAACAGCGCCCACAGGATGCTCACGATGGGCAGCGCGACCAGCGAGTGCATGATCGTCGACAGGACGTTCTTGCGGCTCACCATCCCGCCGTAGAAGAGCGCCAGCGCCGGCGTCATCAGCAGCACCAGCGCCGCGCTCACCAGCAGCCACGCGGTATCGCCCGTATCTACTTTCTCCATGACGCGCAGCGTGATGGATGGATGTTTCCTCCCGGTTTCGCCTGCGTTCACGTTTGACGCGGCGCGCATCTGGGGTTCAGCGAGGGCGCGCCGAGGGGACCGCAGAGGCCGAGGCGGAAGCAGAGGCCGAGGGCGCGGTGCTCTGGCAGGCGGCTAGGAGCTTGGGGGAGAGCTGGATCGGGTCCAGCGTGACCCCGGGGTCGGACTCCATCCAGACGCGGCAGGAGGAGACCGCGTGGCCGCGGGCTGCCAGTCGCAGGGCACCACGATCCCACGGCATGAACTGGGCTCACTTCGTCGAACAGGCTTCGCGCATCGTGGCCCCCAGGAGCGCACTGGCACCTGCGGCCTCGGCCTCCAAGGATTGAGAGAGCCCCGCAAGGAAGGTTGACCCTTGAGCCCCCGCCGAGAGCGCGGACAGCGGCACTCCGCTCCCGGGGGAGGAGCACGAGGTACACCCCGAGTTGCACCCCAGGGTCTGCTGCGTCGCCGGGGTACAGGCGGTCAGGCCACAGGAGGCCAGGTTGACGTCCTGGTAAGCGATCCGAGCGCTGCCTCCCGAGCAGGTGGAGGTCTTGGGCTCGGCGCAAGCGCTCTGAAATTCGTACTCGGTCCTGGCGTCGTCGAGGATCAAAAGGACGGAGAAATTGGCATCGGTGTCGCTGTCCGAGGGGCAATCGACGCCGACGCTCACCTGGAGTGATCCGCTGGACGAAGCCACCCCGGAGGTCGGGCAAACGCAGGCCGGAGGGCCGCCGGACTCGGGGAGCGCGAAGACGACCGAGGAGGCCACGCTGAAGCCCTGGCCCGCGCACACGTCCTCGGCCTTGGCGCCCACCCGGATCTGCTGCGCTGACTGGGCCAGCGCCGCCGAGAAATAGCTCCCACTCCCGTCGATGGCGACCGTGACCAGCTCGCCGCTGGTAGCGAATTTCGCTGTCCCGGTGAGCCCGAGTTGCCCGCGCGTCTCCGTGGAGCAGCCCCCTTGACCGACGGGCGGAGCGCAGACCTCAAGGCAAGCCGAAGACGAGCCGGTACAGACCTCTGCCAGCGGATCTCCATCCGCGTTGCAGGTGGCGAAGTCGGCGGCTCCCTGGGCCTGGCCGTCAAGGCGCAAAAACCCCGAGAACTCCACCCCACGGACCACCACGGGGGAGGTCGCCGAGCCCAGCCTCGCAAGCGTGAAGCGCTTGGTCGGGGGGCCTTTGCGCGAGACCTCGATCTCCCCCTTCGAGATCGAGCACCCCTCCGCTCCGGTGAACGAAAAGAGCAGCGTGGGTGGGATACTCTTGCGGGTCACGGTGTAGCAGGGTCCCGTCGCCTCTCCATCCCCGGGGTCCGTGCCCCCCAGGAAGGACTGCGTATCCTGGTCGGCCTGGAGCGTCGCCACGAGCGTCGTGGCAGCCGCCTCCGTCTTGGTCTCTGCCACGGATGCGTCCGCAGTCACCGCTCCCGCCGTCGTCGCCGCCCCCTCGGCGCTCGCGGGCGGAGCCGCTTCGTCCTTGTCCTCTCCGCAGGCACCGCAGGACAGTGCCACAGGCAGCAGCGCTGCCCAGATCCACTTCGTGGTCGCGTCCATTTCTCGCCTCCCTTCACGGACAGTTGACGGTGGTGCACCCAGCGATGGCCGTGCAGTCGGCGGCAACCGGAACCCCCTGGAAGCACCGCCACTGCTCGGGGAAATTCGGCGAATCCGCCGCGCAGGCAGCCTTGCAGGCGTTCCCCATCCCCGTGGCGGCGCCTGCCAGCAACGTCTTGGTCTCGGAGCTTAGCGACGGATCGTCCTGGCACTTGCTCGCGATCGCCTTGAGGTTCGCGCAAGCCTCCGGGCAGCTGAAATGGCTCGTCGTGTAGGGACACGTGGATGGCTGTGCGCCTCCGCTCCCGCCACTGGCCCCGCCGCTGCCCGTCTCCCCGCTGGCCCCCCCCTGGCTCTCGCTCGCTCCCCCAGAGCCAGCCCCTCCCGCCCCCCCCGAGGCGCCTGCGCCGCCGGAGTCCGCCTCTTCCCCGCAGGCCACCAAGGCCAGCACCCCCCCCAAAATTCCCACCCAACCTCGAACGTTCATGGCTACTCCCTCGTGGCAAAAGAATATGCACTGTGAGTGTTGAAATGTATTTGCACCTTGAGAGCAGATGGTTGCTCTGTCAAGAGGAGAACGTGCGCAAAACGGATGGCCGAACCCAGCGGAGAGAACGCTCGCGGGCCCGCATCGTGGCGGCGACGATGGAACTCGTGGAGGAGGGGGATCTGGCCCCAACCGCCGAGCGCGTCGCGGAGCGCGCCGGGGTATCGCGGCGGCTGGTGTTTGAGCTGTTCCGCGACATCGACACGCTGATCGGTGAGGTAGGGACGCAACAGTGGCAGCGGATCGCTCCGCTTCTGACGCCGATCTCCCCGGAGCTACCCCTGGTGGAGCGCCTGGAGCGCTTCGTCGCCAGCCGAGCCCAGCTCTACGAGACCATCGCCCCGATGCGCCGGGCGGTGCGGCTCCGGGAGCCCTTCCAGACCACGATAGCCAGCGTGATCGCGATGTTTCGAGCCTTCAAGCGCGAGCAGGCCCTGGAGCTCTTCGGGGCTGAGCTGGCGGCGATCCCGGCGCCCCGGCGGAGCGCCGCCCAAGCAGCGTTGGGGGCCTGCGCCGCCTTCGATTTCTGGGAGATGCTCCGGACGCAGCAGGGCCTCTCCCGTGAAGCGGCAGCGGCAGCCCTGACGGCGGCCCTGACGGCGCTGCTGACCCCCGCAGGGCCTTGCCCCTCCGGGGATTGACCGCAAAACAGCAGGGCTTTGCGTTCGTGCCAGGATCGGCCTTGGGAACAAGGCCGGACGAGGTTCCGCGTTCAGCGAGGGCGCGCCGAGGGGGCCGCGGAGGCCGAGGCGGAAGCAGAGGCCGAGGGCGCGGCGCTCTGACAGGCGGCCAGGAGCTTGGGGGAGAGCTGGATCGGGTCCAGCGTGACCCCGGGGTCGGACTCCATCCAGACGCGGCAGGAGGAGACCGCGTGGCCGCGGGCATCCAGGGCCGCGTAGGCTTCGAGGAGCTGGCGGTGGATGGCGGCGAGCTGGGGGCGAGCCAGCTCACCGTAGGCCAGCATGCGGCTGCCTCGCTGCACGGCCTCCAGGTAGCGCCCGCTGCGGACCTCCGCCAGCAGGCTGGGCATCTCCCCCTCGGCGCGGCGCTGGGCGTCGCGGGTGCCTCCGGCGGCCTGGGAGCGCTCGATGGAGGTGGCGGCAGCGGCCTCGGCACGCCCGGCCTCGGTGAGCGGGAGGTCCGCCAGCGGGACCAGCACCACGTCGCCCCGCTTGAGGGCGCGTCCCTTGAGGAAGTTGTAGCGGTCGAGCACCCAGGCCTTCTCGCGGCTGCCGAGGAAGCGCAGCGCGATGGTGACGACGCTGTCGCCGGGGCCCGCGATCACCCGCAGGTTGTAGGGGACCACGATCTCGGCGCCCTCGGAGGGGGTCATCCAGGGACTGGAGCCGTTGGCGGCGGAGAGCACGTCCTGGCGCTCGGCGTGGCCCAGCAGCGCCTCGGCCAGGGTGGCCCAGGTGTCGCCGGCCTGGACCCGGACGTGCTGGAGCGCCGGGATCTCCAGCCGCTGGCCCGGGACCGTGGGGACCCCCCCGCCCGCGTCCAGCCCGTTGGCGGCCACCAGGATCTTCTCGTGGTCGACGCGGCCGTAGACCCGCTCGGCGATGCGCGCCAGGGACTCGTTGCGCTGGAGGACGTGGGGGAAGGCGCTGGCCCGGGAGGGCGGCAGCGACGCCAGGGCGACGAGGCTTAGCCAGGGGAGGAGCGGGGAGAGGCGCGGCATCAGCGGGAGCGGCGCCGGTGGATACCCCGCGGGTAGGCCGTGGGCAAGCCCTCCAGCGGGACCGCCCCCAGCATTCGGTCCAGCTCCCGGGCGTCCCGGGGGCGCTCGGCGTTGCGCTTGCGCAGGCACATCATGATGGCCTCGTCCAGCTCCGGCGGGATCGGCAGGTCCGGACGGCAGACCCGGATCGGCTGGGGGATCTGCTGCTGGTGCAGGTCCAGCAGGTCGCGGCGGTTCTTCGCCTGGATGGGCAGCTCGCCGGTGAGCGCCTCGTACATCAGCACCCCGAAGGCGTAGAGGTCCGTGCGCGGCTCGACGTTCGCCCCGATGCACTGCTCGGGGGCCATGTACTCGGGGGTGCCCAGCGTGTACCCCTCCTGCGTGAGCGTCTCCGCGGAGTGCAGCTTGGACATGCCAAAATCCAGCACCTTCGCCTCGCCGCCCTCGCACAGGAAGATGTTGCCGGGCTTGAGGTCCCGGTGCACCACCCCCTTGCTGTGGGCGGCGGCCAGCGCCTTGCACACGTCCCGGAACAGCGGGATCGCCAGCCCCGGCGCCAGCGGTCCCTCGCGGCTGAGCCGGTCCGCCAGGTTGATCCCCCGGAGCAGCTCCATCACGACGTAGATGGAGCCGTCGGGCATCTGGTCCAGGTCCAGGGTCCGGACCACGTTGGGGTGCTCGATGTTGCTCTGCACCTGGGCCTCCCGTCGGAGCCGGGCGATCTCGCTGGCGTCCTTGGCCGCCGCTCCCCGCAGCACCTTCACCGCCACCTGCCCCCCCAGCGTCAGATGCTGGGCGCTGTAGACCACACCGATGCCCCCGGAGCCGATCTTCTTGAGGATCTTGTACTTGCCCCCCAGCACCACCCCGTCCAGCTCCCCCGGCAGAGGGGCCTCCTCCCCCGGCAGGTCGCCCCGGAGCTGGAGCCCCCGCTCCAGGGCCGCGATGCGGTTCTGCTCGAAGGCCCGGGCGACGCGCTCCCGCTGGACCCGCCCGTGGAGCGCCCCCAGCGCTCCGCCCAGCACCCCGCCCAGCACCCCCACCACCAGCCCCGCCGCCCAGGTCCCCAGCAGGAACGCCGGGAGCCCCGCCACCACCAGCCCCAGCGCCGCCGCCCCGGGGATCCACGCCGGGTTGTGCGGGGTCCTCCACCGCAGTTCGTAGACCGACTCCCGGGCTCCGCTGCCGGTGCTGGTTTCATGCTTCACCTCCGCCTCGTCGAGGCCCCACAGCCGAGGGATCGACGCCAGCTCCGCCTCCCGGGCCAGGCTCAGCAGCGGGTCCAGCTCCGGCGGGTCGTCGCCCTCGATGGGCGTGTAGACGACCTTCACCCCGGTGGGCCCCAGCGGCTCGGCGCTCATGGTGCCGACCCGCGTGGTCTCCTGGACGTGCTCGCAGAGCTGGCGGTAGGCGTCCTGGGGCGACGACGCCCCCCGGAGCAGCCTCACGTACGTCCCCAGGCTCTCCGGGTGCACCGCCCATTCCCCCCGCCTCCGGAGCGCCTCCCGCCCCAGCGCCGCCTCCAGCGCCGCCAGCCCCCGCCTCGCCGCCGCCACGGAGATCCACGCGGTCTCGTTCTCCAGCACCGCCCCCGGGAGCCCCGTCGTCGCCAGCAGCGCCTTCACCGCCTTCTCCCCCTTCTCCGCCCGCATCCTCAGCAGGTACGGCTTCAGCACGGAGGCCCTCAGCTCCTCCTTGCCGCTCCCCTTCCAGAACGCGTTCCCGCTCTTAGGCCGCCGGTCCACCAGACAGGAGCATACGAGCCCCCCTCCGCGGGCCACAAGACCGAACGACGCGCGCCCCGGCCTTCGTTCGCGCTATACCGGGGCCGGACCATGTGCATACCGCGGCGTCTGGCCCCGGGGGTGGGCGGCCTCCTGGCCCTCCTGACCCTCCCCTGCCTCCCGGCGAAGGCCGCCGAGGTCGGCGGCGCTCGCCTCTCCGTCGCCCGCAGCGCCGACGCCCTCTCTTGCCCGGACGACGAGGTGCTCGCCGCCCGGATCCGCCAGCTCCGCGGGGGCAAGACCGACGTCCCCCCGCTCCTCATCGACGTGCTGCTCCAGCGCCACGACGGCGGCTACCGGGCTCGTATCCGTGTCAACGGACCTCGCAGCGGCGAGCGCGAGCTGGTCACCCACGAGGACTCCTGCGGCGGGCTCGCCGACGCCCTCTCCGTCAGCCTCGCCCTGATCCTCGACGAGGAGGCTCCACCCCCTCCCTCTCCGCCGTTGACCCTCCCCCCGGTCCCTGGCCGCTTCCTCCCGCCTCCCGCTCCTCCCTCGGGCCTCTGGCTCCTCTCCCTCGGCGGCGGCGTCGCCCTCGGCCTCCCCACCCCGGACCTCGTCCCCGCGCTCTCTCCTGGCCTGCGCTTCCGCCCTCGCCGCTCTCCCTGGAGCCTCGGCGCCCGCTTCTCCTGGTCGCCGGAGCAGCGCCTCCCCTTCGCCGAGGGGCGCATCGCCGTCGCCCTCTGGCGCGGCCACCTGGAGGGCTGCTGGCTCCTCGCCGGAGGACTCGCCTGGGGCGTCGAGGGCTGCGCGGGCCTCTCCCTCGGCAGGCTCCGGGGCGACGGGCGCGGCTTCGCCCCGGATCGCTCCGTCGCGCGCCCCTTCTACGCCCTCGGCGCCGGAGTCCTCGCCCTCGGCGAGATCGTCCCCCGGTGGTCCGGCTGGGCCCGCGCCGTGCCCCTCGTCCCCCTCCACCGGGAGCGCTTCCTCGTCGACAACCAGGGCATCGCCTACACCCTTCCCCGGGTGGGGTTCGAATTGACCCTTGGCGTGGAGCGAGGCTTTTTAAACCGCACTGCGAACCCAGGAGCGAGCCCCGGGTAACTTCGAGGCGCAGGAGGTCTGGTTGGAGGCGTAGAAGGCCAGGGCGCTCCTCAGGGCGCTGCGGTCCGCCGGGCTCATGCCCTTGAGCGGGATCTCGTCGGCCCGCGCCGGGAGGGTGGCTCCCGTGGCCGGCTGGCAGCTCAGGTGCGGGAGCGCCTGCCCCTGGGGGACGTTGAGCGCCTGGGCCATGGCCGGCTGAGGGATCCGCTGGAGGATGCGGGGATCGGCGCAGCCCCCCCCGAGGGGCAAGGTGCGCAGGTTGGAGCCCACCGCGACCTTGAGCGAGCACTGCCCCGCGGCGTCCCCTGCCTTCCCCTGGATCGTCGTGGACGCGTACCCCGAGGCGAGGAACCGGCTCCGGATGTCCTTGAGGTTGTCCGCGGTCTCGTTGCAGAGCGCGGAGAGGTTTGCCGAGGTGTTCCGGATCAAGATCCCCTGGCGCTCCAGGAACTCGCCCAGGACAACCTGATCGACGGGTTGCTCCGTCGCGCTGGCCTCGAAGCGCAGGGTCAGGGTCCGGGGCGCCGACGGGAGAGGAAGCAGGGTGACCCGCACCTTGCCGACCGTGGTGGTGGCCGCATCGAAGCGGGTCGCAAGTGGGTCGAAAGAGAACCAGGCGGACCGCGGCTCCTTGCCCCGGGGGGGCGTGACCTTGAACGAGGCCTGCAGGCGGCTGCAGAAGCCGGTCCCCGGGTCGAAATCCAGCGAGAGGTTCGCGTCCCCCTGGACCTCACGGAGCGCGCTCCTCAGGGTGTCGGCGGCGCTGGTCGCTCGCTTCTGCAGCGGGACGGATGTGTCGGGGTTGGCGGCGAGAGCCGGCGAGGAGATCACCAGAGACAGGGCCGCTATCCCCGCGGAAAAAGCCCTGCCAAGGGGGGCCAGGGGGCGCGGAACAACGGGGTTATGATTCTTCTGAGAGGATACCATCTTCAATTCTCCTTGGTCTCGGTGAGCTCGACGAACTTGGAAAGGTCGACCGGAGCGCTCAGGCTGAAGTAGCGCTGCTGGTCGTCCGGGCCTCCGAGGGGCGAGCAGGCCCCCCCGTCGGAGGTGAAGAGCTGGGTCGGGTTGATCTCGCCCTGCACGGAGCGCACCACGAGGGTGGCCGCCCCGCAGGCGCTGAAGCTGTACTGGAGGGCGTAGTTGGGGGTGCTCTCCAGGGTGCAGGAGTCTGGCACCTTCGGGATCGCCACCACCGGCGTCTTGCAGGCGCTGTCGGAGAAGATCTGGGTGAAATACCCCCGCGGGACGCAGCGCCAGGTGCCTTCACCCACCGGGGTCATCAGGCAAGGGACGCCCTCCTGGGTATCGAAGAAATCCCCCGCGTCGTAGGGGTACACCACCGGCTGCCCCCCCGGCGTGGACAGCAGGGAGCGCTGGAGCCGCGTGCCTCCGGTGGCAACGCGCTTGATCGTCGGGAGCGTCTGGGGCTGGAGCTTGTCGCCCAGGCGGTACCAGGTCACCCCCGGCGGCCCCTCCTCCTCGGCGCAGACGCCGCTGTAGCTGGCGTAGATCTTCTGCAGGTCCGGCAGCGGCTCCAGGACGTTGTAGAGCGCCTGCCCGCCGCACTGCCCCTCCGGGGTGTCTTGCTGGGGCCCCAGGGCCACCACCGGCGTCCCGGCGCAGGTGTACGAGTACCCCACCGGGGTCTGCTTGCAGGCCGCGTCGGAGAAGCTGGGGAGGTGGAAGGCGGTGGTGGTGGAGGGGGCCCAGTGCTCCTTGCCGTCGTCGAGGGCCAGCGGGCGCACCTTCCCCGCCACCTGGCTCCAGGCGCCGATGGCCTGGCGAGCGCCGTCGGGGCTCTCGTAAACAACCAGGCCGAAGCCGTCCTCCCTGGCGGGCAGTTCGATGGGAAAGAAGGGGACGAACTGGGAGGACGCCACCACGTCGAGGACCGGCCGGAGATCCTCCACCGGGTCGAGCGCCTCGCAGACGCCACCGTTCTTGCCGTAGGGGGTGCCCTTGGCGGGAGGTCCGAGGCGCAGCACCCGGAAGCGCGGGGTGAAATCGCAGGCGTTCGGATCGAACACCTGGGCGCGGACGGTCTCGACGCCCGGCGCCAGGCAAGGCGCTCGCACCGCCTCCTCGGAGCAGTCCGCGTTGGAGAAAAAGACCCCGTCGGCCAGGGGCTCCGGGAGGCACCGGGGGATGCCGCTGAGGTCCAGATCGACGGTGCAGTCGAGGCCCAGCTCGGTGTCGTACCAGCCGAGGAATTCCTTGTAACCGTCGGAGGAGACCCGGTGGCGTGCCTTGAGCCTGCTGCCGCTGGTGGCCAGGGGCTCCGGGGGGCCCGGGTTTACCGGCGTTGGTTCCTTGAGGGCGGTGATCCAGGCGGCCACCTTGGCCAGCCCCTTGTCGTCCTTCTTCTCCGTGGCCAGCGGGGGCATCTGCGCGTCGTTGCCGCGGCTCGCCATCCGGTGAATCAGCAGGCTGCTGTCCGGCTCCCCCGGGACGATCCGGGTCGAGAAGCCCCCCGCCTGGAACAGCGCCTGGACGCCGATCCCGGTCTTGAACACGTCCGTGTCCTCGATCTTCGCGTCCCCGAGCCGCAGGCTCATCCGGAGCGGCAGCCCGAAGTACTCGTTGTGGCAGTGGCCGCAGTTGGCATGAAGGTACCCGAGCGCCTCCTGCGCCGTCGCGTCCCCGGGGGGCGAGAACCCCGCCGCCGCGGCCTCCGGCAGCCGCCCCTCCGCCACCAGCTTCGGCAGCGAGAGTTCGGTGCCGGGGTGGGAGAGCTGGAGCGCCGAGAAGCCCAGCACCTTCTCCGGCAAGAACCCGTGGCAGCGGGCGCACTGGTTCTGCTTCGGGATGTCGTGCTCGGTCCCGTTGGCGTTCACCACCCCGTCCTTGACCAGCGTCGCCTTCTTCCCCTCGGTGTCCCAGTGGTAGGTCGCCATGACCCAGTCCTCCGCGCCGGCCCCGAACCGGTGGAGGAAGCGCGTCTCCACCAGCGCCCCACCCACCCGGAAATGCTTCCAGAACCGCGACCCCACCGGAAACGACCAGCGATCCATGTCCCCGGCGTCGATCGCCTCGCAGCCCGGCAAGTACGCCAGGCGCTCCTTGGTGGCCGCGTCGCTCCACAGCTCGTAGCGCGGCTTGAACCCCCGGATGTACGCCGGCACCGTCCCGTCCTCTGGCAACCCCGTGGCCGCCAGCGTCGCCGGCGCCTCCTTCAGCACCCCGAGATCCGGCGCCGGCACGCAGCCCGCCGGGATGCTCCCTCCGCTGCCTGCCGTCCCCCCCGAGGCGCCGCCCGTTCCTGCCCCTCCCGCGACCGCCCCACCGGCCCCGGCGCCGCC
>CAZSDX010000233.1:0-10512 GCA_964605685.1 uncultured Polyangiaceae bacterium
GCCTGCTCCTGGCCCTTGATGGCCTCGATGTTGGTGTTGGCTCGGGCGATGAGCTGGTCGGAGTCGTCCGCGGCGGCCGAGGAGGGCTTCCCCCGGAGCTGCTGGAAGCGCTGAAGCTCGGCGATGGCGGCCTCGAACTGCTGCTTCTTGGTGGACATCCCCGGGACGCTCTCGGAGAAGAGGTAGAGCAGGCCGAGGCTGTAGTGGACCTGGGGGAGGTTCGGATCCTTGCTGACGACCCACTCGAACTCGCTCTTGGCGCCAGGCACGTCGCCCAGCAGCCGCAAGGCGTCGCCGCGGTTGAGGCGGGCGGTCACGTTGTCCTTGCTGTACTTGAGGGCGTCGTCGAGGAGCGGCTTGGCGGCGGTGGCGTTGCCGGACTCGAGGAGGTAGGCGGCGAGCTGGATGCGGGCGTCCACCAGGTCGGGGCGGAGGGCGATCACCTTCTCGAAGGAGGAGACAGCCAGCGAGCGCAGGTTGCGCTCCTTGTAGATGACCGCACGGAGCAGGTGCGCCTCCGGGTTGTTGCGGTCGCGCGGGGGGTTGTTGGGGTCCTCGGCCCCCTCCTTGCCGATGATCGCGTCGAGGGCGTACTGGGCCAGGTCCAGGCGGCGGTTGCGGTAGTGATCGCGGGCCAGGACCACCATGGCGGGGGCGTAGCTGGGGCGGATCTTGAGGGCGTCCTGCGCCAGGCGCTGGGCGGTGCCGGTGTCCCGCTTCATGGACTTCACCTCGGCCAGCGCGGCGAGGATGGCGACGCTCTTGGGGAGGCGCTGGAGCTTGTCGGTGAGGAAGTCGTCGGCCTCGGTGATGCTGCCGCGGCGCGCGAGGGCGAGGCCGTAGGCGGCCAGCGCGGGCTCGTAGCTGGCCAGCGCGGTGTAGGCGTTGCGGTAGGCGTCCAGGGCGGCGGAGCCCTCGCCCATCCGCTCGAGGACGACGCCCAGCGAGTAGAAGGCCTGGTACGCCTTGCCGTCGGCCTGCGTGGCCTCGGTGAAGGCGGCGCGGGCGTTGGGGAGGTCGCCCGCCGCCCAGGCCTGCATGCCCCGGGCGTAGGCGGCCTTGGCGGGGGCGTTCATCTCGAAGCGCTCGGCCTGGGCGCCCTCGTCGGTGGACTCGTCGGTGATGCCGATGACCGCGGGGGTGGGGGCCGAGTCGGTGGCGGTGGCGGTGGCGGTGGGGACGTCGGAGCTGGGGACGACCGGGGCCTTCTTGGGCCCGCAGGCGGCGGTGAGCAGCGAGCCGGCGGCGAAGAAGGTGAGCGCCAGCAGGGCCGAGCGCCCGTCGCGGGCGGAGAGCAGCGGGAGGCGGTGGGATCGATGCATCGCGGGCTCCTTCACTTGACCAGCACCGGCAGCGGGGGCGGTGCCACCGACACCTCGGGCTCGACCACCATGCCGGGCCGCGTCTTCTGGAACATGCCGTTCTCGTACTTGAAGCCCAGCTCGGCGTTCTTCTCGACGGGCTCGGTGTATTCCTGCATCTTCGGGTCACCCAGCAGGTCGGTGAAGAACGCCAGCCGCTGGAGCGCCTTCTTGATGGCGGGGCTCCGGATGTTGTACTTCCGGGCCAGCACCACGGCGAGGGTGTACTTGAAGACCATGTTCTTGTCCGCCGCGGTGAGCTCCTCGTCGCGCTTCTTGCGCCAGAGCTGGGTGCGGTTCTCCCGATAAACCATCGCCTTCTCCAGGAGCTCTTCCTGGTCGCTCTCCTCCAGGCGCTTGAGGAGGGCCTCCTCCTGGGGGGTGAAGAGCTTGAGCGCGGGCTCCCGGGTGTTGAACAGCCCGGTGCGGAGCGAGTCGTAGATCGATCCCTGGCGCGCCATGGCGGCGACGATGAACTCGGGGGAGTTGTAGAGGTTCTTGCCCTTGTCCAGGCTCGCGATGCGGTCGAGCTTGTCGTAGTACTTCTGCGCGTCCTTGTTGTCCGACTGGTACTTCTTGATGACGTCGACCACCGTCCCCTTGTAGCGGTGGTGGCCGGCGTCGTAGTCGAAGTTCTTCTTCAGGTCCGCGTCCTGGAGGGTGAAGTCGGCCTCGGCGGCCATGCCCGCCTCCAGGGAGCCCTTGACGCCGTCGCCCTTGGCGCCGCGGTACTTGGTGTAGGCGTCCATGGTGTTCTTCCACCAGTCGTCGGCGGAGCGCTCGCCGGCGGAGGCCTTCATCCGGGCCACCCAGTAGGCGGCGTTGACGTTGTACTGGCCGGCGGCCTTGTTGTTCTTGTTCTTGTCGTAGAAGCCGGTCAGCGAGCTGATCGCCTTCTGGCGGGCGCCCTTGTTGGCGTCCGCGTCGCCCCGCTCGTCCCAGCGCTTGAGGTCGGAGCTGGCCACCAGGTAGTCCGCCTCCGCCTTGTCCTCGGCGCTGGGCTTGAAGGAGAGGAAGCGGGTGCGCATCGCCTCCATCTTGGGCTGGTCGCCCAGGTTGACGTAGAGCACGAGCGCGTTACGGGCGGCCTCCTTGCGCTTGTCCTGGTCGAAGCGGTCGATGCCGGAGATCTTCTCGTAGGTCTCGGCGGCGGCCACGTAGTTGAAGAACAGGACGTAGGCCTCCGACAAAGAGTCGTAGGCGAGCTTCAGGTTGGTGACGCGGTAGGCGTATTCCTTCTGCTCCTTGGCGTCGCCCTTTTCCAGCTTGGCCAGGGTCTCTTCCTTGCCGTATTCGCGGATGAAGAGGCCGTACATGTCGATGGCCTTGTCGTAGTCGCCGACCTGCTTGTAGGCGTAGGCGCCGAAGATGGCGGCCTCGGGGGCCTCGGGGCGGCCGGGGGCCTCCTTGAGGGCCGCCTCGTAGAGACCGCCAGCGACGCGCCACTGCTTGCGCCGCTCCGCCGAGTCGTCCTCGGAGGCGGGCTTGCAGGCGGGCATCCCGGAGCTGGTGGTGGCCCCCGGGGCGCGCATGCAGGCCTTCTCGAAGGCGGCGGAGGCGATCTGGAAGAAGCCCCCCTGGATCAGGTTCTCCGCCACGACAGCCCCCTGTTTGCGCTGGGTCTCGTCCATAGCGCAGCTCTTGGCCGGGTCCTTCATGGCCTCGGCCACCGGCTTGGCCCGCTCCGGATCGCCCGCGAGGTCGCCCTCGATACGGAGCACGGTGAGCAGGCGCATCTGCGCCTCGAAGCCCCACTTGGTCTTCTTGCACTGGTCCTTGACGACCTGCTCCAGCCGCTTCCTCGCCTCCTCCAGCTGCCCGTGGACGTAGAACAGCTCGGCGCCCTGGTACTGGTAGAGGTTGGCGTTGTCGATGGCGGTCTGGTTGGTGGGGGGCACCCGGGAGATGTACTCGTCCCGGGCTGCCACCGTGGCCAGGGCGGGGGCCGACGGCGGCGTGTTGTCGATCTTGATGTTGGCCCCCTCCCCGGAGGTGACCAGCCGCTCCCGGGTGGGTACGCCCTCGCGACCGCTGGTGGACTTGTAGAGCGCCTGCTGCTCCTTGAGGGCGATGTCGGTGAGGGCGACGACGTACTGGGCGGCGGGCTCCAGGTACTTGTCGTTCTCGTTGGAGTCGCGGACCTCGACGGAGGCCTGGTGGGCGGCGACGTACTTCTCCGGGGCCACGGTCTGGCCGAGCTGCACCTGGAGGAAGACCTGGTTGAAGCGGGCGTCGGCGACCCAGAAGGTAGATTCGTAGGCCTCGCGGGTGTTGCGCACCTGGCTGAGGTACGCCTCCCAGCCGGTCTCCGCCTGCTCGAACTCCTTGAGGGCGCGGCGCAGGGCGGCCTTCTGCTTCTCGGGGTCGGTGGTCTGGTTGGCGTCGTTGAGGGCCTCGCGGGCGTTGACCGTGTGCTGGGCGGCGGCGTTGCGCAGGCCCGCCTTGACCAGCTGCTCGGCCCTCTGGATGGCCTCATGGTTGCTCTTGTTGGCCTCGAGCCAGGGCTTCACCTTGCCGTCGCCGCTGTCGACGTAGTTGGCCAGGCTGGTGCGCGCTTCGAGGGCCTTGGCGTTGTACTCCTGCACCTCGGGGGAGCCAGGCTGGGCGTAGCGAGCGCGGTGGTCATAGAGCTGCGCCAGCTCGTCCACGATCACCGGGACGTCCGGGTGCATCGGGTACTTCTTGAGGATCGACTCCAGCGTGGCGGTCTCGTTCCCGTACTGCCCCAGCTCGTGGTACTCCTTGGCCAGGGCGCGGTAGATGTTGATCGTCCAGGGGCGATCCTGGGGGATGAGCTTCTCGTCCTGGATGCGCTCCAGGCCGATGCGCATCTTTTTCTCCTGCTCCGACGGGGGCAGGCCCGAGTCGAGCACCGGGTCGGGCCGGACGACGAAGGGTTCGTCCTCGGCGGGGCCGGCGAAGTCAAAGAAGGTGACGGATCCGGCGATGTAGTCGGCGGCCTCCTTGCGAAAGTCCGTGCCGGGGTCGCCGCTGACCTTCTCCAGCTCGTCGGTGTACTTGAGGAGATCGACGAAGGAGCGGACCGCCTGCTCGTAGCGCTGCTGCTTGAAGTAGGTCCAGGCAAGCTTGTACATGGACACGCCGTAGACCGGGCTCTTGTAGCGGTTGTCCGGGTGCACCGCTTCCATGGACTTCCGGTAGGCGGACACGGAGCGATTGAAGTTGAAGGGGCCCGCCTTGACGTCGCCCAGATCGAAGTGGAAATCCCCGATTTGCCACCAGACCTCGGCGATGTAGCGAGGATCCTTGCCGGGCTCGGTCTTCTGGGGGATGGGGGTGCAGTCCTTGGGGTAGATCTCGGTGTACGAGATCTCCTCGTCGGAGCTGGAGGGCTCTTCCCGGGGGGCCTTGCCATCGGTGGGCGCCGTCTTCCGCGGCGTCCTGGGCTTCGCGGGCTTCGCGGGCTTCGCGGGCTTGGCCTTGGGATCCTTCTTTCCCCCCTTGCTGAGGGATTTGTCCAGACCAATCGGGGTCCCGTGCATCTCGTTCCAGGCCTCCCAGTAGGAAGCGGAGTGGTCCTGGTCCTTGTCGAGGATCGGGTCGGGATCGGTGGGGACGGGGGTGACCGGGTAGGTGTACTTGTTGGAGCAGACCAGGGCGCGCCAGACCTGCTGGGCCTCGGCGGCGCGCTCGGTGTTGTTGAGCGCGTGGCCGAGGTAATAGAAGATGGCGGCGCGCTCCTTGTAGCCGGGGAACTCGTGGATGACGCGCTTGTAGAGGGCGATGGCCTTGCGCTGCTCGGCCTTCTGCTCGTCGGGGGAGGTGAGGGTGGCGGCGTACTCCTCGTAGAGGGCCGCCAGGCGGAACATGGCGTCCGGGGTGTGCTCGGGGTGGGCGGCCTCGCCGGAGTAGGTGGCGACGAACTGCTCGAAGCGCTTGATGGCGTCGAGGCGCGCCTCGACGAGCTTGTTGCCCTCGCGCTTGAGGGAGCGATCGATGGCGCCGAGGGTGCGCTGCTTGCGTGCCTCGAAGTGCTGGCGGACGGCGGAGTTGACGGCGTCGCGGAACTCCCGGCCGTCGCGCTCGTAGGCGTCGACCTCCTTGCGGAGCTCCTCGAGGGCGGCGAGCTGCTCGTCGGTGGGGGGCGGGGGCGGGGGGGCCGCCTTGCGGACCGAGGAGGAGGTGGGGAAGGGGCTGGTAGCCGAGGACACCGGGGTCGGGATGAACTCGCCGGTGGAGGCTGGCTCGCCAGGGACAGCGCTGGCGCTGGGGGCGGGCTTGGGGGCCTTGCCCTTGGGGGCCTGCTGGGAGGAGGCGTCGAGGGAGACACCGAGGGCGAGGGCGAGCACCAGGCCGAAGGAGAGCAGCGAGCGGAGCCGACGCCTGGGGGCTCCCGCACGGGGGTGACCGTTCATGGGGGGTTCCTTGTTCATGGCGCGGGCGGCTCGGAGGTCTCGTCGAGGACCTCCTTGAGTTCTTCGTCGAGGAGCTTCTTCTCGCGGCCCCGCTCGCGGAGCAGGATGCCGACGCGGGACATCTGGGCCTCGCGGACCTCCCAGGCCTGCTGGGAGGCGCCGACGTCGGCCCGCAGCACGATGCTACGGAGCTTGTCGCGGGCCAGGGTGAAATTGCGCATGGCGACCTGGCCGATGACGAGGCGGGCCTCCTGGTCGAGGGACTCGAGGCGGCCGGCGTAGGACTCGATGAGCACCGCCTCCTGGGCGACGACCTGCTCGACCTCGGTGGTCTTCTTGTCGACCTCGGCCAGGATCTCGCGGCGCAGGGCGAGGAGCTTGTCCTCGGCGGCGGCGGCCTGGTTCATCACCGGCAGGGCGCGGCTAGCGTACTCGGCCCCGGCTCCTCCGGCGGCCGCGACGAGCTGGAGCTCGCGGGTGAGGCGGTCGCGGAAGAGGATCCGCGCCTGGTCGTCGTCGACGAAGCGCTGGTCGCCGTAGCCGACCTGGAGACGCCCGAATTCGGTCTGCTTGCGGAGGGCGGCGATCTGCTCGCGGTACATCTTCAGATCGCGATCGTTGGCGGCCAGCTCGTCCTGCCACATGCGCAGCTGGTTGGGGTCGTCCGGGAGGGTACGGGAGAGGATGTTCCTGAGGCTGTTGGAGATCGCCTGGATCTGGTCGACCTCGAGCTGGAGCCGCTGGAGCGACTGGGCAACGCGGTTCCACTGGCGATCGGCGGAGGCCTCGCGCTCGGCCAGATCCCCGTCGGTCAGCGGCATGAGCTTGAGGCGCTGCTGGTAGGCGCGGCGCTCCTGGCGCACGGAGGCCAGCTCGCCCGAGCCGTCGCCGGAGACCGCGTCGTCGAGCCCCTGGGCCAGCAGCCCGCGGCCCTGGGTGATGCGGTTGAGGAGCAGCAAGGCGCGCTCGTCGCCGGCCCGCAGGTCGGGGAAAGCCTTGATCCGGTTGGGCGCGGCCAGCACCGCCCGGAGCTTGGCGATCATCGACTGGGACTGACGGAGGAGCTCGCGGCTCTTGCCGATGTCGTCGAGCAACGCGAAGGCGGTGGGGCCGTCCTGGGCCTCGCGGGCGAGCTGGACGGCGACGGGGGGGAGCATGGACGCGCTGTCGATGCCCTCCAGCTCGGAGCTGTTGGCGAGCTTGTCGTAGTAGACCGCAGGGTCCTTGGTGCTCTGGAGGAAGGCGTCGACGCGCTTGCGCATCGGGTCGTAGTCGCGGCGAACCCCCTCGTAGAGCTCGAGGGCCTTCTTGTGCTCGCCGCTCCGGAGCAGCAGATCCGCCCGGAGCAGGGAGCCGTCCGCCTGGTACGAGTTGCTCGGGTCGACGACGGACAGGATCTCCAGGGCTCGGGTCGCGCGCCCCGTGTCGTTGAGCCGGACGTGGACCCAGGCCAGCTCGTAGAGGGAGTTGCCGAACTCGGGCGAGGTGCGGTCCACATGGCCGTAGGCGTCCGCCGCGTCGCTCCACTGCTCGGCCTCGTAGAAGAGGCGGCCGATGGCGAGCCAGGCCAGGTCGATGACGTGGCGGTGCTCGCCGGTGTCGGCGGGGAGCTGGGTCACCTGGCGGAACGCCTCGATGGCCTCGGCGAAGCGCGAAGGCGAGGGCGGCGGGGGCGGGGCGCCCGGGGCCGGAGGGGCCGACGGCGGCTGGCTCTGGATCTCGCGGAGGGCAGCGACCCCGAGGAGGTACTTCGCCTGGTGGTGGAAGGCATGCCCTGCGGGGACCGAGGCCGCAGCGGACTTGGCCTCCGCGGGCCTGCGCAGCGCCAGCAGGGCCTTGGCCCGGGCGTAGGAGAGCATGGGGTCGCCGGGGGTCGCCCCGATGCGGGCCACCAGGTCCTCCAGGTCCTTGGTGTTCTGGGTCTTGAGGGCGATGTCCACCTGGCGCAGGTAAGCGCGAGAGACATAAGGGGCGATGCGCGCCTCGCCGCTCCGGTCGGTGATCTGCCGGAACACCCGGCGGGCCGACAGGAGCTGCTTGGATTGGAAGTAGGTCTCGCCCAGCAGCGAGAGGGTGTCCGCGACGACAGGCCCGTTGTCCGGGTGCTTCTCCAGGATCTGGTGGAGCGCGGTGAGGGCTCGGGGGTAGTCCCGGTTGCGCACCAGCACCTCCGCGTCGGCGAGGCGCTGCTCGGCGGTGCGCTGCATGCTTCGCGCGTTCTGGATCGCCTTGCGTACCGTGTCGAACTCCCCCTCGGCCTCGCTCAGCACGCGCTGGGCCCTGGACGGGGCGTCCTTGGCGGAGACCGCCCAGGCGGGCCCCCCCAGCGCCAGGCCCCCGAGGAGCGCCACGCCCGCTAGCCAGCGACGCACACCGGCAGGGCGAGTCATGGATTGCCGGTCCCGATGGAGAAGCCCGTGGAGACGGGCGCCGCGGAATTGGCGGGGGCAGGGGTGCCCGATCCGGGGTTGAGCCCCGAGGTGATCTTCTCGAAGTAACGCACCGCAAGGCGCTCCTCCAGGGGGGTGGTCGCTCCGCCCTTCTCGTAGGCGATCACCTGGAGCGAAATCGTCTTGCCCTCGATGGCCCGGAAGGAGTGGGACGACTGCACGTTGAACTTGTACCCCTTGAGGTAGGAAAACACCCCGTAGCCGTTGCCCTGGAACTGGAGCAGCAGCTGGAGCGTGTGATCCCCTGGAGGGATGGAGCCAGACAGGATCGGAATGGTGGTCTGCTCGCCCAGCGCCCCGGACTCGTCGGTCTTGTTGTACTGCACCGCCCCGTCCAGCACGAAGAGCGCCTTCACCAGCCGGAACGCGCTCGACATGTCGTTCTGGAAGACGATCTCCGAGCGGCTCCCCTGGACGCTCATGGAGAGGATCGTCTCGCTCAGCAGCGAGAGCCGGGTGTGGGAACGACGGATCTGCTCCTTCAGCTCATCCACCCGCTGCTCCAGGTCGCGGAGGCGCACTGTATAGGTCTGCCCGTCGATGGGGGCCGCCACCGCCGTCCCCATCGGGCCAACCGCAGAGGGAGCCCCAGCGGCGGAGGTGGCCGCCGGGGCAGCAGAGGTGGCTGCCGGGGCTGGCGACGAGGCCGCCGGGGCGCTCGCCACGGCCTTGGTAGGGGCAGCCTTGCCCCCCTGCTGGGCCAGGGCAGGCCCCACGGCCAGCGTGGCCAGCGACACAGCGACGAGAAGCGATTTACGAAGTTTCATCCTCTCCCTCGAATTCGGTGGAGTTTGGGGGGGCGGGAACCTGGTGACCCCCCCGGGGCGCTGGCAGTCTAGAAGGCAGGCCCCGTTTGACGCAAGGCGAGCCCGTACAGAGAAGAGACAGTTGGGTCATCGAAGACCCATCCAGGGACGCCCGGACGGGTCTCCTGGGGAGCTACCAGGGGCACTGGTGCGTCCCTGGGGGGGGAAGGAGCCGATTTTTTTTGATCCTGCAAACCCGCGTCGGTGCCTGGCGCGTCTTGCAGAAGAAGGCCCCGGGCGGTTGTGTCTCGGGGCAGAGAACGTGTAGTAGCGTTGGCTCATGCCGTACTCCTCCCCTGGCCGCCCGCGCGAGCGTGTCGGCGCCGCACCGACGAGGGAACCTCGTGGAGGGGGATCGTGCGTGGCGAGCCCGGGGGGGGGTCCCGGGGGAGCACAGGGGATCTGAGGGTGGCGAGCGGCCGGCAAGGAGACGCCCCCGATGAGCTGCTGATGCGACGTTTTCAGCAGGGAGACGCCGCGGCCTTCGCGCCGCTGATGCGCCGGTACGTAGCCAGCGTGCACCATTTCATCGCGCGCCACACCAGCCCCGGCCCCAGCGCGGAGGATCTCACCCAGGAGGTCTTCCTGCGGGTGGTGGAGCGAGCGGGCGATTTCAAGCACGAGTCCCGGTTCTCGACCTGGCTCTTCTCCATCGCCCGTAACCTCTGCATCGACGCCCTGAGGAAGCAGTCCCACCGCAACCACGCCTCCCTGGACGAACCCGATCGGGAGGGGGTCCCGGTGGGGGAGCAGATCCGGGACGAAGGGCCCCACGCCTCGGTGGAGCGCGCGGCGCAGGGGCGCGAGGTGGCCGAGCACATCGCGGAGGCGCTGCGCGCCTTGCCAGACGAGCAGCGGGAGGTATTCCTGCTACGAGAGATCGCCAACCTTCCTTTCCAGGAGATCGCCCAGGTGACGGGTGCCCCCGAGAACACCGTGAAGAGCCGCATGCGTTACGCCCTCGAGCGCCTCCAGGAGGCGCTCCGAGACTTCGAGGAGGTGGCCCGGGCACTCCGGTGAGCGCCGGGCTGGATCTCGATGGATTGTGAGGGCTTTGACGATGTGGTTCTCGACCTCGTCTACGATGAGCCCGAGACGCCGCAGCTCGAAGAGGCGAGGCGCCACGCGGGGGGCTGCGCCCGCTGCAAGGCCTCCCTGGAGTCGTTGCAGCAGACGAGGCAGCTCACCGAGCTCCCCCCCCTGCCGGTCCCGGCAGGGCTGGAGCGCTCCATCCTGGAAGAGGTGGACCGCCGGCGCCAGGAGCGGGAGGCGACCTGGTGGGGACGGCTCGACCGGGCCATCTCGCTGCTGGGAGCCTTCGCGATGCGCCCCCAGACCGCGATGGGCGCCCTGCTGGTGCTGATGACGGGCCTGAGCCTGGTGCTGCTCCGGGCGAAGCCGACCAGGCAAGGCACCGTGCGCATCACCGAGGACGGCGTCCCGGCGGCGGAGCCCCCGACGCAGGCGGCGGCGTCGGTCGCCCTCGTGGCGGAGCGGCGCCCGGCGGATGCGCCTGCCC
>CAZSDX010000234.1:0-10510 GCA_964605685.1 uncultured Polyangiaceae bacterium
CTTGCCGATGGTGGTGTCCCCGTTGGCGCTGATGGTGCCGACCTGGGCGATCTCCGCTTTATCGCTGCACGGGCGGGAGATCTTCTTCAGCTCGGCGACCACGGCGGCGACGCCCGCATCCAGGCCACGCTTGAGCTCCATCGGGTTGTGACCGGCCTCCACCAGCTTCAGCCCCTCGCCGTAGAGGACCTGGGCGAGCACGGTGGCGGTGGTGGTGCCGTCGCCGGCCTTGTCGTTGGTCTTCGACGCCACCTCGCGCACCATCTGCGCGCCCATGTTCTCCAGCTTGGACCCCAGCTCGATCTCCTTGGCCACGGTCACGCCATCCTTGGTGATCGTAGGCGACCCCCAGGACTTCTCGATGACCACGTTGCGGCCCTTCGGCCCCAGCGTCACCTTCACCGCGTCCGCCAGCGCGTTGACCCCGCGGAGGATCGCCTGACGCGCGGAACGATCAAAAACAATCTGCTTGGCGCTCATCGGTCCGTCTCCTTCAGCCCACCACCGCGAGGATGTCGTCTTCCCGGAGCAACACGTGCTCCTCGCCTTCGATCTTCACCTCGGTGCCGCTGTACTTGCCGAACAGCACCCGGTCGCCCACCTTCACGTCCAGCGGACGCAGCGACCCATCCTTCTGGGCCTTCCCGTTGCCCACCGCGACCACCCTCCCCTCGACGGGCTTCTCCTTCGCGGAGTCCGGGATGATGATCCCTCCCTTCGTCTTTTCTTCCGTCTCGACCCGCTTGATGACAACGCGATCCTGGAGTGGCCTGATCTTCATGAGTTCCTCGTGAATTCGCCGGGTCTTTTTTGCCCCAAGCGACCCCGGGGCGTCGTTCTGGCACTCAACCACGGCGTTGGCTAACAACGTGCGCGCGGAACATTAACCGCGGCCAAAGGGCGGTCAAGGGGGTAGGAGCAAGGGGAGCGCCACGCCGAGGGGAGCAAGGCGAGGCCGCCGGCGTAGAACCCAAGGCGGGGGGTGTAACGGTTACGGTACGGTGTTACGCCTGCAAAACGGGGCGAGGGGTGTTACGCGGGGGTGGAACGGGAGCGTGGAGCGTTTCTCGGGGAGAAACGCGACTGCAATGGCTGGTATGAGCCGTGCATTTCCTGGCCTCCAGGGCGCACCGCAACGCCCCGGAGGAAAGCCCATGCCCGCACCGACGACCCTCAGCGACGTGATCGAACCGACCCCCGCCCACAGCTTTTCCGAGCAGAGCAACGCGGAGGTGGACGAGAAGCTGGTGGCCCGGATGATCGAGGGGGAAGCTGGGGCCTGGCGGGAATTTCAGGCGAAGTACGACCGGCTCATCTACCGGTGCATCACGAAGGTGACGGCGCGCTTCGCGGCGCGGCTGAGCGCTGACGACGTGAAAGAGATCTACGCGACGCTTCTGCTGCAGCTCCTGGCGAACGACAAGCACAAGCTGCGGACCTTCGACCCGCAGCGAGGCAACCGGTTCGGCTCCTGGATCGGTCTGCTGGCGATCAATGCGGCCTACGATCACCTGAGGTCGATCCGGCGCGATGCGCACCGTGCGCCGCTGACGGAGGCCGAGGGGCTGAGCGTCGAGACCCCGGACCCCCACGATCTCTGCGAGCTTCGCCAGCGCGCGGGCCTGGTGGAGGCCATGATGGCGGAGTTCTCCGCGAAGGATCGGCAGTTCGTCGAGCTGTACTTCGGCGAGGGGCTGAAGCCGGAAGAGGTGGCGGTCCGGATGCAGATCTCGGTCAAGACAGTGTACTCGAAGAAGCACAAGATCCAGTCGCGGCTGGAGGCGCTGCTGGGTCGCGAGCGCCTCGCGGCCTGAGAGCGCAAAGGGCTGGAGGCCCCGGGGGAGGGCATGCTAAAGGGTGGCGTCGTGCGGACTCTCTCCAAGGGCGCGGCGTCGGTGCTGCTGGTGGTGCTGGGGTGCGGTGGCGGTGGGTTCGGAGATGAACCTCCCCCGGTCCAGGGGAGCGTGCTGGGGAAAGGGCGCTCGCTGGCGTCGCTCAACGATCCTGCCAACCCTCGCCCCGCCGAGACCGAATCGATCCTGTCGACCGGCCTCCGAGTCGTCTTCGAGGATCGCTTCGATGAGACCGGTTCCGGGAACGTCGGCAACATCTTCCTCCAGGATTTCGTCAGCCCTCCCGGCCCGTACCAGGGCATCCTGGCGTTCCGGTCCTCGTACACGCCGCCTTCGTTCCGGGTCTCCGAGGGGGATGTGGTGGACGCGACCGGGCAGTACGTGGAGTTCCAGCCGAACGTCGATTTTCTCAAGAAAGAGCGCCCCGGCTGGACGACCCCGGAGATCAACGCCAACCTGCGTTTGCGCTTCGATGCGCCTTACATTCCGCTGGTCCCCGTCGAGGTATCCGTCACCGATTTTGTCGTCTACGAGACCGGACGCCCCTGGCTGTCGATGCTGGTCACCGCGAAGAACATCAAGTTGATCAACAACGTGACCATCGACAGCGCCGGGCGGGCCTCCGCGGGGATGGATGTGGGCTCCGGGGTCCCGCTCAACCTCGTCCCCACCCTCACCAACGAGCTGTTCGACCTCGCCGCCTACGCCGAGGAGATCAAGGCCGAGCGCCAGATCAACTCGCTCGAGGGAATTGAATTCGAGAGCGTCACCGGGATCGTTACCCTGTTCGATCGCTTCCATATCGCGCCTCGCAGCGCGGACGATCTGAAGCTCAAGTGAGCAGGCTCGCGCTCTCGGCGCTGTTGCTCGGGTTGCTCGGCTGCGCACCGCCCTCCCCCCCCGCGCAGGTGTCTCCCCTGCCCGCTCCCGCCCCGGAGGCTGCCGCCCCCGTCGGAGCACCGGCCTGGACGTTTCTCCCTGGCCAGGGGCGGCCTGCGCTGGCGCTCCTCCCGCGGACAGGGGATGGCTTCCCCGCGGTGGCGCTGGTGGTCCAGGGGGCCGGCGGGGTCGTCGCTCACACGGCGCTGGCCGCGCTGCTGGAGGCGCGGCTCCAGGCCGCCGCGATCCCGGCGGAAGGTCGGGCGGATCGGGACGGGTTCCGGCTGGTGGTCATCGGCAAGGACGACGGCGAACTCCGGAAGGCGATCCCGGCGCTGAGCGAGGCAGCGCTGCGTCCCGTGGGCGAGGCCGACGCGGCGGGGTTGCGGCTGGCCTCCGCCCGGGTGCAGGCCCTCCGTGCCTGGTCCCTCTCCGACGGGGCGCTGGAGGATTTTGCGGCCTGCTCGGGGGATCCGGCGCTTCCTCCCGGCGTGGACCTTCCCCGGCTCGACGCCCCCGAGCACCGTGCTCAGGTAGAAGCCTGGCGCTCGGGGATCCTGGCATCGAGGTCCGCGTTCGGGGCGGTGGGCCCCCCCGGGAGCATGCGCGTCGTCCAGGAGGCGGTCGCCGTCCTGTCCGGGTGGCCGGTCGGGGAGCCCGTCCCTCCAGCGCCGCCTCCCTCCGGGGAGCAGCCCGTCGTGGGGAGCGAGCCGGGGCCTCCCTCCCGGGGGTTCCGGGTGTCCGTGGCGGCGTGGTTTCCCGACGCGGAGAGCGCGCCCCGGGTGGCGGGGCTCCTTGGCGCCCCCGGAGCGGCGGCGGGAGAGCGGCTCCAGCGGTTCTCCAGGCCCACCAGGCTCCACCGGGTGACGGGGGTCGCGCGGCGGGGAGGCTCCTGCGTGGTGGCCAGCGTCGAAGCCGGTCCGGGGAGCGACCGCGACCTCCCCGAGGACGCCGCCCTGGTCGCCGCGCTGCTGCGCCAGGAGATCGAGGCCCTCGCCCGCTCCTCGTCGCCCCTCGTTCCCCCGGAGGATCCCCGGGTCGCGGCGGTGGCCGGAGCCTGGTGGGCCCTGGTCCAGGGGGCGTCCTCCCCGGGGGAACCGAGGTTCCGGGTCGCGCTGCGGGTGACCCCCCGGGAAGGTCCGCCTCCGTCCGCCGCGCGCTTCGAGGCCGCCCTGCGGAGCCTCCAGGAGCGCTCGCCCTCCTCCCTCGAGATCCGGAGCGCCCAGGAGCAGGGGCAAGGGCGGCTCTGGGCGCTGGTGGCCAGCACCTGCCCCCTCGCAGAGACCCCCGCCGAGCACGGGATCACCGCGCTCTCCCTGCTGGCGGCGCTCCAGGGGGGCACCCAGACCCGGGACGGCGTCGCCCTGGAGCCGTGGATCGAGCCCGACGGCGTCGGCGTGCTGGCCTGGACCTCGCCGCGGGCCGGAGAACCCCCCGGGGCCGCCGGGGAGCGGCTGGCGGAGGTCGTGGGCCGGGTACTCCTGGGGGCTCCTCCTTCTGCGGGAGCCATCCAGGAGGCCCGCGGGACGCTGCTGGGGCGGCTGAGCACCAGCGAGACCTTCCCGGGGGAGCTCTGGGCGACGCTCGCCCCCGAGCAACCCGGGCGCCTGTGGGTCGGTGGCTCCCTGGATGGCGTGGCGCGCCCCGGTGTGGACGCCGTCCGGCAGCGGTGGACCCGGTTGACCGCAGGGCCGCTCCGGGCCGCCCTGCTGGTCGAGCATCCGGAGCAGCGCGAGGCCCTGGCGCGAGGACTGGCGAGGTGGGTCGCGCCAGCCCCGGCGAGCTGCGCCTCGCCGCCGCTGGGCCCCCTGGGGTCCGGAGGCGCCGTGCTGCGCGAGGACAACCGGGCTTACTTGCTCTGGCGGATCGACACCAGCCAGGGGGGCGCCGGGCACGCCGCAGTGACCGCGCTTCTCCTGGGGGAACCCGGGAGGGCGCTGGCGTCGGTCCTAGAGGGCTCCGGGGTGACCGGGCGGGGGTGGGTGGCAGGCAAGGGGGCCGAGGCGGGGTTCGTGGTGGAGCTGCGAGGAGCCAGGGAGGCGCTGGGAGGGGGCATCGAGCGGACCCGCGCGCTGTTCGAACGGCTGGAAGGGCAAGGGGAGGCGTGGAAACGAGCAGCCGCCCGGTGGGGCGAGCTGGAGCGGGAGCGTCGTCTGTCGCCGCGAGGGAGGGTGATCGCGCTGTGGAGCGGCGAAGCGATGGGGGAGCCGGAGGAAGACGGGTGGCGCCGGTGGGCGAGGGAGCAGCTCGCGGCGAGCCGGGCCGTGGTGCTGAGGCCGAAACAGTAGTAAGAAGCGGCCCGATCCGCGCAGGGGCGGTGAGCTGGAGGCACGATGCCGTCGTTTGATGTGGTCTCGAAGGTGGAGTGGCACGAGGTGGAGAACGCGCTGAGCCAGGCCCAGAAGGAGGTGGCACAGCGCTTCGATTTCCGTGGGACCGACACGGAGGTGGAGCGGAACAAGGAGGAGCTGGTGATCCGCTCGTCCACGGAGGACCGGGCGAAGGCGGCGCTGCAGGTGCTCCAGGAGAAGATGGCGAAGCGAAAGGTGTCGGTGAAGTTCCTCGACGTGGGGAAGCCGGAGCCGACGAGCAAGGGAGGGGCGAAGATCACCATCAAGGTGAAAGAGGGGGTCGAGTCCGAGAAGGCGAAGGCCATCGTGGCGGCCATCAAGGAGTCCAAGATGAAGGTGCAGGGGTCGATCCAGGGGGATCAGGTGCGGGTCACCGGGAAGAACAAGGACGATCTGCAGGCGTGCATCCAGCTCCTGAGGTCGAAGGATTTCGGGATCGAGCTGCAGTTCACCAACTTCCGGGACTGAGCGCATGGGAACACGCAAGGCACAGCGCCCCCCTGCCCCGCCCGCCCCCCCGCCCGCCCCGCCCGCGCCGGAGCGTCGCCTGTTCGGGACCGACGGCATTCGTGGCGTGGCCAACGAGCCCCCGATGACGCCGGAGGTGGCGCTGAAGTTGGGGCGGGCCATCGCGTTCGTGGCCAGCCGGGGGAAGTCGAGGCCGTGCCGGGTGGTGATCGGCAAGGACACGCGGGTCTCCTGCTACATGCTGGAGACGGCGCTGGCCGCAGGGATCTGCGCCGCCGGAGGCCGGGTGATGCTCTGCGGTCCGGTGCCGACGCCGGCGGTGGCGCACCTGACGACCAGCATGCGGGCCGACGCGGGCGTGGTCATCAGCGCCAGCCATAACCCGTACACGGACAACGGGATCAAGCTCTTCGGCGCCGACGGGTTCAAGCTCCCGGACGCGGAAGAGGCGGAGATCGAGCGGCTGATGGCCTCGACCGAGCTGGACCGAGGACGCTTCACCGGGGCCGACATCGGGAGGGCCGAGCGGATCGAGGACGCCCGGGGGCGCTACGCGGTGTTCTGCAAGAGCACGTTCCCGAGGGAGCTGACCCTGGACGGCGTGCGGGTGGTGGTAGACGCGGCCCACGGCGCCGCGTACCGGGTCGCGCCGGTGGTGTTCTCCGAGCTGGGAGCCGAGGTGAAGGCCATCGGGTGCAAGCCCAACGGCCGGAACATCAACCACAACGTCGGGGCGCTGCACCCGGAGCATGTCGTCGAGGAGGTCCGGAAGCACCACGCGCACCTCGGCGTGGCCCTCGACGGGGACGCGGATCGGCTGATCCTGGTCGATGAGCAGGGGCAGATCGTCGACGGCGACGCGGTGATGGCCCTGTGCGCGACCCGCATGCTCCGGCAGGGGCGGCTGGCCCACAAAACCCTGGTGGCCACGGTGATGTCCAACCTGGGCCTGGAGCGCGCGCTCTCCGCCGCCGGGGGCTCGCTGGTACGCACCGCGGTGGGCGACCGCTACGTGGTCGAGGCCATGCGCGCCGGAGGCTTCAAGCTCGGCGGCGAGCCCTCGGGGCACCTGATCTTCCTGGACCACGCCAGCACCGGCGACGGGCTGGTCGCCGCGCTCCAGGTGCTCGCCATCATGCTCCAGGAGGGGCGCCCCCTGTCGGAGCTGGCCTCCGGGGCCATGGAGCGCGTCCCCCAGGTGCTCAAGAACGTCACCCTGGCGGCGAGGCTGCCGCTCGCGACCATGACCCACCTGCAACGAGCCCAGCGGGCCTCCGAGAAGAAGCTGGGGAGCCAGGGGCGCGTGCTGGTCCGCTGGAGCGGGACCGAGCCCAAGCTCCGGGTGATGGCCGAGGGGGAAGATCTCTCGCAGATCTCCGCCCTGGTCGACGACATGATCGAGGCCGCTCGCCGCGACGTCAGCGAGAGCGCGGCGGTCGACTGAGGACCATGGAGGCGCCCGCCTACCGGCTCCAGGGGCTCCGGCGCCTCTACGAGGAAGGCCCCTCCCGGCGCGCCGCCCTGGACGGAATCTCGCTGGAGATCCCCCAAAAATCCTTCGTCGCCGTGGTGGGGCCGAGCGGCTCCGGCAAGAGCACCCTGCTGTCGGTGATGGGCGCCCTGGACCGGGGCTACGAGGGGAAGGTCGAGGTGCTGGGGCGCGACCTGCGGGGCCTGAGCGAGCGGGAACTCGGGCGGCTGCGCAACGACTCCATCGGCTTCGTCTTCCAGTCCTTCCACCTGCTGCCGCACCTGAGCGTCCTGGAGAACGTCGCCTCCCCTGCCCTCTTCGCCCCGAGCCGCCAGGGCGCCGAGGCGGCCGCCCACCAGGCGCTGGCCCGGGTGGGCCTCGCGGACCGCGCCGCCGATCGCCCCCAGCACCTCTCCGGAGGTCAGCGGCAGCGGGTGGCGCTGGCCCGCGCGTTGCTGCGCTCTCCGGCGATCCTGCTCTGCGACGAGCCCACCGGCAACCTGGACTCCCGCACCGGAGCCGAGGTCATCGATCTGCTGGAGAAGCTCCACCACGAGGAGGAGAAGACCGTGATCGTCGTCACCCACGAGGAGCGCCTGGCCCGACGCGCCCGGAGGCGCATCGAGCTGGCCGACGGAAAGGTCGTTTCTGACACCACGGAGGGATCGTGAACGGGAGCGGGTTGCTGCGGCTGGTCTCCTGGGAGCTACGGCGCTCGCGTGGGGCGCTGGCGACGGCCAGCTTCGGGATCCTGGCGGGGACGGCGGCGCTGGCCTTTTTCCTGGCGCTGGGGCTCCAGGTGAGGGCGGTGCTGCTGGGGCAGGTGTTCCCGCTGGATCGGGTGGAGCTGGAGCCGGCGGCGAAGCCCGAGCCGGGGCTGCTGACGCTGCTGGTGGGAGGAGGGCGCACGCCCGCAGGCGTGCGGCAAGAGAGCGTGGATCGGCTGGCCCGGGTGCCGGGGGTCACCGGGGTGTATCCGAAGCTGCGGTTTGCCTTTCCGTCGGGAGCCTTCGGAGGGGCGGAGCTGATCGGGCGGGAGATCGGTACCCACGAGATGCTGGCGGAGGGGATCGATGCCGCGCTGGTGGCGGGGGATGTCCAGGGGTTCTCCTTCGAGGATCCGCTCAAGACGCCGGGGAAGGCCTGCACCGGGGACGAGGGGTGCGAGGCAGGGCGCTACTGCGAGCAGCCATCGGGGGCGCCGGAGGGGGTCTGTTCGGATCCAGTCCCGGTGGTGGTGAGTCCGTACCTGGTGGAGCTGTTCAACAAGGGGCTAGCGCCGGCGCACGGGCTGCCACCGGTGGGGATGACGCTGATCCAGAAGGCGAAGGGGATCACGTTCCGGTTCCAGCTCGGGGCGTCGATGATGGGGAGGGCGAGGCAGGGGGCGATGAGGAGCGCGAAGGCGCGGGTGGTGGGGATCTCGGCGAACGCGATGGATCTCGGGGCGACGGTGCCGATCGAGGTGGTCCGGCGGTGGAACCGGGAGTTCCACGGGGCGGAGGCGGCGGCGAGCTACTCGAGCGTGGTGGTGCGGGTGGGGCGTCCGGACGAGGTGGCGGAGGTGCTCCGGCGCGCGGCAGAGGAGGGGCTGGTGCCGAAGGACAACCGGGCGAGGGACGTGAGCGTGCTTATCTCGGGGGTGATGGGGCTGCTGTCGCTGGTGGCGGGGGTGATGCTGGCGGTGGCGTCGTCGAGCATCGCGTACACGTTCCGGGTCCTGGTGAACGAGCGGCGCACGGAGATCGGGCTGTACCGGTCGCTGGGGGCGACGCCGGGGGACGTGGCGGGATGGTGGCTGGCGGTGGCGGCGGTGGTGGGGGTGCTGGGGGGGGGGGCGGGGGTCGCGGTGGCCCGGGGCGTGGCGCTGGGGGGGGACTGGTTGGCGCGAGAGAAGCTCCCGGATTTTCCCTTCAAGCCGGCGAGCTTTTTCCAGTTTCCCTGGTGGATGGTGGTGGGAGCGGCCCTGTTCGGCGCAGGGTTTGCGTTGCTAGGGGCGCTGGCGGGGGTACGCCGCGCTGCGGCGATGGATCCGGCGCGGGCGCTGCTCGATCCGTGAGGGCGTCGGGGGCGAGTTCTGCTAGGATGCGCGGGTGCGTCGCTACCTCCTCCTGCCTTTCCTTGGTCTCGCTGCGTGTGCTGTTTCCCCCGACGAGGGGCGCCCTCCGGAGGACACCGGGGAGCGGTCGTCCGGGATCGTCGGCGGGGTGGTGGACAAGGATCCTGGGTCGCACCAGGCGGTGGTGCTGCTCTCGCTGGGGAGCCAGGGAGGGCTATGTACCGGCTCGCTGATCGCCCCGAACCTGGTGCTGACCGCGTGGCACTGCGTGGCGATCAACCTGACGGAGGGGATCGGCTGCGACATCGACGGGAACTCGACCAACGGGGATCACGTCTCGGGAGATCACAACCCGGCGAGCATCCAGGTCTTCACGGGGACGAGCCCGAATTTCTGGAGCGGCCAGGGGGTCGCCAAGGGGAAGAAGATCTACCATCCGGAGGGGTTCAACCTCTGCAACAAGGACATCGCGCTGATCCTGCTGGACAAGGCGGTGAACGTGGCGCCGCCGATGAAGCTGCGGCTCGATTTCGGCGCGCAGATCGGCGAGCTGACCACCGCGGTCGGCTACGGGAAGACCTCGAACAACGACTGGAACAGCGGGGTCCGCTACCGCCGGGACAACATCCCGGTGATCTCCGTGGGGCGCGACCTCAACCAGTACCTCGGGGAGAACGAGTTCATCATGGGCCAGTCCACCTGCCAGGGGGACTCCGGTGGCCCGGTGATGGCCAGCGACACCAAGGCAATCCTCGGGGTGACCTCCCGCGGAGGGGACTGCGACAAGGGCAAGCAGCGCTTCACCCGCGTGGACGCCCACCGGCAGCTGATCGAGACCGCGCTCGCCGAGGCGGGGGCCTCCGCGCAGCTCGAAGGGAAGGCGCCGCCGCCGCCGCTGGAGATCAAGGCCACCGGCGAAGGTCCGTGCGTGACGGGGGCCCAGTGCTCCGGGCTTTACTGTCACCAGGGGATCTGCTCTTCCCTCTGCAACGCGGGGTTTTGCCCGTCCGGCACCTACTGCCTCCCGGCCACCGTCACCATCGCCGACCAGAAGACCCCGGACGTGCCGGTGTGCCAGGGCTACACCCCCGTCGATACCTGCGACTCCTGCCGCCACAACAAGTGCAAGACCAAGGCGGAAGCCTGCCGCCTCGACAAGAGCTGCGCGGCCATGTTCACCTGCGTGTCCAAGTGCTCGACCCCCGAGTGCTACGACGCCTGCGCGGCCAAGAACGCCAAGGGCGCCGGGCTCTACGAGGATCTCCACGACTGCGAGTGCAGTTCCAAGTGTTCCAAGGACTGCTCCGGGCTCTGCGGCAAGGAGCCCTCCGGGACCGGCGGCGCGGCTGGCACCGGCGGGGCCGCCGGGGAAGGCGGGGGCGGCTCGGATGCTGGTTCCGGCGGCTCGGAGGCGGGCGTGGGGGGCTCG
>CAZSDX010000235.1:0-10503 GCA_964605685.1 uncultured Polyangiaceae bacterium
CGGGCCCGCGAGAGCAGCGCCGCCTCGTTGCGCCTCGCCTCGGCGACGCCCGCGTGGAGCCACCCCCCCAGCGGCAGCCCCAGCCCCGCCAGGTACAGCAGCCCCGCCAGCGCCGCCCTCCTCACGGCGACCCCAGCGTGTAGCCGGCGCCCTTCACCGAGAGGATGATCCGGGGTGCTGCCGGGTCCTGCTCGATCTTCTTCCGCAGGTTGGCGATGGTCATGTCCACGGTGCGGGTCTGGGTCTGGGCCGAGAGCCCCCAGACCCGCTCCAGCAGCTCGGCGCGGCTCACCACCCGCTCCCGCCGCTCCACCAGCAGCCGCAGGATACCGACCTCCCTCGGGGTCAGGTCGAAGGACGCGCCGCCGCGGCCTCCCCGGAGCTTGCCGAGGTCCAGCAGGCACCCGTCCAGCTCCAGGGACTCGGGGGCCGCGCTGGCGCGGCGCCCCAGGGCCCGGACCCGCGCCAGCAGCTCCCGCGTGCCGAAGGGCTTGGTCACGTAGTCATCAGCGCCCTCCACCAGCCCCGTCACCTTGTCGTCCTCGGAGCCCCGGGCGGTGAGCATCAGGATCCCCAAGCCGGGGCGCGCCTGGCGCAGCCTGCGGCACACCCCGATGCCGTCCAGCTTCGGCAGCATCAGGTCCAGCACCACCGCGTCGTAGGCCACCGCCAGCCCCCGCTCCACGGCGCTCTGTCCGTCGCCCACCGCGTCCACCTCGTGCCCATCCCCTCGCAGCAGGTCGATCAGCCCGCTGCGGAGCATGGGTTCATCCTCGACGACAAGCACGCGCATCACGCCCCAGCGTAGCGCCCCGGCGCTCCCTCGGGGTAAAGGCGCGGTAAATTCCCCCAGGCGGTCGCGGGTGGTTCCTCACCCCCCGCCCCCCTCTCCGTCTCCCGCGGAGAGGGGGAGATCCTCAGCAGATAGACCGTCCCCACCGTACCGTTGAAGGTTCTCCAGGGTGGCCCGTGGTGACGTCGTAGGGGCGCAACCTGTTGCGCCCCTACCCCCGCGGACGTTCCGGAAAAACTTCAACGGTGTGGTTGGTGCGGCATAGAAAAAAATGGGGAAGGTTGGTTCTTCGATTTGAGAGCGTATTTGGCCTTTTTTGGTCCTGATAGCGTGCTCTTTTCCCTGCTTCACCTCTCCCTCTCCCTCTCCCTCTCCCACTGCTGGGGATCTCCCCCTCTCCGCGGGAGACGGAGAGGGGGCCAGGGGGGGTGAGGAACCCCCCGGCCTCCACCCTCGCGGGCAGCCGCGGCGGGGGGCACCCGATCGAGGTCGAAGCGCTGGGTGAACACGGTGGCGAAGCTGAAGGCGGCGACCTGCCAGAACCAGACGCTGGTGAAGCAGAAGCCGACGCCCAGCGCCAGCAGGCCCGCGAACGAAAAAAACATCGCGCACAGGACCACGCCCCAGGCCCGCCAGTACGCAGCGCCGCCCTGCCTCACGCGGCCGAGCGCGCGCACCGGGTTGAAGATCTCGCGGGGGTCCAGCTCCCGGCAGTAATGGGACATGTAGCCAGGGATCGCGATCACCGCGAGCGCCCAGAGCAGCAGGCCCAGCGCGCCCAGCGAAGGCTGCCGCCACCACCAGCCCAGCGCCATCAGCCCGACGCCGGGCCAGCCGTACCAGACCATGCCCAGAAACGTGTAGGTCCCGTGCATGAGCAGCGCTCGGGGGTCTTGCCAGGCAGGCCACGGCTTCTGCCCGTGGTGCATGCGGTGAACGATGACGATGCGGTGCCCCATGTTCATCAGCCACCCCACCACCGGCACCAGGAGCCACAATCCGCCGATCAGGAGATCGCGCCGCGACTCCGCCGACTGGAGCGGAAAACGGAACGAGCTGGCGAGGGTGAGCGGGTGCCGCACATCGATCACATCCGGCGAGGGTGGATCGCGGAGCATGGGTTCATCCTTGATGACAGGCACGCGCATCACGCCCCAGCGTAGCGCCCCGTCGTCCCCTCGGGATGAATCATCGCACGGGACAGCGTGCGGCCATGCAACGTGGCCTGCTGCTCTTCGGTCATCCCGAGCCCGACTTCTTCCGACGCCCGGGTGCCTCCGCGCGGTCGCGCTCTCGAGGAGGTCCGCGCTCGAGCGCGATGATTTACAGCTGGGTAGCGCGTCGAGGCTGGCGGCGGGCAAGATGAACCCCACCGAGGCGGGGTGAACAGGTACCCCCAGAGTACCGCGCAGAAATTTTGATAGTTCTCACTTATCAAAATCATCGAATCGATATCTTGGAACGCTCATGGAGGGGCACCTACCCTGGGTCTCATCAACGGCGCGGCCCTGCGGGGCGAGGCGCGAGAGGAGTCCAGGATCATGGAGCGAGCAGCGTTGTCGATGGATGTTGCGGTGGTGGGGGCGGGGACCGCGGGGCTCTCGGCTTACCGTGCGGCGGCGGCGGTGACGCCCCGGGTGGCGCTGATCGAGGCGGGCCCCCACGGGACGACCTGCGCCCGGGTCGGGTGCATGCCGAGCAAGCTGCTGATCGCCGCGGCGGAGGTGGCCCACGAGGCGCGGCACGGCAGCCCCTTCGGGCTGCGGACCCGGGTCGAGGTCGACGGGCGCGCGGTGATGGACCGGGTGAGGCGGGAGCGGGATCGCTTCGTGGGGTTCGTGGTGGAAGGCGTGGAGAAGATCCCCGACGCCCACCGGCTCACGGGGCGGGCGCGCTTCACGGCGCCGGGCCGCCTCGACGTGGATGGCCGCTCCGTGGAGGCCCGCGCCGTGGTCATCGCCACCGGGTCGTCCCCGGCGGTGCCGCCCGTCTTCCGCGGCCTCGGGGACCGGCTCGTCCTCAACGACGACGTCTTCGCCTGGGAGGATCTCCCCCCCTCCGTCGCGGTCTTCGGCGCCGGGATCATCGGGCTGGAGCTGGGCCAGGCGCTGCACCGCCTCGGCGTGCGGGTCCGGATCTTCGGCCTGGGCGGCATGGTGGGGCCGCTGACCGATCCGGTGGTCCGGGAGGCCGCGGGGGCGGCCCTGGCGGCGGAGCTCCCCCTCGACACGGACGCCCGCGTGGAGCGGCTGGAGCGCCAGGGCGACGAGGTGGTCGTCACCTTCCTCGACGGCGCCGGGCGCCCGGTCACCGAGCGCTTCGCCCACGCGCTGGTGGCGACGGGGCGCAGGCCCAACCTGGGCGGCCTGAACCTGGAGGCCTCCGGGGCGCCGCTGGACGAGCGCGGGCACCCTCGCTTCGACCGGACCACGCTCCAGTGCGGCGGGGCGCCGGTGTTCCTGGCGGGGGACGCGAACGGCGATGTCCCGCTGCTCCACGAGGCCGCCGACGAGGGGCGCATCGCCGGGGAGAACGCCGCCCGGTTCCCCGACGTCCGCCCCGGGGTCCGCCGGAGCCCGCTGGCCATCGCCTTCACCGACCCGCAGATCGCCCTGGTGGGCGCGACCTACGGGGAGCTCTCCCGGCGAGGAGGTTTCGTCGTCGGGGAGGTCCGCTTCGAGGACCAGGGCCGGAGCCGCGTGATGCGGAAGAACGCGGGGGCGCTCCGGGTCTACGCAGACGAGCGCTCCGGGAGGCTGCTGGGGGCGGAGATGGCCGGGCCCCGGGCCGAGCACCTGGGGCACCTGCTGGCCTGGTCCCACCAGGCAGGGCTCACGGTGGAGCAGATGCTCGCCATGCCCTTCTACCATCCGGTCGTGGAGGAGGGCCTCCGCACGGCGCTCCGGGACGCGGCGGCGCGGCGGTCCTCGGCGCGGGCATCAGCGTAGCACGGTGGCGCAGACGACCCAGGCCTTGCAGCCCGTGGTGAGGACGCCGCGCTCGTCGACGCAATCGACACGCCAGCCGTTGCCGTGGGGGCGGCTGGCGATGACCCGGACCTCGCGCCCCGGGCCGAGGGCGCCCTCGTTGATCTCGAAGCCTCCGCCGACGACGGAGGTGTCTGCGGAGCAGGAGGCGAAGCCGTCGCTGGAGCTGGAGGTGGACCAGACGCGGGCCTCGGAGGCAGGGGTGTTCGGCTGGGAACAGCCGGCGAGGGCGAGCAAAGCGAGGGCGAGGGTCAGCGATTTCTCCACCGGGCCATCTCCTGTTCCTGGATCTTGCCGAGGCGCCGTTGTTCCTTGATGAGGCTGCCGTAGCGCCGGGGGACGCGCTCGTCGCGGCCGAGGGCGTAGAGCACCAGGAGGGCGGCCTCGGCGTCGTCGCTGGCGCGGTGGGCGTTCTGGAGCTGGACCCCGAGGCGAGCGGCGACGTCGCCGAGCTTGTGGGAGCGCTCCTGGCGGTTGACGTGGCGGGACCAGACCAGCGGATCGACCCACTCGACCTCCGGGCGGAGGGCGGGGGGGCAGTTGTCGCTCTTGAGGAGCCCGGCCCGCATCATCTCGGCGCGGAGGAAGGCGCGGTCGAAGGCGGCGTTGTAGGCGGCCGGGAGGGTGCCGTGGAGGATCTGGAAGAGCTCGGGGGCGATCCGGTCGAAGGTGGGCTGATCGCGCACGTCGTCGTCGGAGATCCCGTGGACCTCGGTGGCCCGGGGGGGGATGGGCATCGCCGGGTTGACGAGCCAGTTGTAGCGGCGCTGCACGGCGCCGTTCTGGCCGATGATGACGCCGACCTCGACGATCCGGTCGGTGTCGGCGGAGGTTCCGGTGGTCTCGGTGTCGAGGAAGGCGATAGGGATATCTTGCCAGTCAAGCTCGGGGGCGAACTCGTCGGCGAGGCCCACCGCGTCGATCTTGAGGAGGTGAGCGATGCCCGGGTAGTGGCGCCCCGAGGGGAAGCAGCCGCAGCCGTCGGCAGAAGGCTTCACGGGGGGTCACCGCGGGGCCGCGGAGCCGGAGGCCGCCGGCGTCGGCGCGGAGGCCGAAGGAGCAGCGGAGGGGAGCGGGCGCGGCTTGGTATCGGTCTCGCCCTGGAGCTCCAGTTCGAGGCGGATCCACTCTTCGAGGTCGCTCTGGAAGTCACCGCTGCCGGTGAATTCGCGGCCGTTGATGAAGAGGAGGGGTGTCCCCTGGAGCCCCGCCTGGTCCCCCTGCTTCTTGTCGCGGGCGATTCTGGCGGCCACCGCGGGGCTATCGAAGTCAGCCTTGAATTTGGCCAGGTCGAGGCCGAGTTCCTTGGCGTATTTTTCGAGGTCCGCGTTCTCCAGCGCGGGGGCCTTCTCGAAGAGCTTGTGGTGCATCTCCCAGAATTTCCCCTGGTTCATGGCGGCGAAGGCGGCCTTGGAGGCGGGCTCCGCGTGGGGGTGGATGGAGAGCGGGTACACCTTGAACAGGAAGCGCACCTTGCCCGGGAAGCGGTCGACCATGCTCTCGATGACCGGGGAGGCGCGCTTGCAGAAGGGGCACTCGAAATCCGCCCACTCGACCATCGTCACCAGGGCCGAATCGGGCCCCTTCTGGGGGGTATCGGCCAGGTCGATGTTCTTGACGCGCTCGCTGTCGAAGCGAGCCTTGTAGGCTTCCATCACCAGATCCCGGGGGTGCCCGTCGCGCACCTGCTTCATGAGGAAGCGCGCCGCGGGGGCGCAGCGCGCGCAGGCGCGCTTCTCGGTGACGCACTGGGCCACGGAGACCGGGACGTCGGCGCAAGGAGCCTGGATCTCCGAGACAAAGGTCGCCCACTCCCGGCGCTCGCGGGGGGTGAGGGAGGACACATCCACCCCCGGGAGGCTCAGATCCGCGGGCGGCGCCGCCTTGGGCTTGCCGCTGGGCTGAGCGGTGTCGCGGCTGGGGGTGTCGGTGGAGCTACGGCACGTCGATAGCCCCATCATGGAGGCGAGCGCCACGGAAAGGAAAGCAGCGGGAGCGAGGCGGAGGGGCATCGGGCCGCTGAGGCTTCTAGCCGTCTTGCCGGGGGATGGCAACCCTCGTGGCCCTTGACCGCAGCCCGGGACACCTCTTCAACAGGGGCCATGGCCGTCTCTGTTTTGCGCCAGCGCGGGCGCGCCGACGGGGTGACCCTCCCCGAGGTGCGCCGCCGCGCTCGCCGGATGCTCGAGCTGCTCGACCTCCCCGGGGCCGAGCTCTCCGTCGTGCTCACCGACGACGCAGGGATCCTGGAGCTGAACCGGGACTACCGTCACAAGGAGAAACCCACCGACGTGCTCGCCTTCGCCATGCGCGAGGGGGAGGCAACCCCGGCAGGGGAAGGCGGCGAGCTCCTCGGGGACGTGGTGATCAGCCTGGAAACAGCCTGCCGTCAGGCCGCCCAGCGCCGCCGCCCCCCCCTGGCCGAGGTGACGTTCCTGCTGGCCCACGGCCTCCTTCATCTGGTCGGCTACGACCACCAGAACGACGAGGACGAGCGGGAGATGAACGCCGCCACCCGCCGCCTGGTGCGCGCCGCTAGCACAGTCCAGGCCAAAAATAAGGGGGGCTAAGACAAAGTACGCCAGCAAATTTCGAAAAAAAGGCGACGAATTGCTCTTGCGACCCTGCTAATTCGTCTGTTACTTACCCTGGTGCCCGCGGCGCAGCGCAAAAAACGCTGCTCGGCAGGCCCACCGGCAGCGATCCCCGGCCGCACACGGGGGAGGACGAGGGGCAGAACCCATCACCAGGTGATCCCTTCCCCCCCCTTGCGAGGCCCTGCCGGCCGCAGATTTCAGCGTTCCATTCTCAGGAGGAATACGATGGCTACCAAGCGGTTGACCAAGTCGCAAGTGATCGCCGAGCTCGCCGAGATGACCGAGCTGGACAAGAAGAGCATCGGTCGTGTGTTCGAGTCCCTGGGCGAGATCATCAAGAAGCAGCTCGGCCAGCGGGGCCCGGGCGAGTTCGTGATCCCCGGCCTCCTCAAGCTCAAGGCCGTCAAGAAGCCCGCCACCAAGGATCGCCCCGGCAAGAACCCCTTCACCGGCGAGGCCATGATCATCAAGGGCAAGCCGGCCTCCAAGAAGGTCCGTGCCACCGCCCTCAAGGCCCTCAAGGACATGATCCAGTGAGCCTCGTATCCGGCAGTTCCGGATAACTTATCCGGGACTCCTGGGTTCACCCCCAAAGCCCCCCGGCAAGAGCCGGGGGGCTTTTTGTCCTTCATACCATCGCTACCGCGGCCCCCACCCCCGGGCCGAGCCGGGGCGCGAGCAGGGCGCCATCGGGACCGAGGATCCGGGAGCCCCCCTGCCCCGGTAGCCGCGGCCGGGCGCGGGCCCAGTTGGCGTGGACGATGGCCATCCGGTGTCGACGGGCCAGCGCCGGCAGCAGCGTAGCGCGGGAGTCGTCGGGGGTCTGAGCGTCCACCCAGGCCGAAGGGAAGAGGAGCACGTCGGCCTCGTCAAGGAGCCCAGGGATCTCGTTGGAAAGGAAATGAATGTCGTAGCAGATGGCCAGCACCAGGATGCGCCCCCTCAGCTCGATCCGGGGATAAGGAAGATCGCCGGGGGTCGCCCACCGCTCGGGGATCCACGGGTGGCGCTTGCGGTAACGAGCCAGCGGCGCGCCGTCCGGGCCGAAGACGAGGAAGCCGTTGAACACGCGGCCACCGTCGCGCTCGATCAAGGGCCCGGCGAGGGCGACCCGGTGCTCGCGGGCCAGGCGGGCCAGGCGAGCGGCGGTAGGACCGTCGACAGGCTCCGCCTGAGGGGAGAGGTCGAAGTCGCCGCCGGGGGAGACGTAGCCCGTGAGGCAGGCTTCCGGGAGCAGGGCGAGGTCGAGGGGGCCGACCTCCGCGAGCAGGCGCTCGACCTGGAGGAAGCCCGCGTCAGGGTCGGCGAAGTGAGGCTCGATCTGCAGCGCAGCGCACCTCAACGGGGCTGGCAAGCGTAGTCCCCCACCAGGACCGCGGCGCGAGCGCAGCGCACCGAGGCGGGCTGCCCCTTCGCCGCGGAGAACTGGAACTCCTGGGCGAAGGGGGTGCGGTCGACGCGGGCCAGCGAGCAGCCCGAGGCGCAGGCAGGCGCGCTCTTCTTCGCCAGGGCCTCGACCTCCTGGTTGTCGGCGATCACGTTGCGGATGCCGAGGCCCGTGGCGACCACGCAGAGCAGGGAGAAGAGCTGGCCGAGGCGCTGGCGCATGGGTAACTGGCTGATGATGGTGCCGGGCTGGGCGGCGTTGAGGTTCCAGGTCCAGTTGTCGAGGACAACCACGGAGTCGTAGATCCCGTCGCCGACATCCCAGATGGCGAAGCGCATCTCGATGATCTCGCCAGGGACGACGTTCCCGCTCGAGGTGAGGTAACCCGTGCCGCCACCGGTGCGGTTGTTGGAGCTGCAGCCGCCCTCGACGATGTCCATCCCTGTCCCCGCGAGCAGGCCGACGCCCTGGTTGCAGGTGCTGATGGTGCCGCCGTTGCTGCCCGCGCAGCCGATCGTACCGTTCAGGCAGACCTGGAACAGGCCGTTGTTGAGCTTGGCCAGGTTGACGCCGACCGGATAGAAAGGCGGACCAGCGGGGGGGGGATCGTAGATGGCAAGGTTCCTGTCCGCCGGGTTGGCGGGCTGGCCGGCGAAGCTGGAATTGAGCAACGCAACGAAGAAGTCGTTGAAGGGGGTGCAGACCCACTCCGGGTACTCGCTCGACATGAAGAACGAGTTGAAGCTGAAGGACTGGGCGTTGGTCGGTACCCGGATGCGCAGCTTCAACATGATCGGGTTGAACGCGGTGTTGGTCCCAGGGCCCGGGCAACCAGGGGCGTTGGGGATGGCGTTGCCGTTGGCCGCCAGCCAGTCCGCCGGGGGGGGGCTGGAGGTGCCCACGTCGACCCCTGTCTGGAAGTCGGCGTAGCCCGGGTTGGAGTCGTTGATGGCCGCGGCGTGGCCGGTCGAGAGGACGACCAGGTTGGGCCCCTTCTTGGGGGTGAGCCCGCCTGTACCGAACTGGGGCCGGATCGCGCGCGAGTTGGCGAACGGAGTCCCGCTGCCGTTCGCCAGGGAGAAGGTCGCCGAGATGACGCCCCACTTCTTCTGCGGGTCGTTCTCCGTCGTGGTCTGGCAGAGATCCATCGCCTTGGCGTAGTCCATGCCGTTGCTCGAGTTGCTGGCCAGCCCGGCGCCGCACTGGGTGACCCCGTCGTCGGGGACCCCGTTGCAGTCGTCGTCCAGGTTGTTGCTGGCCACGTCGAAGGCACCAGGGTTGACCAGCTTGGGCTGGGTGCACTGGGCGGTGGTCTCGCAGCAGTCGCCGCCGCAGGCGGTCCAGCCGTCTCCGTCCAGGTCTTGCCCGCCGGGCCCCAGCGGATCGCCATTGCAGTCCTCGTCGATGTTGGCGGTGCAGGTGCCGACCGGCTCGATACCAGGTAGCGTTTGACCCAGACACGCCCCCCACTTGCCCGACGCCTGGCAGGTGCGGGTGCCCTGCTTGCAGATCGAGGTGCCGCCGAACACCGCGTTCGCCGGGCCCTCCCAGCAGCCTTGCTGCGTACCGGGCACGCACTCGCACCCGGCGCCGCCCTCGTTGACCTGGCCGTCGCAGTCCTCGTCCACCCCGGCCGCGTCGCACACCTCGGGCTGCGGGAGGACCTGCCCCTGGCAGGCCCCGTACTTGGTCCCGTCCGGGTCGCACTGGGCGACGCCCGCCACGCAGAGGCCCGCGGGCGCCTGGAGCTGCGGGCTGTTCAGCCCGTTGTCGTAGCAGGGCTGGAACGAGCCCGGAGCGCAGGTACACCCGGCGCCGCCCTCGTTGACCTGGCCGTCGCAGTCCTCGTCCACCAGGGAGCCCGCCGCGCAGGTCTCCGCCGCCGGGAGGACCTGTCCCTCGCAGGGGCCGTAGCCGGTCCCCTCCCCGTTGCACGTCTTCTGCCCTCCCTTGCAGGCGCCGACCCCCGCGGTACCGAAAGGCCCCTCGTAGCAGGACGCCTGGCTCCCCGGGGTGCACACGCAGCTCGGGTGGTCGCCGGCCTCGTTGACTTGGCCGTCGCAGTCCTCGTCGGCCTGCCCCCCGTCGCAGATCTCCGTCGCCGGGAGGACCTGTCCCTCGCAGGGGCCGTAGCCGGTCCCCTCCCCGTTGCACGTCTTCTGCCCTCCCTTGCAGAGCCCCACGTCCTTTGTCCCCGCGGGGCCGTCGTAGCAGTCGGCCTTCTCGCCCGGGATGCAGGCGCAGCTCCCGCTCGCCTCGCAGCCGTTGTTCAGGTCGTTGTCGCAGTTGGCGAAGCCCTCGGCGCAGACGATCTCGCAGCTCCCCGAGGCGCAGCTCGCCTCGCCGTTGTTGGTGCTGCACTTCTTGTCGCAGGCCCCGCAGTGGAAAGGATCGTTCTGCAGATCCACGCAGCTCGTGCCGCACTTCTCGAAGCCCTCGGCGCAGACGATGTCGCAGACGCCGTTGACGCAGCTCGCCACCCCGTTGGCGCTGTTGCACTGGAACCCGCAGGCACCGCAGTTGGTCATGCTGCTCTGCACGTCCACGCAGACGTCTCCACACAGCGCCTCCCCTGCGCCGCACCCGGCCGCGCCCGCGTCGCCCCCCGCGCCCGCGTCGCCCCAGCCGGCCATGCCGAGCCCCGACGTCGCGCCGACGATGGCCTACTCCCCCACGACCGAGCTGGCCGAGGTGCTGGTGACGCCGTCGCGCAGCGGCGAGGAGTTCGCGCTCGCGCCG
>CAZSDX010000236.1:0-10497 GCA_964605685.1 uncultured Polyangiaceae bacterium
GCCGCTCAAGGGGGCGCTGGGGGCGGCGCCGGCCCTGGCCCGCGGGCTGACCCTCGTCGCCACGGAGCAGGGCTCCCTCGTGGCCTTCGACGCGGCGTCCGGCAAGGAGCGCTGGCGCTTCGAGGCGGGGCACAAGATGGCCCCGGTGATCGGCAACGAAACCGCCGTCGCCGTCGCCGCCAACGACCGCGTCGTCTTCGCCGCCGGCAAGGAGCTGGTGCTGCTCGCGCTCTCTTCCGGCCAGGAACACTGGCGCGGCGAGGTCGCGGGCGCCCAGATCCACAGCCCCATCCTGGCGGGAGGGCGCGTCTACGCGGTGGCGGGCGGCGAGATCCTCGCCTTCGAGGGCGCCCCGGCGCCCGGGGGAGAGTGATCACCCGCGCTGCTCGTGCCTCTGCAAGAGCCACCTCTCCGCCTCGGGGAGGGAAGCGAACTGCTGGCAAGGCCACTTGTCCGCGACGGTCAGCCAGTCGAACGCCGTGAGGATGAACCGGGTCATCCTGTCCTCCGTGACCCGCGCCTCGGCCACGGACACCGGCCGCAGCCTCGCGTGGTGGCGGTGGAACACGTCCGCGGCCATCCTCCGCGTGGCCGCGTCCACCTTCAGCGGGTCGAAGCGCCGCATGTCGATGAGCCACAGGATGGCCTGGCCTGCCTCCGCCAGCCGCGCGTACTCCTGGAAGGCTTCCTCGTACTCCCGGGGGGTCGGCACCGGACCGTGGAAGGTCACGTCGATGATCGGCCGGCGGTTCGCCAGGATCGTGATCGCTCCGAGGGATGAGCGCCAGGGGGCTCGCTGCTCCCGAGACATGACGCAGAAAGGATACCCATGGTGTCCTGTATTCGTGCCGAAAAATACGCCCCGCAGGCCGAGGGCGGAAGCGACCGGCGGATCAGGGGCAGGCCTGGATCCGTACCACGGTGAGGGAGGTGCCGCTGATCGAGGCCCACGCCACCTCGCCGTCCTTGCGTCCCTCGAAATCCTGATCCGGAGGGGGGGGCCTCCACCTCGGCCGAGCCAGCGAGGCGGCGTTTTCCGGTGGCTCACGATCCGCTAGTGAGCCCCGGTCGCTCTCTACCCAGGGGGCAACCCTGGGACTTTCCACTCCGGTGCTACGCTTCTAAACCTTGCCTGCGGGTGGGCTTTGATGGGGGAGAGAAGAGGGGGACAGGAGGGGTCTCCTGGCGGTAAGCTGTCCGTCATGGCTTTGGGCTCGCCGGTTCTTTTGCGTCATCTTCTTGTCGTGGTGGGGATCCTGGTGGCTTGCGGGGACGACGCCGTCCAGGATCCCGCCCCGGTCGCGGCCGGCGCGGGCGCGGCGGGGACCGGCGGAGAGAGCGCGGCGGGGGCAGGAGGCGGCGCGGGGGGCGACGCCGGCGGGAACGTGGGGGGCGACGCCGGCGGGAACGCGGGGGGGATTGGGGGCGGCGGAGAGGGTGGGGGAGGGAACTCCGCGGGTCAGGGAGGCGGTGGGGATTCGCCTCCGGGGTGCTTCAACCCGGGCCCTGGGGTCTGCTGTGCGAGCGAGAAGTGCTACACGCCCGAGGAACTCACCACGCTTGGTTGCAGCTCCGTGGATCTCCAGACGGAGGGGTGTCCCTACCCGGTCGAGCTGCCGATGGGCAACTGCTACTGGTACGAGGAGTCCTCCAAGACCGAGGACGGGAAGTGCTGTTACACCCACTTCAGCGGCGATTGCTGTGGCCCCCCCTGAGGCGGCGACGGCGGTGTATTCCGGGAAAACGTCTCTGATTTTGCGTTGAAGGCGTATCGTGGGCGGATGTCGTCCTCCAACTTCTGCCCGTTCTGCGGGGCCCCGGCGCCAGCTCCACCGGCCACGGTGTGCAGGTACTGCAAGTACTCCTGGGCGCCGCTCGGGGCGGTGCCTTCGCCCGCTGCGCTGGCCGCGCCCCCGCCGGTCGCTCCCTGCCCTACCTTCCACGGGTTGACCTTCGAGGAGACGCTGGCGGCGGCGCGTCGCCACCTGGGTCCCCTGGATACCCTGGATCTCCGCTTCTCTCCCGAGATCAAGCCGGGCAAGGAGCGCAACGCTCGCCAGATCCACGGCGGCCACCTGCCCCCGGAAGAGCCTATCGCCGTGCTCTACGACTCCACCCTGTTCGGGAGCGGCGAGGACGGATTCGTGCTCACGGCGAGGCGATTTTGCTGGAAAAATTCCTTCTTCAACCCCCAGAGCATCCCCTGGCGCTCCCTGGATCTCCAGACCCTCCGGCAAGAAAAAACGGACGTGATGGTGCTCGGCAGCCCGGTCAACTGCCTCAACGACGACCTCTCCCTGGCCTTGCTGTCCCTGCTGGGGGAGCTGGCCGGCGAGGCGCAGCGCCGCATGCCCCCGGTCGTCAGCGCCTCCGCCAGCCACACCGAGGGGATGATCGAGCTGATCCGGCGCCACCTCGGCGTCCACGACGACCTCTTCGTGGCCCCGGCCATCCCCGAGAAGAAGGAGCGCAACGCGCGCAAGATCTACAAGATCGGCCCCGACGAGCGGGTGGTCGCCCTCTACGACAACACCGTCTTCGGCAGCGCCGAGGAGGGCTTCGTGGTCACCGACCGCCGCTTCTGCTGGAACGAGAGCTTCGAGGAGCCCCGCTCCGTCCCCTGGGACCAGCTCTCCCCCGGCCAGGCCACCCTCAGGGAGCCCTCCGACGGGTTCCTGGAGATCCAGGGGGCTCCCCTGCGCATCATCGGCACCAGCCGCGACGTTGTCTCCCGCGGGCTGGTCGCCCTGCTGAACGCCATCCCCGAGGGCCGGGGCGGCTACCGCTAAGCCCGCCCCGACGCCCTGCTCCCGGGCCAGCGTCAGCAGGTTTTCCCGGGTGTTGAGCGAGGGGTCTTCGATGACCCTCTCCAGGAGCGCATCGAGGAGCTGGCCGATGTGGCGTCCGGGTCTGAGCCCCAGCTCCCGCATCAGGTCGTTGCCGTTGAGGGCGAGGGCCTTGGTGGAGAGGGCGTCGCCGGCCTCCAGGATGCGTGCGGCGCGCTCGCGGAGCTGCTCGACGCGCTCCAGCTCCTCCGGGGCGGGGCGCCCCTTGCCGAGGACGTCGGCGCGGCAGAGCATGTAGAGGTCTTCCATACGTTCGCGGGTGACGCGGCGGATCCAGCGGCGGACGGCGGCGTCGGTCCAGGATGGCTCGTAGCAGACGAGGTGGTGGCGGACGAGGTGGACGATGCGGAGGCGGTCGTCGTTGGAGAAGCGGAGGCGCTGGAGGATGGGGTCGGCGATCTCGGCGCCGATGCGCTCGTGCTCGTGGAAGGTGTAGTCGCTGGTCTTGTCGCTGAAGGCGCGGCTCTGGGGCTTGCCGATGTCGTGGAGGAGGGCGGCGATGCGGAGGATGGGGTCGCCCTGGCAGGCGTCGAGGCAGGCCATGGAGTGGCCCCAGACGTCGAAGACGTGCCAGCGATTCTGCTCGCAGCCGTGGGTGGCGACGAGCTCGGGGCAGGTGACGTCGAGGATGCCGGTGCGGAGCATGACGTCGAAGGCGCGGCTGGGCTGGCGTGCCTTCATGGTCTTGATCCACTCGTCGTGGACGCGTTCGGGGCTGACCTTGCGGAAGGTGTCGAGGGTCAGGTGGATGGCGGCCTCGGTGTCCGGGTCGAGGGTGGCCTCCAGCGTGGCGACGAAGCGAGCGGCGCGGAGCACCCGGAGCCCATCCTCGGCGAAGCGCTCGGCAGGCTTGCCGACGGCGCGGATGACCCGCTGCTCGAGGTCGCGGAGGCCGCCGAAGGGGTCGACGAGGGTGTGGGCGTCGAGGTCGAAGGCGATGGCGTTGACGGTGAAGTCGCGGCGGGCCAGGTCCTCGGTGATCTCGGTGAGGTAGCGTACCTCGTCGGGGCGGCGTCCGTCGGTGTAGGCGCCCTCGCCCCGGAGGGTGGTCACCTCGTAGGGGTAGCCGTCGAGGAGCACGGTGACGGTGCCGTGGTCGATCCCGGTGGGGATGACCCGGGGGAAGAGGCGCTGCACCTCCTGGGGGAGCGCGTCGGTGCACACGTCGTAGTCAGCGACCTCCTTGCCCCGGAGCAGGTCACGGATGGAGCCCCCCACCACCCAGGCCTTCTTGCTGGCGCGGCGGAGCCTCCGGCACAGCTCGTGGACCGGCGGCGGGATGGTGGCGGCGATCTGGGCGGGGGTAGGGATCTCCATCGTGCTGGCTCGTGACGGGCCCGGAGGGGCTCCCCTGACGTTCAGTTGAGCTCCTTGCGGGGGCGGTTCTCCAGGTCGGACTGGAGGAAGGTCAAGGTGATCTCCCGCTCCAGGGCGGCGTGGATCTCGTCCTCAATGTCCTCGGCGCTGCCGATGAAGCGCTCCAGGTTCCGCTGGTAGAAGAAGATCCGGGTGCAGGGGACGTGGGGTCGATCCGGCGGGCTGATCCCGTCGAAGAGCAGCAAGGTCCTCGGGTCCACCCCGTCCACCACCAGCTCGAACCCGGGCACGTCGCTCACGTAGATCTCCGCGTAGCGCAGGTACGACCCCAGCACCGAGTCCAGCCGGCCGATGGCGCTCCGGCACAGGGCCGCGAACGCCTCCCGGGACGGGCTCCAGGGCGGCGAGGGGAGCAGCAGGTCCAGCTCCCTCGCCTTGAGGAGCGCCTCGGTGGCCTTGCTCTCGTCCCCCTGCTCGGCCCTCACCAGCCCCAGGTAGTACCATGCCTCTGCATGCTTCGGATCCTTGTTGGCGGCCTCCTCGATGAGCGGCGCGGCGCGGCCCAGATCCCCTAGCTCGAAGAGCGCGCGGCCCACCAGGAAGGTGTGCATCGGGTTCTCGTAGGGCGGAGGAGGTAGCCGCTCCAGCAGCTCCTTCGCCTCGCCGAAGCGCTCCTCCCCCTGGCTCACCAGCGCGTCGAACTTCAGCAGCGCCGCGTCCACCAGCTCCTCGTCGGTCTCCGCCAGCTCCATCGCCTGGTCGCACATCCTGGCGGCCTCCTCGAAGTCCCGGAGGGGGTGGATGTAGACCTCGGCGGCGTTGAGCATGGCCTCGAAGTAGGTGTCATCCAGCGCGATGGCCTGGCGGTACGCCTCCACGGCCTCCTCCGCGTTCCCTTCGAGGGCCGCGCAGTAGCCCAGCAGGTTGTAAGCCTCCGGCGACTGGGGATCGAGCTCCAGCGCCCGCCGCGCCGAAGCTTCGGCCCCGCGTGGGTCGTTGCGCGAGATCAATTCCCATCCCCGATCGAGGTGCGCAGAAAACTGGTCCATGAGAAGGACGTGACTAGCACTGGTCCGCCTCGCCAGCGACATTGACGAGGGCCTCCCCCCGGTCCACCACCCGCGCCGTGCCTCCGCTCCCCTTCGATCCCGAGCTGACCCGCCCGGTCGAAACCCCCACGGACCCCATCACCGGCGATCCCCTCGACTGCACCCGCTGCGGCGCCTGCTGCCACGCCGGCCAGGGCAACATCCTCCTGAGCGCCGACGACCTGGTGCGGTGGCGTCGCCAGGGCTTCCATCACCTCGCTGACCACACCGACGAGGGGCACTTCGGCGAGCGTGCCTTCCCCGTGGATGAACGCGGCGCCTGCATCCACCTCGACACCACCGGGGGGGCCACCCTCTGCCGGATCTACCCCCACCGGGCCGAGGTCTGCCGCTCCTTCCAGGCCGGTTCCTGGCAGTGCCTCGAATTCCGCCGCGATCACGGCCTGTCTCCCCGCAGCTAGCCGTTGACACGATCCTCCCGGGACGCTAAAGCTCACCCAACGTAACCCTACACCATACGTAAGGGTTAGATCCCGAGAGCCCTGCGATGAACCACCGAGTGCATCTGCCGCTGGCGCCGAGCGAGCCCCGAGAGGAGGGGGTGCTGTCCGCCCTCATGGGGTCCTTCGTACCCACGGAGGGAGGAGGGGAGGGGGAGGAGGGGTTGATGCAGGTGGGGGAGCTGGCGAAGGCGGCGGGGAGGACAGTGCGAGCGATCCACCTGTACGAGGAGCTGGGGTTGCTGAGGCCCCACGGGCGTTCGAAGGGGAAGTACCGGCTGTTCGACCGGGAGGCGCTGGTGCGGGTGCGGTGGATCGCGAAGCTCCAGGAGCTTGGGCTGACGCTGGGGCAGATCCAGGGGATCGTGCGGGAGTGGGAGCAGGCGCCGTCGGCGCCCGGGGCGATGCGGCTGATGCGGTCGACGTACCGGTCGAAGCTGGCGGAGACGCGGGCGCAGATCGGGCGGCTCAAGGCGCTGGAGGCGGAGCTGGCGGCGAGCCTGAACTACCTGGAGACCTGCGACGCGTGCGACCCGGCGAGGCTGCTGGGGGCGTGCTCGTGCTGCGAACTCCACCAGGAGGAGCAGCGGGCGCCGGAGCTGGTGGCGGGCTTCCACGCCGGGCACCGGGCGGAGAACGACGAAGGACGAGGAGCGTGAGGGGGCGAGGCGTCCCCGGAGAGAGCCATGACCGTCAAGCTACCGATCTACATGGATTACCACGCCACCACCCCGGTCGACCCGCGGGTGCTGGAGGCGATGCTGCCCTACTTCACCGACGTCTTCGGCAACGCGGCCAGCCGCAACCACGTCTTCGGCTGGCGGGCCGAGGAGGCGGTGGAGCATGCGCGCGAGCGGGTGGCGGCGCTGGTCGGCGCCGAGAACCCGAAGGAGATCGTGTTCACCTCGGGGGCCACCGAGTCCAACAACCTCGCGATCAAGGGCGTGGCGGAGTTCTACCGGGAGAAGGGCAACCACCTGATCACCACGGTGATCGAGCACAAGGCGGTGCTGGACACCTGCAAGCGCCTGGAGAAGGAGGGCTTCGAGGTCACCTACCTGCCGGTGGACAAGTACGGGATGGTCGACCCGGAGGACGTGCGCAAGGCCATCACCGACCGGACGATCCTGGTGTCGGTGATGCTGGCCAACAACGAGGTGGGGACGATCCAGCCCATCGGGGAGATCGGGAAGATCACCCGGGAGAAGGGGGTGCTCCTCCACTCGGATGCGGTGCAGGGCATCGGGAAGATCCCCTTCGACGTGGCGAAGGCGAGCGTCGACCTGCTCTCGATCACCGCCCACAAGATCTATGGCCCCAAAGGCATCGGTGCCCTCTACGTGCGGCGTTCTCGGCCCCGGGTGCGGATTGTGGCCCAGATGGATGGCGGCGGCCACGAGCGGGGCAACCGCTCCGGAACCCTCAACGTGCCGGGCATCGTGGGGCTGGGCATGGCCGCGGAGATCATGCAACGGGAGGGCGCGGACGAGTCCACCCGCATCCTGGAGCTGCGCGAGCGCCTGTGGAAGAAGCTCTCCGGGGCCATCGAGGACATCCACCTCAACGGCCACCCGACGCACCGCCTCCCCGGCAACCTCAACGTGGCCTTCGCCTACGTGGAGGGCGAGGCGATGATGATGGCCATCAAGGACGTGGCCGTGTCCTCCGGCTCCGCCTGCACCAGCGCCAGCCTGGAGCCCTCCTACGTGCTCCGGGCCATGGGGGTCGGCGAGGAGATGGCCCACTCCAGCATCCGCTTCGGCCTCGGCCGCTTCACCACCCCCGAGGAGGTCGACCACGTGGCCGACCTCGTGATCGACAAGGTCAACAAGCTACGGGCGATGAGCCCCCTCTACGAGATGGTCAAGGAGGGCATCGACCTCAAGAGCATCGAGTGGGCCGCCCACTGAGGAGCACGTCATGGCATACAGCGACAAGGTCATCGAGCACTACGAGAACCCCCGCAACGTCGGCACCCTCGACAAGAACGACGAGAACGTCGGCACCGGCCTCGTCGGCGCTCCCGCCTGCGGCGACGTGATGCGCCTCCAGATCAAGGTCTCCGACGATGGCATCATCGAGGACGCCAAATTCAAGACTTTTGGCTGCCTCGGCAGCAACACCCCCATCGCCACCCCGGCGGGGTACCGGGATGTCTCCTGGCTGCGCCCGGGCGATGTCGTCTGGGCCTGGGACGGGAAGCAGGTCGTCGAGGGAAAGGTCCGGGAGGTGATCCGCCGGAAGGTCCACTGGACTCGCCTGCTGAGGGTCCAGTTCGACCAGGCCCGGGTGATCTTTTGCACCGACGATCATGTCTGGTGGTCCGCGGATAACCGTCCCCTTCTTGCCTCCGAGATGACCGCCGGCATGGAGCTGCTCTCCCTGACCCAGCGGGAGCTCCGCGGCCTCAACAACGTGGGCCGTCGGCCCTGGTTGCGGGACGCAAACAGCGCCCGCATGCACGAGCAAAACAAGACCCTCGATCACAGCAAGCTCCCCCAGAACCAGAGGGGCTTCCAGCAGAGCGAGGCCGCCCGGAAGAAGAAGTCAGAGACCTCCAAGAAACTCTGGCAGAACGAGAATTACGCGGTCGCCTGCCTCCGTGCGATGCACGGCGCAGCGACGCGGAGGCCCACCAACCTGGAGCGCAGCTTCCTTGATCTCTTCGAAGCCAACGACGTTGATGCTCGCTACGTCGGGGACGGTTCGTTCTGGGTCAACGGCCCGAACGGAGAGCGCCTTAACCCCGATTTCAAGGTGAACGGGCAGCGCAAGCTGATCGAGGTCTACACGGATAAAATGCCTGAATTCATGCAGAACCGCGCCACCACCGGCTGGATGGTGGAGAAGAAGGCTGCCTACGCCGCCGCGGGTTTTGACTGCATGTTCCTCGACATCAAGGAGCTGGATCGCTGCCTGGACGACGTGCAGCGCTTCATCCACAACGGCATCCCGGTGCGCTCGATCCAGAAGATCGAGGACAAACGCGGCCTCCGCGGCCTGGAGCGGGAGGGCGACGAGGTCGTGGTCTACGACCTGGTCCTGGAGGAAGGCGCCCACTGCTTCTTTGTCCAGCGCGCCATGAGCCACAACTGCGGGAGCGCCATCGCCTCTTCCTCGCTGGCCACCGAGTGGCTCAAGGGGAAGAGCGTCGAGGAGGCCGAGACCATCAAGAACAGCATGATCGCCGAGGAGCTGAACCTGCCCCCGGTGAAGATCCACTGCTCCGTCCTCGCCGAGGACGCCATCAAGAGCGCCATCGCCGACTACCGGCGCAAGCAGGCCGAGAAGAAGGCTCTCCAGGGAGGCTGAAGCATGGAACCGAGCGCCACCACCTCCAGCGAATCCCCCCGCAGCGGCCTCGCGAGCGCGTCGATCAGCCTCACGCCGAAGGCGATCGCCATGGCCAAGAGCCGCTTCCAGAAGCGCGGCACCCCCGACGCGGCGCTGCGCCTCGGCGTCCGCGGCGGCGGCTGCTCCGGCTTCAACTACGTCATCGAATTCTCCGACGACCCCCCCCGCGAGCGGGACCGGGTCTTCGAGTTCGATGGCGTCCGCGTCTACGTCGACAAGAAGAGCCTCGTCTACCTCGCCGGCTCCGTCCTCGACTGGGAGCAGACCCTCATGCAGCAGGGCTTCAAGTTCAGGAACCCCCAGGAGGCCGCCTCCTGCGGCTGCGGTCACTCCTTCACGGTACGCTGAGTGTCCCTCGACCCCTTCGCCGCCCTCGGCCTCCCTCCTCGCTTCGACCTCGACCTCCAGGCCGCCGAGCAGCGCTTCCGCGAGCTGTCCCGCGTCGTCCACCCCGATCGCTTCGCCGGCGCCTCCCCCCAGGAGCGTCGCCACGCCCTCGGCAAGGCCATCGACCTCAACGAGTCCTGGCGCAAGCTCCGCGACCCGATCTCCCGCGCCGAGGCCCTGCTCCGCGCCGCAGGGGTCGAGGTGTCCGAAACGACCCAGCCCCGCGCCAGCCAGGCGCTCCTCCTCGATTTCATGGATCTCCGCGAGCAGCTCGCCGAGGCCCGCGCCAGCGGCGACCGGGGCGCCGCCGGTCGCCTCGCTGCGGAGGTCCAGCGGCGCGAGCAGGCGACCCTCCGGAAGCTCGCCGCAGGCTTCGAGCGCCTGGGCTCGACGGCGGAGAGCGAGCGAGGCGCCCTGGCCACCTCGCTGCTGGAGGCCCTCGGGGAGCTGCGCTACGTGCGGCGCTTCCTCGATGAGGTCCGCGCCATCGAGGAAGACGAATTAGCCCAGGAAAAACATGGCCCTCCTCGACATCTTCGACCCCAAGGCCCCCCCGACGCCCATCGGCATCGACCTGGGGACCACCAACTCGCTGGTCGCCTTCGTCCGCGACGGCAAGCCCCGCTGCATCCAGGACTGCAACCAGGCGTACCTCGTGCCCTCCGTCGTCCACTACGGCGAGCGGGGGGGCGTCGTGGTGGGCGAGGCCGCCGCCAGGATGGCCCCGGAGGCCCCCCAGGATACGATCGTCAGCGTCAAGCGCTTCATGGGCCGCGGCGCCCTGGATCCGGAGACGAAGAAGCTCGGCCCCTACCGCTTCGTCGAGCCCCGCGACGACGAGGAGGCCCGGGTCGTCCGCTTCCGCGTGCGCGACCGGGTGGTCACCCCCGTGGAGGTCTCTGCGGAGATCCTCCGGGCGCTGCGCCAGCTCGCCGAGGACGAGCTGCGCACCGTCGGCGGCGTCGTCATCACCGTCCCCGCCTACTTCGACGACGCCCAGCGGCAGGCCACCAAGGACGCCGGAAAGATCGCCGGCCTCGACGT
>CAZSDX010000237.1:0-266 GCA_964605685.1 uncultured Polyangiaceae bacterium
ACCAGCGCCAGGCAGGCCGCCGCCGCCAGCGCCCCCGCCCAGGCCCAGCGCCTCCCCGGGAACGCCAGCACCCGCCCCGCCGGTCTCGCCTCTGCGAAGGCCCGCACCAGGATCTCCTCGTGCCGCGCGGGGTCGAGGGGGGCCGGGTCGTGGGCCGCGCGCAGGGCCTCGATCAGCGGATCGTGGGGGGAAGCTCCCTGGCCCTCCAGGGCGCGAGCCAGCTCCTGGGCCTCGGCCAGCTCGTCCGCCGTGGGGGGCCGATCGAG
>CAZSDX010000237.1:321-10438 GCA_964605685.1 uncultured Polyangiaceae bacterium
GGGTCTTGCTCGTTGAGGGCGGGGGTGAGCGCTTTTTTGAGGGCGGCGAGGGCGCGGTGGAGGACGACGTCGAAGGTGGCGGTGGTGACCCCCAGCTCCCGGGCGGCGTCCTCGCGGCTGCGCTCTTCGAGGAGGCGGAGGCGGATGGCGGAGGCGTAGCGGGGGTTGATGCGCGCGAGGGCGTCGGCGACGCGGGCGCGGGCGGCCTCGGCGTCCTGGCGGGCGAGGGCGGGGGCGTCGGCCTCCTGGTGCTCGCGCTCGGCGAGGTCGATCTCGCGGGCGAGGTCGTCGGTGTCAAAGGGGATCTCCCGGCGACGGGCCCGGAGCTGGTCCAGAGCGACGCGGAGGGCGACGACCCGAAGCCAGGGGTAGATCCCGACGCTCTGCCAGGTGAAGCGGTCGAGCTTCTCGACGACCTTGGTGTAGGTGATGGAGAGGGCCTCCTCGGCGGCGACACGGGAGCCGAGGCGCGGCAGGAGCACGGTGCGGAAGAGGACGGGGCCGTGGCGGCGCAGGATCCTGGCGAGGGCTCGGCGGTCGCCGGCCTGGGCCAGCTCGACCTCGCGCCGCTCCTCGTCGAGGGCGAAGGCCTCGCTGGGGGCTCCCTCGCGGGCGGCGGTCAGGGCGGCAGGATCGGCCACGACCGGGAGGCTAGCCGGAGCGAGGCAGGAGCGACATGCCCTCGCGAGGAGGGAGGTCAGATCCCCGCCGGACACCGGGGAGGCCGGGGAAGCGAGCCAGGGGAGGGCCAGCGAGGCGGTCACGGCGGGAGAACGATCCACCCCCCCGGGAGCTTACGGTCCGCCGGGGGCCCTCGTCTTTGGGGGCGTCTTGGGCTAGCTTCCGCGCCGATGTCGTCCCAGCTCTGGGCCCCCTGGCGGATCGAGTACATCCTGAAACCCCGCGGACAGGGGGGGTGTATTTTCTGCACCTACGCCGAGCACGGGCCGGAGCAGGCCCAGGAAGACCTGGTGCTCCACCAGGGGGAGCTGGCCTACGTGGTGCTCAACCGGTACCCTTTCGCGGCGGGACACCTGATGGTCATCCCGAGGCGCCACTGCTCCGACCTGACCGAGCTGAGCCCCGAGGAGCACGACGCCCTCTTCCGGCTGGTGACGCAGAGCTGCGAGCGGCTGCGGAGGGCGGTGCGCGCCGACGGGCTCAACGTGGGCGCCAACCTGGGCGCCTCGGCGGGGGCGGGGATCGCCGAGCACCTCCATGTCCACATCGTCCCCCGGTGGCCCGGCGACACCAACTTCATGCCGGTGCTTGCCGACGTGCGGGTGATGCCCCAGGCCCTGGAGGCCACCTGGCGCCACCTCTCCCCGTTCTTCGCGGATCTGCCAGGCCGCGCCGTCTCTGCCCTCCATGACCCCTGACTCCCCCGACCCAGCCCCCCGCAGGCCGCGCCTCCTCCATCTCTTCCTCTTCCACGGCGTCTGGATCTCCGTCGCCCTCGCGGTGATCGTGGCCAGCCGGGAGGTGCTTCTCCCCTTCGTCCTGGCGCTGGTGGTCGCCTACGTCTTCACCCCGGTGGTGGCGCGGCTGGAGCGGGCGAGCCTCCCTCGCTGGGCGGCGATCCTGCTGACCTACGGGGTCACCCTCGGCTCCCTCTACGCCTCGGTGCGGGTGACGGCGCCGACCCTGGCCCAGGAGACGCTCCGGCTCCGGGCGGAGATCCCGGCCCTGGCGGAGCGCCTCCGGACCGAGCACATCCCCCGGGTGGAGCAGAACCTCCGCGGGATCGGCATCGACGTCGATCTCGACGAGGAGCCTCTCCCCTCCCCTGCGGCCTCCTCGCTGCCTCCGCAGCGTCCCTCGTTCCTCCAGCGGGCGACCCTGAAAGCCCTCGACTACGGGCGCACCCACACGGTCGAGCTGCTCAGCGTGGGCAGGGCGGTGATCGCGGCGGTGAGCCGGGGTATCTTCGTGTTCTTCCTCACGCTGATGCTGGCGGCCTACCTGATGCTCACCCGCGAGCGGGTCATCGGCTTCTTCCGGGATCTCTTCCTGCCCCCCCACCGCCCCGCCTTCGACCGGTTCCTGGAGCGGGCGGACCGGGGGCTCTCGGGGGTGGTGCGCGGCCAGCTCCTGATCTGCCTGGTCAACGGGGTCCTCTCCGGCATCGGGTTCTGGGCCCTCGGCCTCAAGTACTGGTTCCTGTTCTCGGTGATCGCGGGTGTCATGAGCATCCTCCCGATCTTCGGGGCCATCCTGTCCAGCGTCCCCGCGGTCGCCATCGCCCTCACCCAGTCCTTCGGCCTGGCCCTCGGCGTCCTCGCCTGGATCGTCGGCATCCACCAGCTCGAAGCCAACTTCCTCAACCCCAAGATCATCGGCGACGCCGCCAAGATCCACCCGGTCCTGGTGGTCTTCTCCCTCGTGGTGGGCGAGCACCTCTTCCGCCTGCCCGGCGCGCTGCTCGCCGTCCCCTGCCTCTCCATCGCCCAGAGCCTCTTCCTCCACTTCCGCGACGTCATCTACGGCCCCGCCGAGGAAAGCGAGCCCCCGGTCCGCGAGGCCCCTCAGGCCCCCGAACCCCACCCTTGACGAGCGCCCCGCCGGTGCGCTGCCATGGCCCCACCATGCGCGTCGTCATCACCGGAGCCAGCCGGGGCATCGGCCTCGAATTCGTCCGCCGCTACCAGGAGCAAGGCCACCACGTCGAGGCCGTCGCCCGCGACCCCGCTCGCTCTCCGGAGCTCGCCGCCCTCGCCGCCGCCTCCCTCGGCAAGACCCGTATCCACACCTGCGACGTCGCCAGCGACCAGGGCGCCCGAAACCTCGCCGCCTCCCTCGGCGACGTCCCCGTCGATGTCCTCGTCAACAACGCCGGCGTCATGGGCAAGATGCAGGCCCTCGACCAGCTCGACCACGCGGACATCCTCCGTACCTTCGACACCAACGCCCTCGGCCCCCTCCGCGTCACCGCCGCCCTCCTCCCTCACCTCCGCCGCGGCGCCACCCGCAAGGTCGTCCACATCTCCAGCGGCATGGGCTCCATCTCCGACAACACCAGCGGCGGGGCCTATGGCTACCGCATGTCCAAGGCCGCCCTCAACATGGCCACCCGCTCCATGGCCAACGATCTCCGCGGGGAGGGATTTTTGGTCGTCACCATGAACCCCGGGTGGGTCAAGACGGACATGGGCGGCCCCGGCGCCCCCGAGAGCGTGGAGAATTCCGTGCGCCTGATGATGGAGCGGATCGAGCAGCTACGCCCGGAGCAGTCCGGGACGTTCCTCGATTACCGGGGGCACACCTGGGCCTGGTGAGGTAAGAGCACGCCGCGGCGCTCCTGATCGCGCTCGATGGAGCGGAAGAGGGCGCCGAAGTTCCCCTCACCGAAGGAGAGGTGGTTCTTCCGCTGGATCAGCTCGATGAAGATCGGGCCAATGAGGTTGCGGGTGAAGATCTGGAGGAGGTACCCCTGCTCGTCGCCGTCGACCAGGACGTTGCGGCGCCGGATTTCCTCGTGGTCCTCGGTGACGCCAGGAACCCTCTGGAAGACGGTGTCGTAGTAGTCGTCGTCGATGGAGAGGAACTCGATGGGGGTCCCTTCGAGGGCGCGGAGCGAGGCGAGGATGTCGTCGGTGAGGAAGGCGAGGTGCTGGACGCCGGGGCCGCGGTACTGCTCGAGGTACTCGTTGATCTGGGAGGACTTCTCCGTTCCCTCGTTGATGGGGATGCAGAACGATCCGCAAGGGGAGCGCAGCGCGTAGGAGACCAGGCCCGTCTTGGCGCCGCGGATGTCGAAGTAACGGACCTCGGTGAAGCCGAAGATCTCCTTGTAGAAGCGGGCCCAGCGCTCCATCGTCCCGCGGTGGACGTTGTTGGTCAGGTGGTCGAGGGCGGAGAACCCGCAGCCTGGCGAGCGATCCGGCTGCTTGAGGGGGACGAAGCCCATGGCCTCGAAGCGCGCCGGGTCCGCCTCGCCCGGGGAGAAGTAGATCAGGCTCTCGCCGATGCCGTAGATCGCCGGCAGCGCGGCGCCGCGGTAGCCGTGGTCCCCCTGGGGGCTGGCGCTGGCGCCGCGGCGGCACGCCTCCCGGTGGGCGGAGGAAGGATCCTCGAAGCTCCACCCCATGGAGCAGAGCGACGGCCCGTGGAGCCCGCGGAACGAGGCGGCGAAGGAGCCCGGCTCCCGGTTGACCAGGAAGGTCATCGACCCCTGGCGGTAGAGGTCCACGGCGCGGTGCTGGTGGCGCATCGTGCGCGAGAAGCCGAAGGCCAGGAAGAGCCGGTGGAGTGCGTCCGGGTCGGGGGAGGCGAACTCGACAAAATCGATGCCGCGAAGGCCGAGGGGGTTAGCGGGATCCATCGTTCCAGCTCCTCCAGTAGTCGTGGACCTCGACGCCGCGGGCCGCGTCGGTGGGCTCCAGGGGGCGCCGCGTGTCGATCATGACGGCCACCTCGTCGGTGCGCTGGGCCCCGGCGGCGCGGTCGGCGGCGCCGGGCTGGGGACCGTGGTGGATGCCCTGCGGGTGCAGGGTGAGCATCCCGGGGCCGACCCCCTGGCGGCTGAAGAACTGGCCGCGGTGGTAGAAGATCACCTCGTCGTAGTCGATGTTCGAGTGGTAGAAGGGCACCTTGAGGGCGGTAGGGTCGCCGTTCTCCAGGGGCCTCGGCAGGAAGGTGCAGACGACCACGCCACGACCGAGCAGGGTCGTGTGGGCGGAGGGCGGCAGGTGGTAGCGGTCGCTGAGCACCGGCCGGATGTCCCGGACGTTGAGCTGCATCACCGCCAGGGTCCCCTTCCACCCCACGGTGTTCAGCGGGCAGAACGGATAATGAACCCGGGTCACCTCGCCGAGCCGGAGGATGCGCAGCTCGAACTCGCCGCGCTCGTCAGGCTCCATGGAGGAGGTCTCGTCCGGAGACGGCACCCGGACCACCGCCGGATCGAAGAGCGCATGCTGGCCGAGCATCCCCCGGTCAGGGAAGCCGACCTCGCTGCGGACCTCCAGGGAGAGGAGGCGGGTGGCGCTGCTGGGGACCAGGCGGAAGGCCGTCCCCCGGGGGATCAGCAGGTAGTCGCCGGGCTCGTAGGCCAGGGGCCCGAAGTCGCTCTCCAGGCGGCCGGCGCCCTCGTGGATGAAGAGCACCTCGTCCGCGTCCGCGTCCCGCAGGGCGTAGGGCATGGGGGCATCCAGGGAGGCCATCCCCACGGTCACGTCTTCGTTCCGCAGAAGAGGTCGCCGCTGCCCGAGCAGGTCGCCGGTGCTTCCGGGGAGCGAGGCGGCCTGGATGGCCTGGTAGGCCCGGGGGCGTAGCGGCCCCTCGATCCGGGTCCAGTTCACCGGAGGTTGGCGCCGGTAGAGGTGGGCGTAGCGACCGGAGAAACCGTCTCGAGCGAACTCTTCCTCGACGGTCCCCTCCGGGAGCCCCACATGAGCCTGAAGCGCCACGCGCCCCCGCACGTACGGGATCTTCATGGCGCCGCCCTCCAGCACGACCGGTGCCGACCGAGGATCTCCCCGATGCCAGGCGGGCCGCAGGCCACCCGCGCTGCGAGGATTGCGCGCGAGGGCGCAGGAGGTGCGTCTTCAGGCGATCTGACAGACCTTCTTGAAGGTGGCGACTGCTCGTTCCAGGCGAGCCTGATCCTCGGGGGCGAGGCCGAGCCCCGGCGTGGCGGCGGTCTTGCCCAGTTCGACGGCGAGGGGGGCGAGGTTGCCCGGCCAGGACGCCCGGATGGCCGCCGAGTACTGGAGCCGCGCCAGGCGGAAGGCCAGGTCTTCCTGTCCCACGGCGCGGAGCCGATCGATGGTGGTCTCGACGGTGGCCAGGGCCTCTTCGATCTCGTGGATGATCGGGTTCATAACGCCAGGGTAGCACGCAGGTCGGATTCATCGTTCCGGGGGGCGAGCGTGCTGGCGCTGGCGGTGAGGCGAGGCTCCAAAGACCGTCCTCGTGCCCGTGTTCGTGCTCGTCCTCGTCCCCGTGGCCGTGGCCGTGGGAACAAGGCCGAAGACATTGCTGCGTTTCCTCCTTCCCCTCTACCCAACCGGAAGAGCAGGGGGTTCTTCGGAACGTCCCGCTCTGTTGTCCACGGGGCTCTCCCCGGACGGAGCCGTGGTAGCCTCCCCCTCGTGAGTCGCCACCGCCACGACGACCTGGCCAAGAGCGCCATCCTCCTCTGGCTCTCTCCTCTTGGCGACGTCTCCCTCGACGCGCACCTTCGTGGCGAGGCCCGCCGCGGCGATGTGCTGTTCGTCGAGCGCCGCAACAACAACGCCTACCGCAAGCGTCTCGGCCTGCTGGATGAGCTACCTCTTGGCAGCGACACGCTGTGGCTGCGCCTGCTGGGCAAAGGCAAGGTCCAGCGTCGTGCCATCGCCGAACTGCTCGCTCGCCTCCGGAACGAGCCCCTGGCGGATGCTACCCTCCAGTTCGTCGCCTCCTGGCGCGACAACCTCCCCCCCCCGAAGACCAACTGCCCGAGGAGCAAGAACAGATGGAGAACTGGCAGAAAGCCTACGAACGCTGGGAAAAGCGCGTCAAAACTCAAGCCTGGCTCGAAGGGAAAGCCGAGGGCGAAGCCCGAGGGTTGGCCAAGGGCAAGGTCGAGGACAGGGCCGAGGGCAAGGCCGAGGGCAGGGTTGAGGGCAGGGTCGAGGGCAGGGCGGAAGCGGTGGTGATGCTGCTGGAGAGCCGAGGGCTTTGGGTCACCAAGGCGCAGGCGGCGCAGATCCTCGCTTGCACCAACCTCAAGAAGCCGGACCGATGGCTCGTCGACGCCGTCACCGTCGAATCCACCGCAGCTCTGCTCGGGACCGCCACCAAGGTTCGGCGCCCTCGCCGGTGACCGCTTTGTCATGGAACGTTCGCCTTCACGCTGGCTCCTGCTGGGGCTCGTCCCCCTCATCGCTCTCGCTGCGTACCTGCTGCTGCGCCCTGCTCCTCCGCGCCCCGGCGTCCCCCGGGGGGCCGGCACGGGGGCGGCGGATTCCCCTCGGGAACCCAGCATCCCGCCTCCCCTGATCCCCCCCAGTCCCCCGAGCACCGCCTACCCCGCCGTGTCCCTCACGCCGACGCCCCTCTCGGAGGCCGAGCAGCGCTGCGGGACCTCCTGCTTCTGCGGTGTCGCGGCGGACGACCCCTGCGGGCCCAAGCGGGTCTGCGGCAAGGGCGCCTGCGGGGACGACCTGGGCAAGCAGGGCTGGCAGGTGCGTCTCGGCGGGGTCAAGCTGGAAGGCTCGTCGGAGCCGGACGGAGAGACCCGGGTGTGCGTCAAGGTCCACGGGAAGCGCGAGGAGGCCTGCGCCTCCCTCAAGGAGACCCGCAAGCCCGCCTGCTCCGGCGGCGCGCGCCTCGCCACCACCACGGAGCAGCTCCTGGAGTCCGGGCTGGACATCGACATCTACGACGGCCAGGGGCAGCTTCTGGCGAGCGCCAGGCAGGCGGCCTACAAGTTCATGACCGTGCGGGAGATGTGCAACGGCATGCGTTTTGGTCCCAAGAAATTCACCGGACCGAAGCGCGTCGAGCTGATCTGGTTCTACCTGGACGACGCGGGCGGCTAAATGCTGCGTCGAGGCGGCCCCGGGGGGCTCGCTCGCCAGTCGCACGAAGTCCGTCTCCGTGAGGATCCCCACCAGCGCTGCGTCCTCCCCCACCACCGGCAGGCAGCTCAGCTTTTCCTGGAGCATCACCTGCGCTGCGGTCTTCAAGGGCGTATCCACCCGGGCGGTGACCACGTTACGCCTCATGATCGATCCCGCCCGGGTCTCCGTCGTCACCTTCTCCGACAACGGCGAGCCATCCGGCGCAACCCCGAGGAGCGCATGGAGAAAATCGCTCTTCGCGATCAGGCCCACCAGCGTCTTCCCCCCGCGCACCACCGGGAGGTGACGGAACCGAAAATGCTTCATCCCTCCCTCCAGATCCCCCAACCGCTCGTCCTCCTCGATGGCGATGATCTGCCGCGTCATCAGGTCCCCCACCACCACGGGCGGCCACTGCCTCGGCGGCAGCCCCCCCTGCACGCTCAGCGGCACGGGGGCCTCGGTCTCGGTCGTCTTGGGCTTCGGCGGCAGCGGAGGAGGCTCCGCCGGGGCGGCTTCCAGCTCGATCACTTCAGGCGCGGAATTTTCGCTCGATTCCATGGTCCCCCCACCTCAGCAAGATCCCTGCCCTCTTCTCGAAGCCGTGTTGCTGGCCTGCGCTCCTTGAAGAAGAGGTGCAGGTCGCCTCCTGCCCCTGCAATCCGCTCGCTCAGCCTGCACCCCTTGCATACCCCGCGGCTCTCCCGGGCCTCCTCGCCGCGAAGAACGCGCTGGCGTTCCCCTTGCACGGAGTCCTGCCCATGAGCAACGAGACCCCACCCCCCGACGAGCTTCCCATCGAGGAGGAGATCAAGAAGAAGGAACAACACGCGCACCAGGGAGCCGAGGCGGTGGCCGTGGCCTCCGGGGTCGCCGCTGGCGCGTTGATGGGCTCCGTGGCGGGGCCTCCTGGGACCATCGCCGGGGCGGTCGTCGGGGGCGTCGTCGGGGCCGTCGCCGGCTTCTTCCTCGACGAGCAGGAGAAGGAGCGAGAGGCCGACCAGATCGAGGCGGATCGCCGCTCGGTCGAGGAGGACGAGGCCATCTCCCGCCGCGCCACCGAGCTGGCTTCGAAGCAGAAAGAAAAATAAGGATTGACAGCCGAGGCGAGGGTGGTACGTTGCCGCCTACCTCACCGCTGCGGGAGTAACTCAGTGGTAGAGTGCCACCTTGCCAAGGTGGACGTCGAGGGTTCGAATCCCTTCTCCCGCTCTCCCTCAACAACCCACCTATCTTGGTGGGTTTTGTCGTTTTGTCGCCGGATCGTTTCAGGGCCTTGGCAACTCGGTCTTCCCGGACGAATCCACCGGGGAGATCGCCCCTGCGGGGTACGTTCCCAGTTCGACGAAGGCCCTGTCCTTCATGATGACGAAGGGGCGCTGCTCGAAGGTGAGGCCACCCTGGCCGTCGTGCTCGATGATCTCCAGCTTGCCCATGCCGTAGCCCATCGGCCCCCGCGAGTAATAATGCGCCTGGAGCTTGTAGGGCTCGGCGCGCTGCGCCCGGGGGAGCGGGATGGTGAAGCACTCGGGGCCGTAGCCGGTGGTCACGTCCGCGTACAGCTCCCCCCCGGAGGGTAGCTCCATCTTGCTGTAGTACGCGTGGCCGCCCTTGCCGTCGAAGATGTGAAAATCCACGTCGTTGTTGTCCGTCTCCCACACCAGCACGAAGCGCACCGACGGTTTGTCGTCGAGGAAGCCACCGAACTTCGCCAGCCGCTCCTCGATGGCAGCACGCTTGGAGGAGTTCTTCTTGTTCCAGGCGGCAGCGATCAACCCAGCATCTTCCCGCAGGATGCGATCGACGCCGCGGAAGCGTCCATCCGGGTACTTCCGCTGGACCCCCGCCTCGATGGCCGCGAAGGCGCCCTCCGGGTCGCCCGCGCGGAGGCGGGCGTAGGCCAGCAGCCGGTGGCTCGACGGGTGATCGGGGCGCTGCGCGACGGCCTTGGCGAAGCTGTCGGCGGCGAGCGCGTGGGCGTAAGGGGCCTGGAGGCGCTCCAGGCGCTCGCCGGCCATGCGGCGGAGATCTGCGCGGGAAGAGAAGAGGTCCAGGATGGATCCGTAGGCGCGGGCTGCACTCCGGGTCTCCCCCATGGCCTCGAAGGTCTCCCCCAGCGCGATCAGCGCCAGCACGTCCCCAGGCGATTTTCGCCAGAACGCGACCGCCCGCTGGAGAGCCCCGGGTTGGTCGCCGCGCGCCAGGGCCTCCATGACCTCCGCCAGCGGCCCCTCGTAAGGCCCGAAGGAGGGAGGCGGCGGCGGAGGCGGCGGGGGCGGCGGAGGCGGCGGCTCCGTCGAAGCAGGCGAGCGGGCGGGCTCGACCCGGGGCAGCGCGGCACGCGGCGGAGGGTTGCCCCCCGGAGCGAAGAAGATGGGGTAGGTGACGGTGACGTTGCCGCCCTCCGGCTGGGGGAACGACAGCCCGGCAAAGGAACGGACCACGCAGGACACCACCGAGCTGTCCGGCAGATCGCTGCCACCGTTGCCCACGAGGCCCACCTCGCCGCTCCGGTCGATGACGAAGCGCACCGAGATGCGCCCCCGGAGGTTCGGGTTCTTCCGCAGGCC
>CAZSDX010000238.1:0-10426 GCA_964605685.1 uncultured Polyangiaceae bacterium
GGCGGGGACGGAGGCGGTGAGGACGGGGGCGGCGAGGGCGGAGGCGGAGGAGACGACGGGGGCGGCGAGGCGGTCGCCGTGGTCGCCGGGGGTGCAGCGGGGTCGGTCTGCGCGAAGGCAGGAGCCGGGCTCGCCAGCAGCGCGGCGGAAGCGACCAAGACGAAGGAAGGCAAGGAGGCGGTACGCATACGGCAGGGTCTCGCAGCCCCGGGTCGACCCCGGGAGCCGCGGGACACTCGCACGCGGTCCTTTCCGGTGTCAAACGGAGGCGACACGCCCGACCTCCAGGAAGACGCAAGCGTGGGGGTTCTGGTCATCCGGCGGGTGAAAAGCCTCGGCGCGGACCTGCCAGGAGCCCCGCGCCCAGAGGTCGGGGAAGAAGGTGTCGCAGGGGAAGTGCCCCAGCACGAGCGTCAGCGCCAGCCGGTCGCAGCCGGGGAGCGCCGCGGCGTAGATGGCCTCACCGCCGCCGATCACCGCCTCGTCGCCGCGCTGCGCCGCCAGGGAGAGCGCCTCGTCGAGGGAGCTGGCCACCTCGCACCCGGGGGCTGCGTAGCCGGCGCTCCGGGTCACCACGATCAGGTGGCGCCCGGGGAGCGGCTTGCCGATGGACTCGTAGGTCCTGCGCCCGACGATCAGCGGCTTGCCCAGGGTGAGGGAGCGGAAGCGGCGGAGATCCCGGGGGAGGTGCCAGGGGAGGGCGTTCCCCCGGCCGATCCCGCGGGCCAGGTCCATCGCCGCCACCAGCAGCAACCGGGGCCTCAAACCGCCACCTCGCCGCGGAGCTGCGGGTGGTGCTGGTAGCCTTCGAGGCGGATGTCGTCGAGGGAAAAATCTTCGAGGCGAGTGCGCTCCGGGTTGAGCCACAGGCGCGGCAGCGGGAAGGGCTCGCGGGCAAGCTGCACCCGGGCCTGCTCGATGTGGTTGGTGTAGAGGTGCAGGTCACCGAAGCTGTGGATGAATTCGCCCGCCTCCAGGCCCGTGACCCGGGCGATCAGGTGGGTGAGGAGCGCGTAGCTGGCGATGTTGAAGGGGACCCCGAGGAAGGCGTCGGCGCTCCGCTGGTAGAGCTGGCAAGAGAGCATGCCGTCGGTCACGGAGAACTGGAAGAGGGCGTGGCAGGGGGGGAGCTTCATCGCCGGGAGGTCCGCCGGATTCCAGGCGGTGACGACCAGGCGGCGCCCCACGGACGCGGTGGGATCCGCGATCACCTGGCGGATCCCGTCCACCACCGCAGCGATCTGGTCGATGACCTCGCCGCCGGGGGCCTCCCAGGAGCGCCACTGCTTGCCGTAGACGGGACCGACGCTGCCATCCGGGTCGGCCCACTCATCCCAGATGTGTACGTCATCTGCCTGGAGGCTCCTGACGTTGGTGTCGCCGGCGAGGAACCAGAGGAGCTCGCGGGTCATGGCCCGGAAGGCCAGCTTCTTGGTGGTGACCGCCGGGAACCCCTCCCGCAGATCGAAGCGGGCCTGGTACCCGAAGACGCGGAGCGCGTCGATCTTCTGCCCCGTGGACGGGAGCACCGCCCGGGTCGGCTTGCGGACCCCGTGCTCGAGCACGAAGCGCAGCAGGTCGAGGTAGGGTCGCATGAAGGCGCCGGAGGCATAGGACGCCGGGGCGTGGAAGGGAAGGGTTAACGGCCCAGACTCGGCGCGTCGAGGAAGTAGGCTCCGGCGACGGCGGCGCGCATGCGGTCCGCCTCCAGCACGGGGATCTTCTCGGTCTTGCCCTTGCCCTGGGGCACCGGGTAGCCCAGCGGCGCCTGGGACGGGGGCAGGTAGCCGGAGGCCGGCGCCGCCGGGACGTCGGCGATGCCACGGGCGTTGGCGGCCAGGGCCTGCTGAGCCTGCCAGCCGGTGGTCTCCGGGATCTGGAGCGCCGTGCGGAAGGCGTTGCCCAGCTCGATGGCGCTGGGGTAGCGGTGGTCCGGGTGCTTGGCCAGGGCGCGGGCCATGGCCATCGTCAGGGCCGGGGGGGCGTGGGGGAGGAAATGGGAGAGCGGCGGCGGCATCTCGTCGAGCTGAGCGGCCCGGATCATCAGCTCGTTGCGGCTGCCGTTGTCGAAGGGGGTGCGTCCGGTGAGCATCTCGTAGAGGACGATGGCCGCGGAGTAGAGGTCGCTGCGGCCATCGAGGGGCAGGCCGTTCACCTGCTCCGGTGACATGTAGGCACCGGTCCCGGGCTGGAGACCGCCGGTGGTGCGGGCGACGTCCGCCGGCAGCCGGGCGATACCGAAGTCGGTGAGCTTGGCCAGCCCGTCCCAGCGGATGAGCAGGTTGGCGGGCTTGACGTCCCGGTGGATGATCCCCAGCGCGTGGGTTGCCGCCAGCCCCCCGAGCAGCTGCTGGAAGTAGTGCCAGGCTCGAGCCGGCTGGAGCACCGGGTGCCCCGGGGTGGCCGCCGCGCGGCGCGCGTTGCGCTCGATCACCGAGTCGAGGGGTTCTCCGGCGACGAACTCGATCACCAGGGCGAGCTGGCCGTGGCTCTCCGCCAGTCCGTGGAAGTGGACGATGTTCGGGTGGGCGAGCTGGGCCAGGGCCTGCGCCTCCCCCTGGAAGAGCTGGCGCACGTGGGGGCGGCTGGACAGGGAGGGATGCAACACCTTGATGGCGACCTCGTGGGGGGGGGTCCCTGCCCGGGGGCCGCCCGGGTTGTAGTAAAGCCAGCCGCGGTAGACGGTACCCATCCCGCCGTCCCCGATGACCGGGCCCATCACCGCGCGCGCCCAGCCCAGCTCGACCAGCCCCCCCGCGAAGGGGACCGCCGCCAGGGACGTCCCGCAGCGGGGGCAGACCTGCGTCCCCGGGGGGCTGGCGGTGCGGCAGGCGGGGCAGGTGACCACGCCTCATCCTACCACCTGGCCCCGGGCGAGCGAGAAAGCTCCTTGCAACCCGGCGCGTGGGTATGAGACGGTCTAAGCGGCGTTTCCCGACCGGACTGGCGGGCGACCTATCCACCACGGAAGAAACCCGATGAGCCTCCGTCTTCGCTGGGTGTTGTTGTCTCTCTCCACCGTGACCTCGATCTCGGCGATCAGCCAGGCCGAAGAAGCCAAGAGCGGTGAATTCTCCGTTCAGCGCTTCCAGCCAGCTCCGGGGCCACGCAACTTCTTCACCGTCCAGGGCGCTCGCACCGACGGCAAGATGGCCTGGTCCGCGGGCCTCTTCGTCAACTACAGCGACTCGCCGTTCCTCCTCAAGAGCTGCAAGGCCGTCGACAACTGTAGCGAACCGAACGCCACGCAGAGCCGCGACATCAAGGTCATCAAGTCCATGGTGACCGGCGACGTGCTCGCCTCCCTCACCCCGACCCCTCGCCTCCAGATTGGTCTCCGCGTCCCGGTCACCTACGTCCAGGGCGACGGCATCGACACCACCACCGGCAACGCCGCCAAGGATGGCCTCAAGGCCACGGGCCTCGGCGATCCGATGCTGGAGGCCAAGCTCCGCGCCCTCGGTGAGGTGGACTCCCCCCTGGTCCTTGGCGGCTCGGTCTTCCTCTCCGGTCCGCTGGGCAGCGCCACCGCCAAGGATGCCTACATCGGCGACAAGGGCCCCGTCGCGGGCATTCGAGGCATCCTCGACGGTCGCGCGGGTCCCCTTGATTTCGGGGCAAACATTGCTGGCCTCTACCGCCAGCCCAGCCGCCTCGGCTCCACGGAGCTGGGCCCGGAATTTCGCTACGGTGTGGCCGGTGGTTTCCGGGTGAGCCAGGTGCTCCGCATCGTGGCCGAGGGCTTCGGCTCCACCAAGTTCAGCTCCAAGGCGGGCACGAGCTCGCTCGAGACGGATCTGGGCCTCCAGATCAGTCCCCTCAACACCGGCGTCCAGCTCACCCTCGGCGGCGGTCCGGGCGTCCTCCAGGGCGTCGGTGTCCCCACCTTCCGCGCCTTCGCTGGCGTGATGTACGTCAGTGAGGTCGGCGACTCCGACGGGGATGGCATCCGCGACAGCGACGACAAGTGTCCGCTGGAGCGCGAGGACATGGACGGCTTCGACGACAAGGACGGCTGCCCTGACTACGACAACGACGGCGACGGCATCAAGGACCAGAGCGACAAGTGTCCCAACGATCCCGAGTCGATGAACGGCTTCCAGGACGACGACGGCTGCCCCGACGAGATTCCCGACGCTGACAAGGACGGCATCCCCGACGAGGACGACAAGTGCCCCAGCGACGGCGGCCCCAACGTCGTCCGCGCCAAGGGTCAGTTCTACGGCTGCCCCGACAACGACAAGGACGGCATCCCCGACTCTGCCGACAAGTGCCCCAACGAGCCGGAGGATACCGACGGCTTCCAGGACGAGGATGGCTGCCCCGATCCGGACAACGACGGCGACGGCATCCCCGACGTCGAGGACGAGTGCGTCGATGTCCCCGGCACCAAGGAGATGCGCGGCTGCCCTGACCCCGACTCCGACGGCGACGGCATCCCCGACTCCAAGGACAAGTGCCCCAAGGAGCCCGAGACCTACAACGGCTACAAGGACGACGACGGCTGCCCTGACAAAGCCCCTGGCTCGCTGGTCGAGGTCACCGACGACGGCATCAAGATCCTCGATCAGGTCCAGTTCGCCACCAACAGCGACAAGATCGTCGGCCCCAAGAGCTTCAAGATCCTCGATCAGGTCGCCAGCGTCCTCGCCGCCAACGAGAGCATCTTCCTCGTCGAGGTCGCGGGCCACACCGACAACGTGGGCCCCGCCGAGGCCAACAAATCCCTGTCCCAGCGCCGCGCCGAGGCCGTCGTCGCCTACCTCGTCGACAAGAAGAACATCGACCGCAAGCGCCTTGTCGCCAAGGGCTACGGCCAGGAGAAGCCCATCGCGGACAACGGCAACGCCAAGGGCCGCCAGCAGAACCGCCGCGTCGAGTTCACCATCCTCAAGTCGGTCAAGAAGGCCACCAGCGCCGCCCCCGCTCCCGCCGCTCCCCCCGAGAACCCCTGAGCACGAGGGGACCCACGGGGCGCCCGGCCTGCCCGGTGGCCCACCCGGCCCCTCAACCGTGGAACTTCTTGCCGCTGCGCTCCGCCTCGATCAGCGCCGGGGCCGGGGTCCACCGCTTGCCGAGCCGCTCCTCGAAGGAGCGGATCCGGCGCAGCACTTCCGTGGCCCCGAGGGCATCGACGTAGCGGAACGGTCCCCCGCGGAACGGCGGGAACCCCAGGCCGAAGATCGCGCCGATGTCCCCGTCCCGGGCGCTCCGTAGCACCCCGTCGCCGTGGCAGTGGAGCGCCTCGTTGATGAACTGGAGCGAGCATCGCATCTGGATCTCCTCCACCGGCATCCTGCCTGGGCGCGGCTCCACCCCGAGCAGCCGGTAGACCGACGGGTCCGGCTGCTTCGGCGGCATCTTCCTGAACGGGAGGCGGGCGCGCTTGCGTGCGGCCCCGTAGAGGTAGAGTCCACGCTCGTTCTTTCGCCCCTTGCGTCCGTCGTCCACCAGCCGGGTGACGGTGGAAGGAGGTTCCATGCGGTCCCCGAAGGCGGCGAGCATTACCGGGCCGACGTGGGCGGCGACGTCGATGCCCACCTCGTCGATGAGGGCCATGGGGCCGACGGGCCAGCCCCAGCGGAGCAGCGCCTGGTCGATCTCCTCGATGGGGACGCCCTCGGCCAGCAGGTGCGCCGCCTCGTTCATGTAGGGGGCGAGGATCCGAGTGGTGTAAAAACCGACACCATCGTTGACGACGATGACGGTCTTGCCCTGGCGCTTGCCGAGGGCGACGGCGGTGGCGGTGGCCCAGGGGGCGGTCTGCCGGGTGGCGATGACCTCCAGCAGCGGCATCTTGTGGACCGGGCTGAAGTAGTGCATCCCGAGGACGGTGTGGGGCCGGGACGAGGCCTCGGCGATGCGGGCGATGGGCAACGACGAGGTGTTGGAGGCGAAGAGGGTCTCTGGCCCGGTGATGGCCTCCACCTCCCGGAGGACGCGGTGCTTGAGGTCGATGTCCTCGAAGACCGCCTCGATCACCATGTCCGCCCCGGCGACGCCGGAGTAGTCGGTGGCGCCGGTGACCAGGGCCATCTTGAGCTTCTGCTCCATGGCGGTGAGGCTGCGGCGCTTGACCCGCTCGCCGTAGAGGTCAGCGACCGCCTTCACGCCCCGGGCGAGGCCCTCTGCGTCCCGGTCCTTGAGCCGCACGGCGACCCCGGCGTTGGAGCTGACGTAGGCGATCCCCGCGCCCATGAAGCCCGCGCCGAGCATGGCGATGCGGCTCACCGAGCGCGGCTGCACGGAGGGATCCTCCACGCCGGTGTCTTTCTTGAGCGCGTTGGTGGCGAAGAACAGGTCGACCAGCCGGGCCGAGGTCTCGCTGACCACCAGCTCGCCGAACGCCCGGGCTTCTACCTCGCGGGAGGCGGCCATGCCGCCGGAGGCGTGGGCTTCGAGCACGTCGAGGATCCGATCCACCGCCGGGTAGTGCCCCTGGGTCTTGGCGCGGGCCTTGGCGCGGGCCTCCCGGAACAGCACCAGGCGCCCGAGCGGGTTCCGCTCCAGGGCGAGGGTCTGGAGCTTCTTCACGCCGGCGGGCTCCGGACGCTGGGGGAGCTTGCCCTGGGCCAGGGCCAGGGCAAGCTCGGCGGCGGCGTCGAGGAGGATGGCGGCGGGCACCACCTCGTCGATCAACCCCATCTTCCGGGCGCGCTGGGCCTTGAGGTTACGCCCGGTGAGGCCCAGGTCGAGGGCGTCGGCGATGCTGGTCAGGTCGGCGACCCGCTGGAGCCCGTCGGCCCCGGGGAGCAGGCCAAGCTGCACCTCCGGCAGCCCCACGGCGGTCTTGCTGTCGTCGGAGGCGACCCGCCCCCGGCAGGCGAGAGCCAGCTCGAAGCCGCCCCCGAGGCAGGGGCCGTGGATGGCCGCCACCACCGGCTTCGGGAAGCGCGCCAGCCGCTCGAAGCCCGCCTGCGCCTCGCGGCACAGGGCCTCCGCGTCTGCGGCGGTCTTGCAGGCCCGCAGCATGGTGATGTCCGCGCCCACCAGGAAGGAGTCCTTCTTGCCGGACGCGATCACCACCGCCGCCACCGCCGGGTCCGCCTCGACAGCGGACAGCGCCTTCGAGAGCGCCTCGGCGGTGCCCCGGCGCAGCGTGTTCACCGCCTCGCCGGGCACGTCGTAGGTCAGCACCGCCACCCCGTCGGGGCGCAGCCTGGTCGCGATCATCTCCGGCTCGCTGGCCCTGATCGTCTCGGTTGTTTCCATGGTTCCCTCACGCCTCCCCGTTCTCCAGCACCACCGCGGCGCCCAGGCCGCCTGCCGCGCACAGCGTCAGGAGCGCGAACTGGCCGCCGCGCTTCTTCAGCTCGCGCAGCGTCGAGAGCACCATCCGCCCGCCGGTCGCCGCGAAGGGGTGCCCGATGGCGATGGAACCCCCGTTGACGTTCAGCTTGGATCGATCCACCTCACCCAGCTTGCCGCTCCGCCCCAGGCGCTCCCGGCAGAAGGCGTCGCTCTCGATGGCCTGGAGGTTCGAGGCTACCTGGGCGGCGAAGGCCTCGTGCATGTCCACCAGGTCCATGTCCCCCAGGGAGAGGCCGGCCCGATCCAGCGCCTTCGGCGCCGCGAAGACCGGCCCCATCAGCAGCTGCCACGAGGGATCCACCGCCGCGTAGGACCACGAGCGCAGGTAGCCCAGCGGGCTGTACCCCAGCGCCCTGGCCTTCTCCTCGGTCATCAGCAGCAGTGCGCTCGCCCCGTCCGTCAGCGGGGAGCTGTTCCCCGCGGTGATGGTCCCGTGGCGCCGGTCGAAGACCGGCTTGAGCTTGGCCAGCGCATCCATCGTCGTGTCCTGGCGCACGATGTTGTCCTCGGACACGGCCTCCCGGTACGGCGGCGCGATCACCGTCATCACCTCTTCCCGGTAGGTGCCGTCGGCCCACGCGCGGGCCGCGTTCTGGTGGCTCGCCAGCGCGATCTCGTCCTGCCAGCGGCGGGCGATCTGGTTCTCCTTGGCCATCTTCTCCGCGGCCTCGCCCATCTGCTCTCCGGTGGTCGGCTCCCGGGAGAACCCCGGGATCGGCGGCACCAGATCCCCCGGCTTCAACCCACGGAACGCCTGCAGCTTCTCCGCCGGCGTGCGCCCCTTCTGCGCCCTCACCAGCGCGTCACGCAGCGGCCTCGATAGCCCCAGCGGCACGTCGCTCATGCTGTCCGCTCCCCCCGCCAGCGCCACCTCGTGCTGCCCCGCCAGCATCGCCTCCGCCGCGCTCGTCATCGCCTGGATGCTCGTCGCGCAGGCTCTCGACACCGAGTACGCCTCGATGCTCCTCGGCAGGCCCGCCCGCAGCACCACCTCCCGGGCGATGTTCAGCCAGTCCAGCGTCGGGACCACCTGGCCGTACACGCACAGGGTGATCTCCGCCGCGCTCAGCCCCGAGCGCTGCAGCAGCTCGCCCACCACCGCCGCCGCCAGGTCCGCCGTCGTCAGCCCCCGGAACCCCGTCCCCTGCTTCTGGAACGGCGTCCGTAGCCCCGCCACCACCGCGATCCTCCCTCCCTTGCTCCCCGCTCGCCTCTCCCTCCGATCTCCCGGTGTCGGGGCCGGAGCCGGGGTCGTCTCGCTCGGCACCGGGGCCGATGCCGAAGCCACCGGGGCCGCTGCCAAGGTCGCCGTGGTCGCCACCGGCACCGGGGCCGCAGCGATCTCCCTCAGCAACACCAGCGAGGGCGCCTCGTTCGCCGCCGCGGCCAGCACCAGAGGAACCCCTGCCCCTCCCCCACTCCCGTTCTTTGGGGGACCCGCGGTCCCCCCCTGGCGATGTCCGTTCTTCTTCTTCGACATTCTCGCTTCCTAGGGGTGATAACGCGACGTGTCAACCCCCGACTTTCCCTCCCTGTCACCCAGACCTCGACCGCGGGAAACCTCTTGTTTACCTGGCGGAAACATGGCTGATTTTCCCTGAAAACAGGGTCGATTCTGGTTGCCGGAGGGGGGCCGGGGGGCCATACAGGCAACCCTCGATTTCCCGCGAGGAGGATGCATGTCGGCCAAGGCACGTTTTGACGCGATCCAGTCGGTGGTCACCCGCAAGCCCGAGGGCTCCCCGAAGGACCGGAGGCCTCAGTCGGTTCGCTTCGGCGAGCGGACCTTCTCCCTGGAGGAGGCGCAGCGGAGGCTCCCGAAGGATGTGTTCAAGAAGTTCCGCGACACGGTGCTGAAGGGGGCGCCGCTGGACGCGGCCATCGCGCCGACGGTGGCCCACGGGCTGAAGGAGTGGGCCATCGAGCGCGGTGCCACCCACTTCACCCACCTGTTCCAGCCGATGACGGGGATCACGGCAGAGAAGCACGACTCCTTCCTGTCCTACGAGGGGGACGGGGTGATCGAGCGCTTCGGGGGCCGCGAGCTGGTGCAGGGGGAGCCGGACGCCTCCTCGTTCCCGTCCGGCGGGCTCCGGGCGACCTTCGAGGCGCGGGGCTACACGGCCTGGGATCCGACCACGCCGCCCTTCCTGGTGGATCACCCTAACGGCACCACGCTCACGATCCCCTCGGCCTTCGTCTCCTACACCGGTGAGTCGCTGGACGAGAAGACGCCGCTGCTCCGCAGCCTGGAGGCGATCTCCTCGGCGGCCACCCGGCTGCTCCGCCTGCTGGGGCGCACCGACGTCCAGCGGGTGACCTGCACCATGGGCCCCGAGCAGGAGTACTTCCTGATCGACCAGTCCTTCTTCTCCCTGCGCCCGGACCTGGTGGCCTGCGGGCGCACGGTCTTCGGCGCGCCGCCCCCCAAGGGGCAGGAGCTCGAGGACCAGTACTTCGGTGCCATCAAGGACCGCATCCTGGCGGTGATGAGCGAGGTGGAGCGCGAGGCCATCGACCTCGGGATCCCGGTCAAGACCCGCCACAACGAGGTGGCCCCGGCCCAGTACGAGTGCGCCCCCATCTTCGAGGTGGTCAACCGGGCCGCGGACCACAACCTCCTGGTGCTGGAGCTGTTCCGCAAGATCGCCCCCAAGCACAACCTGGCCTTCCTGGAGCACGAGAAGCCCTTCGCCGGCATCAACGGCTCCGGGAAGCACAACAACTGGTCCATGGCCACCGACGGCGGCGAGAACCTCCTCGAACCGGGCGCCTCTCCCGGCCGTAACACCCAGTTCCTGCTGTTCCTGGCGGCCACCATCCGGGCGGTGCTCAAGCACGGCGGCCTGCTCCGCTCCTCCGTCGCCTCCTCGGGCAACGACCACCGTCTCGGCGCCAACGAGGCTCCACCGGCCATCATGAGCGTCTTCCTCGGCGACGAGCTCCAGGGCATCTTCGACCAGATCCAGCGGGGCGCCGACCGCTCCGCCGACAAGCGGGGCACCATCGACCTCGCGGTCACCGCCATCCCCGCCATCAACAAGGACGCCACCGACCGCAACCGCACCTCGCCCTTCGCCTTCACCGGCAACAAGTTCGAGTTCCGCGCCGTCGG
>CAZSDX010000239.1:0-10414 GCA_964605685.1 uncultured Polyangiaceae bacterium
CGCCGGGGCTGCTGGGCGCCTGCCTCGGGGCGTCGGCGGCGGCCTGGGCCCACGCGATGATGTTCTCCGTGTGCCCGGCGGGCGGCGCGGTGCATGCGTCGCTGGGCCACGTGATGCCGTCGCTGCCACTGATGCTGCTGGGAGCGCTGGTCGGGCTGCGGGTGTTCCGCTGATCGGGTCGGCTGGACGCATGGAGAGCACGCGGGTAGCCTCTGGATATGGTGACACGCCTCTCTGCGCTCATCCCGCCGCCGGAGACCCTGCTGAACCAGCATCGAACGTTCGGCCCCTTTGGTCCGGCCTACAAGATCTGCCAGGTGCTTCGCAAGCACGAGAACGGCGACGCCGATCTGCTCCTTCAGGTGCTTGAAACCGGCGAACAAGTCGAGGTCAGTCTCTTCCATGTGCTCCTGGATCCCGAGACCGCCTGATGTTCGCCATCGCCTTCGATCTCGTCGTAGCCGACACGATAAAATTCCACCCGAGCAGGAACGCCACGACGGCCTACAACGACATCCGGAACCTCCTCGGTCAACACGGCTTCACCTGGCGCCAAGGGAGCCTTTACACCACCGACGACGACGACATGGCCAGGCTCTTTGCGGCCATCATGGCCCTGAAATCCCTGCCCTGGTTCCCCCTCTCCGTCCGGGATATCCGTGCCTTCCGTGTCGAGCAGTGGTCCGATTTCACCGCGATCATCAAGGGACCAACGGGCTGAACGGGGCCGTTCTGGACGACGCTGCTGGGAGCGCTGGTCGGGCTGCGGGTGTTCCGCTAAGCGAGGGGGATGGCGCACCCTCCCCTGGCCCTCTCGACCGCTTCGTACACCTACCTCCGCGACGACCTGTGCTCCCTGGGGGGGCTCGCCCACGCCCGGGTGGAGGAGCGGCGCTTCCCGGACGGCGAGCGGTACCTGCGGCTGCTGGACGACGTGTTCGACCGGGACGTGGTGCTAGTCGGAGGCACGATCCGCGACGAGGACACGCTGGAACTCTACGACCTGGCCTGCGCCGCGGTGAAGTACGGTGCGCGGAGGCTGACGCTGGTGATCCCCTACTTCGGCTACAGCACCATGGAGCGCGCCGTGCGCCCCGGCGAAGTGGTGACGGCCAAGACCCGGGCGCGGCTGCTGTCGTCGATCCCGCCCAGCGCCATGGGCAACGAGGTGCTGCTCCTCGACCTGCACAGCGAAGGAATCCCCCACTACTTCGAGGGGGCGCTGACGGCGTTCCACGTGCGAGGGACGGCCCTGATCACCGCGGCGGCCCGGAGGCTGGTGGGCCACGACGAGGAGTTTGTCCTGGCCTCCACCGACGCCGGGCGGGCCAAGATCGTCGAGCACCTGGCCAACGAGCTGCGCATGCCCGCCTCCTTCGTCTACAAGCGCCGCGTCGACGGATCCCACACGGAGATCACCGGCGTCAGCGCCCAGGTCCAGGGGCGCGACGTGGTGATCTACGACGACATGATCCGCACCGGGGGCTCCCTGGAGAACGCGGCTCGCGCCTACCTCCAGGCCGGAGCCCGCCGGATCTTCGCCATCGCCACCCACGGCCTCTTCCCCGGCGACGCCCTGCCCCGGCTGGAGTCCTCTGGCCTCTTCCACGGGCTGCTCTGCACCGACAGCCACCCCCGGGCCTTCTCCCTGGCGAGCCCCTTCCTCCAGGTCGAGCGGGTCGCCCCCCTGTTTTTGCCGCTGCTTCGCCTCGACGGAGCGCCCCGGCGGTGATCAGATCCCGTCGCCCGGGTCCAGCTCCAGCGCGTCCAGCGCCCCGAGGGCGCGGAGCCGATCCACCACCCGGGCGGCGTCCTGCCCCGTGTCCTCGCCGCCGAGGGCCACCACCGCGGAGATCGACCCCGGGGAGAAGGGTGGGGTCATGCTGACCTGGCACCGGGGCGCACCTTCCTGGGGGCCAGGCGGCGCCACCAGCACGAGGAGCCCCGCGTCCGCCAGCAGCCGCGCCCCCTCGGCGGCGGCCTCCGGGGCCGCGTCGAGCAGGTAGGTGTGGCGCCCGAGGGCGAAGAGGCGCCGCTCCACCTGGGCCGCCAGCGCGGAGGCGTCGCCGCCGGAGAACCACAGCACCGCGGCCTTCTGCCCCTTGAGGGCGGCGCGGGCGGCGCGGTCGATGCGGGAGGAGACCTGGCCGAGCTTCTGCTGGTTCAGCTCGCCCCTGTGGATCAGCCCCGCGGCGATGGTGGTGTTGAGGAGCCGGTCGATGAGGATGAAGCCGCCCATGTCCCGGCTCTGCTCGTAGCGGTCGAAGGCGACGGGGCGGTCGAGGAGCAGGTCGCAGCGGCCGATCTCGTTGAGGTCGAGGGCGGCGGTGGGGGTCTGCTCCAGGGTGTTGACGTTGATCTTGTACCGGGGAGGGCGCACGGTGGCGCCGGCGAGGCGAGCGCCGATCTTGAGCAGGTAGGAGCGCCCGGGCTCCAGGGGCTGCTCGCTCATCCAGACGACGGTGGCCTCGATCTGCTCGGCGACGCCCGCGGGATGCTCCGGGTCGACCAGCACGTCGCCCCGGCTGATGTCGATCTCATCCCGGAGGGTGACGGTGATCGACTGCCCCGCCACCGCCACGGGGAGGTCGCCGTTGAGGGTGACGATCCGGTCCACCACGCTCTCCTTGCCGGAGGGGAGGGCGCGGATCCTGTCCCCTGGCCGCACCTGGCCGCCCACCACCAGCCCGGAGAAGCCGCGGAAGTCGAGGTCCGGGCGGTTGACCCACTGGACCAGCATGCGAAACGGCCCCTCCTGGAGCCCTTCCTCGATGGGGACGGTCTCCAGGAACTCCATCAACGGGGGGCCAGCGTACCAGGGCGTGCGGCCGGAGCGCTCGGTGACGTTGTCGCCCCGGAGCGCCGACACGGGGATGCAGGTGATGTCGGTGAGGCCGATGGAGGCGGCGAAGGCGCGGTAATCGGCCTCGATGCGGTCGAAGACCTCCCGGGAGTAGCCGACCATGTCGAGCTTGTTGACGGCGAGGACGATCTTCCGGATGCCGAGCAGCGACACCAGGAAGCTATGGCGGCGGGTCTGGGTGAGCACGCCCTTGCGCGCGTCGATCATCACCACGGCGACCTGGGCGGTGGAGGCGCCGGTGACCATGTTCCGGGTGTACTGCTCGTGGCCCGGGGTGTCGGCGACGATGAATTTCCGCCGGTCGGTGGAGAAGAAGCGGTAGGCGACGTCGATGGTGATGCCCTGCTCCCGCTCGGCGGCGAGGCCGTCGACCAGGAGGGCAAAATCCAGCTCACCGCCCTGGGTACCGACCTTCCTGGAGTCGGCCTCGAGCGCCGCGAGCTGGTCCTCGAAGATCATCGTGGACTCGTAGAGCAGCCGCCCGATCAGGGTGCTCTTCCCGTCGTCCACGCTGCCGCAGGTGATGAACCGGAGGAGCCCCTTGTGCTCGTGGGCCTCGAGGTACCCCTCGATATCCTGGGCGATCCGATCGGAGACGTGGGCCATCAGAAATACCCTTCCTGCTTCTTCTTCTCCATCGACCCGGACTGATCGTGGTCGATCACGCGCCCCTGCCGCTCGCTGGTCCTGGTGAGGAGCATCTCCTGGATGATCTGGGGCAGCGTGGTGGCGGTGGACTCCACGGCGCCGGTCAGCGGATAACACCCCAGGGTGCGGAACCGGACGCTCTTCATCTCCGGGGTCTCCCCCGGCCGCAGCGGCATCCGGTCGTCGTCCACCATGATCAGCACGCCGTCGCGCTCGACCACGGGCCGCGGCGCGGAGAAGTAGAGCGGGACGATCTCGATCTTCTCCCGGTAGATGTACTGCCAGATGTCCAGCTCGGTCCAGTTGGACATGGGGAACACCCGGTTGCTCTCCCCCTGGTTCTTCCGGGCGTTGTAGAGCCGCCACAGCTCGGGGCGCTGCATCTTCGGATCCCACCGGTGCTGCGCCGTCCGGAAGGAGAAGATCCGCTCCTTCGCCCGGGACTTCTCCTCGTCCCGGCGCGCGCCGCCGAAGGCCATGTCGAAGCGATACCTGTCCAGCGCCTGCTTGAGCCCCTGGGTCTTCCACACGTCGGTGTGGACCGCGGACCCGTGGGTGAAGGGGTTGATCCCCAGGGCCTTCGCCTCCGGGTTGACGTGGACCAGGAGCTCCATCCCCGACTCCCGGGCCACCTTCTCCCGGAAGGCGTACATCTCCCGGAACTTCCAGGTGGTGTCGACGTGCAGCAGCGGGAACGGCGGCTTCGAGGGGTAGAAAGCCTTGCGCGCCAGGTGCAAGAGCACCGAGCTATCCTTGCCGATGGAGTAGAGCATCACCGGCCGCTCGCTCTCGGAGACCGCCTCCCGCATGATGTCGATGCTCTCCGCCTCCAGGCGTTGCAGGTGGGTGAGCTGCGTCATCGCCTCGTCGCTCCGGGTTCGCTAAACATGGGGCCCGGAGCCATAGCGCAAGCCCCAGGGCGGCGGTAGGATTGTCACTCGCGGACGCTGGCCCGCGCGGCGATCTCCTCCACCGCGGTCCCGAGGTCATCGAGGGCAGCCACCTTGTCGCCCTTGAGGTACGCCCGGAGCCCCGAGGCCGCCGTCAGCGCCAGCGCCACGTTGACCCCCCGCGCGGCCAGCTCCACCCCCGCGTCGTTGTTCTTCAGCAGCGCCTCCAGATCGTCCAGCACCTCGTCCAGCTCGCGCATCACCCGGGATGACTCGGTCACCCGCTCATCCTACCGCGTCCCCCCCTCTCGTGGTACGTGCCGGGGGCTCATGCGCGCTTCCTCTTCCTCGCTCCCCCGTGTTTCCCTGGCCCTCGCGGCCTTGCTCCTCGCCGCCTGCGCCTCCACAACCCCCGAGCCCACCGGCCCCCACGGTCCCCCGAAAGGAGGCTCCATGCCCCACGATCACCACGGCCCTCACGGGCACCACGGCCCTCACGGGCACGGACACCACGACCACCGCGCCGGCGCCCCCCACCGCTTCGAGAACGCGGAGGAGTGGGCCAAGCACTTCGAGGGGCCGGAGCGCGACGCCTGGCAGAAGCCGGAGGCCGTGCTCGCCGCCGTCGGACTGGGGCCGTCCCAGTCCCTCGCGGACATCGGCGCCGGGACCGGCTACTTCGCCGCGCGCTTCGCCCGGCAGGCGACCGGGGGCAAGGTGTTCGCCGTCGACATCGAGCCGGACATGATCCGCTACCTGGGCGAGCGGGCGACCCGGGAGAACCTCCCCACCCTCAAGGCGGTGCTGGCCACCCCGTCCGACCCGTCGATCCCGGCCCCTGTCGACGTCGTCTTCACCTGCAACACCTACCACCACATCGAGGACCGCACCGCCTACTTCCGCAAGGTGGCCGCCTCGCTGGCGCCCGGGGGCAAGCTGGTGATCGTCGACTTCAAGGCGATCGACACCCCGGTCGGCCCCCCCCTGGCCATGCGGATCGCCCCGGCCCAGCTCGACGCGGAGCTGTCCGCCGCCGGGTTCCAGCGCACCTCCCTGGACGAGAGCACCCTGCCTCACCAGTACATCGCCACCTACGCCCGCCGCTGACGCCCAGCCGGTCAGGGTCATAAAAGACCCCGAAGGAAAAAGATCGGGCGCCGTGTAAGAACGGAGGGGAAGCCCGGTCAGCAGGATCAGAAGGCCGACGGACGGCCCTCGACGAAAGGTGAACGAACATGTCCTGCTCCTGCTCTTGCTCCTCCAAGAAGACCCAGAACGACTCCAGCAACACGGCCGCCAAGGCGTGCCCCTGCGGCCCCTCGTGCCCCTGCGGTCCCTCCTGCGAGTGCGGCCCCTCCTGCGCTTGCGGCTCGGGTTGCGGCAAGGCGACCCCGCGGCCCCGGAGCTGATGCCATGAGCGAGCCTGCGGCAGAGCAACCTCCTCCTCTTGATGCGGCCACGGCGGCGGCGCTCCAGGAGCTGGCGCGGCGGCGAGGAGAATTCGTGGGCTTTGCCGCGCGCCGCCTCGGCGCCGAGCACGAGGCCCGGGACGCGGTACAGACGGCGTACCTCCGGGCCATCGAGCGGCTCCCTTCGCTGCGGGAGGTGGAGCGCGCGGTGCCCTGGTTCTACCGGATCCTTCGCAACGTGGTCGCCGACGCGCAGGGGGCCCGGGGCAAGGAGCAGGCGCGCTTCGAGGACGACGAGGCGCTGGAGGAGCTGAGCGCCGGGGAGCCCGACAGCGAGGCGACCTGCTGTTGCAGCATCGCGCTGGTGCCGAGGCTATCGCCGACCCACGCGGAGGTGATCGCGCTGATTGATCTGGAGGGGCGCCCGACCCGGGAGGCCGCCGAGGCCCTCGGCATCACCCCGAACGCGCTGGGGGTGCGGCTGCACCGGGCGCGGCAGGCGCTGCGGGAGGCGCTGGCGGCCCACTGCGGGACCACGGCGGTCCGGGCCTGCGCTTCCTGCTCCTGCACGCTCCCGGGGTGAGACCTCTGCCTCGGATGCGAGCGGGCGGCCTGGCGCGGGGTCAAAGGCCGAAGGCCGAGAGATCGAGCCTGCCTTCCCGAACGGGGGGGCAGAAGTAGTGACCGCCGGTCCTCGGCCTGGTGAACCTGAAGAGTCCATCGACAAGCCCGTCGTCGAGGCCCGCCATGCCGACGACCGCTCGCTCGTCGTGCCACGCGGCGAGGCGAACCAGCAAGGATTGCACGTCGGCGCCCGCGGCGAGGCCGAACGTGACGAAGCGGGCGACAGGGGGCACGGGGGCGGTGATGGCGGGTTGATGGTGGGTCATGGTGGGAGGGCTCAGGGTAGCATCTCGGTAGGATCGGCGGCCGCGTGGCTTACACTGGGCGGGCCATGCGCCCGATGAAGCTCTCGACGACCCGCAAGACGCTGCTCTGGTTCTTCGATGATCCGTCGAACGACCCCTACGTATCGCTGACCTTCGACGTCGAGGTGGCACCGATGCGGCGCTTCCTCGACGCGTACGAGCGAGAGCACGGCGAGCGGGTGGGGCTGCACCACGCGGTGACGAAGGCGGTGGCCAGGTGCCTGGTCGATCTGCCCGCGCTCAACGTGAAGATCGTGGGCGGCGCCATGCACGCGCTCGACCGGGTCGACATCGCGATGCCGGTGCACCTCCCGGCGAAGAAGGGCGGCGACGAGACCGGGATGGTCATCGTGCAGGGCGTCGACCGGATGACCCTCGGCGAGCTGGCCAGGGCGACCAGGCGGCGGGCCGACGAGGAGCGCAGGGGCACGGCGCTGCTGGGGGGCTCGGCGATGATGCGCAAGGCGGCGCGCTACCTGCCCGACGCCCTGCTGCGGTCGGGGCTATCGGCGGGGCGCCTGCTGCTCTCGCAGCCGACGACCTACCGGCTGCTGCAGGACGTGTTCGGCGTCAGCAGCGCGGTGACGAACGTGGGGGCGGTGTTCACCATGCCGAAGGGGGCGCGCTTCCGGGCGGCGTCGGCGACGATACCGGCGAAGCTGGGCCACGTCGCGTCGGTGTTCGGGGTGGCCCCCACGGAAGAGGCGGCCATCGCCGACGGCGGCAAGATCGAGGCGCGCACCGTGCTCCCCGTCGTGATGATCGTCGACCACCGCGCCATCGACGGCGTGCTGATGGCGACGGCGGCGACGCGGGTGGCCAGGGCGCTGCTCGACCCGTCCGGCGAGGGGTTCTCGTTACCCGGGGCGCCGGGCGAGGGGCTTGACGGGGGCGTTTTTCCGGGTTAGACTGCTCGGTCGAACCATTCAGTCGAACCGACGGGTCGAAGATGCCACTACCGAGATTTCAGGGGCTCGAAGAGGAGCGGAAGCGGGCGATCCTCGGGGCGGCGGCGGAGGAGTTCGGGGAGCGAGGGTTCGGGGGCGCCTCGTACAACCGGATCATCGAGCGCTCGGGGATCTCGAAGGGGGCGATGTATTACTACTTCGCCAACAAGGACGATCTGTTCGAGACGGTGCTGGAGACGGCGCTCACGGAGTGGTTCCAGCAGGTGGGGCTCCCGACGGCGTCGGGGGACGCGGCGGCGTTCTGGGCGAGCTGCGAGGAGACCTACGAAAAAAGCCTTCGGTTCATGCTGTCGGACCGGATCAACGGGGCGATCTGCCTGGCGATCACGCGGGCGAGGGAGCGCCTGGACGGGCACCCGGCGCTGCTCGAGCTGAACCGGCGCATGCACGAGTGGACGGCGGCGCTGGTGCGGCACGGGCGGGAGGTCGGGGCGATCCGGGAGGACGTCCCGGAGGAGCTGATGGTGCAGATGGCCCTGGCGATGATGGACGCGGGCGACCGGTGGCTCGCGTCGCGGTGGGCCGAGCTGTCCAGGGAGGATGCGGGGGAGATCGCCCGCTCCATGGTGGATCTCTTCCGGGGCGTCGCCACGAGGCCCCCTCCCCTATCGAAGACCAACTCCAGACGTTCTCGCGAGGTGAAATGATGGCATCCAACCCCACGACGGCGCGCCGCGCGCCGGGCCCCGACGGCTCCTTCGGAGCGAGGAATTTCGTACGCTTCGCCCTCGACCAGCTCGGGTGGCTGCGGGAGATCGCCGATCGCCACGGCGACATCGTGGAGATCAAGATCGCCGGGAAGCCCTGGTTCCTGGTGAGCCACCCGGAGCAGATCGAGGAGGTCTTCGTGAAGCATGCGCGGATCATGCTCCGGGACGAGTACGCGGTGGTGCTCCAGCGGGCGCTGGGGCTGGGGCTGCTGACGAGCGACGGGGAGCTGTGGAAGCGCCAGCGACGCCTGATGGCGCAGGCGTTCGTCCCGAAGCGGATCCAGGGCTACGCGGACGCCATGGTGCGGGTGACGGAGGGGGGGATCGCGCGGTGGCGCCACGGGGAGGTGGTGAACCTCCACCAGGAGATGTCGCGGATCACCATGGAGGTGGTCGCGGACGTGCTGTTCGGCACCGGCGTGAGCCCGGAGGAGACCGAGATGGTGCGAGAGGCGATGGAGGACATCAACGAGTTCTTCGCCAACAGCCCGGAGGCGCTGCTGAAGATGCCGTCCTGGGTGCCGACGCCCCGGAACCGCCGGATGAACCGGGCCATCGCGCGGATCGACTCGCTGATCTACCGGATCATCGCCGGGCGGCGCGCCGAGGCCCCCCGCGACGACTTCCTCGGGACCCTGCTGGCCGCGCAGGACGAGGACGGGGCGAAGATGAGCGACCAGCAGCTCCGCGACGAGGCGATCACCCTCTTCCTGGCGGGGCACGAGACCACCGCCCTGGCGCTGGCTCACACCCTGTTCCTGCTGAGTACCCACCCGGACGTGGAGCGCAAGCTGCACGCCGAGCTCGCGGAGGCCCTCGGGGATCGTGCGCCCGGCGCCGCCGACGTCAAGCGGCTCGCCTACACCGAGCGCGTCCTCAAGGAGTCCATGCGCCTCTTCCCCCCCGCCTGGACCACGGGCCGCGAGGCCGGCGAGGACGTCGAGGTCGGGGGCTACCTCGTCCCGAAGGGCGCGCAGATCCTGATCAGCCAGTGGGTCGTCCACCGGGATCCTCGCTGGTTCCCCAACCCGGAGGGCTTCGACCCGGATCGGTGGACCAGGGAGCGCGCCGAGGCGGTGCCCAAATACGCCTACTTCCCCTTCGGTGGCGGCCCTCGCGTCTGCATCGGCAACCACTTCGCCATGACCGAGGCGACGCTGCTCCTCGCGACGATCGTCCGGCGCTTCCGCCTCGAATTGCTCCCGGGGCAGCGGCTGGAGCTGAAGCCCTCGGTGACCCTCCGGCAGAAAGGCCCCGGGCTCCTGGCGCGCCTCGTCGATCGGACCCGCGAGCAGGCCCGCCCCTCCAGCGCCGCGGAGCGAGGAGGCCAGGAAGCCCCTGCGGGAGCCTGACCCCCTGGAGGGTCTAAGATTACCCCGCCTTGCGCAGCGGGGCCTTCCCCCGGAGTTTGGCGGAGACCTTGGTCCACGACGGCCCCTCCCCCACCTGCTCGTGGAGCCGCTTCATCGCCCGGAGCTTGTCCCGGGCCTGCTGGTAGCCCTCGCGCCCTTGCTCCGCCACCAGCGCCTCGACGATCTGGCCGTAGAGCGCCAGGGCTTCCCTCGGGAAATGCCCCTCGCAGGCCCGCGCCACCGCCTCCTTCACCTCCGCGCGACCGGAGCGCTCCGCCAGCGAGATTGCCTCCTCGATGGAGCCCTCGTCCAGGTACACGCTGGCCAGCATGGCCTCCTCCTGGGCCCCCAGCAGCCACGCCTCGATGGCCAGCCGCAGCGCGGACCACTGGCCGTTCTTCTGGCCGAGGCGCTTCACCTCGCGGTAGCGCGGCACGGTGGGGGCCAGCCGCAGCGCCTCCATGGCCCAGGTCATGGCGCGGCGCAGGTCGCCGCCGGCCTCCAGGCGCGTCGCCAGCTCGTCGAGGACCTCCACCGGGCGCTCGTCGGCGGGGACCGCCTCCAGCACGGCGATGGCCAGGGCCCGCTGCCCGTGGTCGTTGAGGCACCGGGAGGCAGCGACGGCCTCCTCCGGGGCGACGCGGC
>CAZSDX010000240.1:0-10373 GCA_964605685.1 uncultured Polyangiaceae bacterium
TTGCGGGCGTGATCAACATCATCACGAAGAAGCCCGGGGAAGGCGGGAACAAGGTGCGCGTCGGCGGCGGCTCCCAGGGGGCGGCCTTCGGGTCGGCGACGGTGAGCCGAAGGCAGGGGGATTTCGCCTACCGCCTCAGCGCCGGCTACACCCGGGAGCCCGCCTGGTCGCGGGAGGCCGGGCGAGGGAGGACGGATACGCAGTTCTTCCCCAAAATCAACCCGAACATTGACGCGACCAACGCTCGGCTCTCCATGACAGCGACGCGCCGGCTGGGCAAGGAGAGCGAGCTGTCGATCGGCGGCGACTACGACACGGTCACCCGGAACATGCAGTCCAAGGGGCCCTACAACGAGTACGCCATCGATGGCTTCCTGGCGAACGCTTACGCCAACGTCACCAGCAAGAACTTCAACATCCGGACTTTCTATACAAGGCTGGATTTCCTCGCAGGGAAGTCCCACGACTACGTGGGGCAGAGCCTGGACCTGGCGAACCCCTCGTCGAACACCTTCGACGCCTTCGGTGAGTACGTGGACCAGTTCACCACGGGCCCCGTGGGGCACGACCTCCACGCGGGGCTGAACTACCGGCTCAAGCAGGTGAACTGGTCGTACCTGGACCGGGAGCGGAAGGAGAACTGGATCGGCGCCTTCGTCCAGGACGCGCTCAAGTTCGGGCAGAGCTTCCAGGTCGTGGCGAGCCTCCGGGCGGACTACGTGCCCTACCTGCAGCGGGTGGTGCCCGCGCCGCGCGGCGCGCTGATCTACAAGCCGACGCAGCGGTCGGCGGTGCGCCTGTCGGGGTCGACGGCGTTCCGCTCGCCCTCGTTCCTGGAGTCGTACCTGGACATCCGGGTACCGGCGCCGTCGGCCAGCGGGGCGGCGGTGTCGTCTTCCTCGAAGAAATTTGGGGATCCCAGCTACCGGATCTCGGAGGAGAAGGTGCTGGCCTTCGACCTGGGGTACCTGAACCAGGATCTTGACTTCCTGAACTTCGAGATCACCGGCTACTTCCTCCAGGTGAAGGATATCATCGACCTGAGTGATACGATCCCCGAGTCGCCGACGTCGAACACCTTCAACGGACTGTTCGTGTCGTCGGGGCGCTACCAGGTGGCGGACGGGGGGTGGACGAACAAGTGCGGGACGTACAACACCCTCGGCAGCGAGGTGGGCGCCCGCGTGTTCCCGCTGGAGGGCCTCGACCTCTTCGCCAACTACACGCTCAACCTCCAGCGCCTCGACCGCCCCACGGGCTGCGATACCGTCGAGAACCGGCAGACCTCGCGGCACAAGGCGAACGCCGGCATGCAGGTCCGGAGCAAGGCAGGCGTCGATGGGGAGCTCACATTCCACTATGCCTCCGACCAGACCTGGGTGGAGATCCAGCCCCCCACGGACGGATCCTTGAACCTGGTGTCGAGGCAATACGACATCCCGGCGTACACGCTGCTGAACGCGCGGGTAGGGTACCGGTTCCTCAAGAACCAGGCGGAGGTCAGCGCCACCGGCTTCAACCTCCTCAACCACCAGCACCGCCAGCACCCCCAGGGCCAGCGCATCGGGCAGCGCTTCATGGGCTTCTTCTCGTACCGCTTCTGAGGAAACATGAGCGAGCAGATCGAGCGAACCAGGGGGACGAAAAGCACGACGGCGCTGGGCGGGCTGGCGCTGGTGGCCGCGCTCTCCTGCGGGGATGTCCCCGTCGATACGACCAACTTCCCCCCCCAGGGGACGATGGAAGGCAGCGTGATCTACACGGGGCCGCTGCCGTGCACCCAGCGAGGGCACGTCCTCGGCGCCGCGCTGCTCCTGGTCTTCAACGAGGACCTGCTCCCGGCGCCGGACGGGCTCGGGACCACCGCCACCCAGTTCGGCGTGGTGCCCGGCGACGCCCTCTTCGCCGCCCTCGGAAGCCAGCTACCCAAAAATACCTCCTCGGACCCGGACCAGGTGGTGTGCCCGCCCGCGGACCTACCCCCGGTGACGGTGAGCGGTCGGTGGACCATCGGGCCGCTGCCGGCTGGACGCTACCAGATCCGCGGCTTCTACGACCGCGACGGCGACTTCTCGCCCATCATGAAGCTGAACCAGCTCCCCACGGCGGGGGACATCGGCGGCGGCGCCATCGCCAACGTGAGCGAGGTGCTCCAGGGGAAACCCATCCGCTACCAGACCTTCGAACTCGGCGTCCCGGGCGCCGACGGAAAGCTCAAGATCCCGGAGAACGGCGCGAACCTCCGGAACATCACCGTCACCCTGGGGCAGCCCTTGCCCTTCTCCCGCCCCATCTTCCACGTGGCCGGGGTGAAGGACGAGCGCCCCACCTCCTTCACCGACAAGACCGGCGCCGAGATCACCGGCCCTCCCCTCTCTCCGAACACCGACCCGACCCGCGTCATCCTCCCCCAGGATGAGCGCTTCCTGGTGGCGCCCACCAACTACCCGGCCCAGGCCACCCGGATGTTCCTCCGGTTGACGCTGGGGTCCGGCCTCCCCGGCGCCTACCCTCAACCCGAGGGCGAGGCGCCGAGCGAGCGCACCCTGGGGGCCTCGCCGCCCTACCTGCTCCAGACGGTCCCGCCCCACGATCAGCTCTGGATCTACCCCGCGGTGGGCCGCGACGGCGCGCTGCTCACCGTCCCCGAGACCCCCCCCAGCAGCCCTCCTGGTGTCCCCCTCATCGCCAGCCTGTTCCCCCAGGCCATCCTCGCCAAGCTCGACCCCAAAGACCCCGCCGACCAGACCGCCCAGGCCAGCCCCGCGGTCATCCTCCAGGGGCTCGTCCTCAACGAGAACCTGCTGGCTACCACCGTCGGCTCCTTCCGTGACCCGCAGACCGGCGCCCCCCGCCCGCCTCGCCCCGTCCAGAGCCTCGACGTCGCCCTGCGTCCCTCCGTCATCTGCATCCCCGAGCCCCAGAACCCTGCGGCCCCGGTCTACGTCGTCACCCCCGCCTTCAAGGCCCTCAACGGCGAGCCCATCCTCGACCCCGCCTCCATCGCGGATCAGGTGCGTGCTCAGCTCGGAAATCGCCCGGACATCCGGGTGATCGAGGGCTGCCTCCCCCGGGGCAAGTTCCAGATGAACCTCATCTACGACACCGGCCAGGCCTGGACCGTCCCCAACGAGGGTGGGTTCTGTACCTACGCCGAGGAGCGACAGGGCGAAGAGTGCGTTCGCGGCGTGCTCCGCCGCAGGCTCCTCGGCTCCCAGGCGGTCTCTGCCGAGATCGGCGACCCCCGCGACCCCTCCTTCTGCGCCTCCGCCTTCCCGGGCCCCGAGTACACCGGCGGCGTCCCCACGGTCTGTTTGCGCCCCGACGAGCGATAGAAGTTCCATAGGGGGGGGCATGGGTGTAATGTTGACCTGTTCGCCCCTCCTGGGAGGTTTTCGATGAAGCAAGGTCTGTTCGTGGGTGCGTTGTTCTGTGCTGGCGTCCTCCTCACGGCGCCGACGATCACCGGCTGCTGCCGCAAATCCGGCACCACCGGCAAGGATACCGGGACAAGCACCGGTACCTCGGGAACGTCCGCCGGGAGCACGGGGGAGACGGTGACGATCCCCAACGCGGGGGTGCAGTTCAACGCCCCGGGCGGCTGGGTGCGCACGCCCTTTGGGGACTGGATCAAGTACCTCTCGCCGGACAAGTACGCCGCCCTCGCCTTCGTCACCTTCAACAAGCCCAACGAGTCCACCCGTCGCATCGGCGAGATGGTCCGCCTGCTGGACATGGCCGCGCCGCCGGACTGGGGTGCCCGCAAGGTGGGCACCCTGGGCCCCAGCTCCCTCAAGGCCAACATCGGCGACGGCCCCTGCACCCTCAACGGCGGCGACCCCTGCTACTTCGAGTACGCCACCGTCGACACGGGCAACAGCAACCAGCTCCTCATCGTGTACATCGTGAACACCGCCAAAGGGAAACAACACAAGAACAACGCGTCCGCGGCCATCCGCTCCCTCCGCAAGATGTGATCGACCAGGCGACCGCCCGGGGGGTCGGTCGCCGCTGGAAGTCGCCGGATCGCGGGCTATCCTTGCAGCATGAAGGCTCCCCTCGCGTCCCGCGTCCTCGAGTGGATCATCCGGCTGCTGGGGGCCTTCGCCCTGGGGAGCTTCGGCGGGCTCCTCCTCTGGGTCACGGGGCTGATCCTGACCACCCCGATGCCTGGCGAGCACCCGCTGGCGCTGCTCGCCTTCCGCCTCTTCGTCCTCTCCATCCTGGGCGTCCTCGGGCTCGCCCTCTCGGCGGGTGCGGTGATGATGGTGATCCCGGGCTCCGAGCGGCGCCTCAACCCGGAGATCCCCCGCAACGTGCTCCGGCTCTGCCCGGGCTGCGGCCGCTCCCACGGACCTCGGAAGGTCTGCCCCGGCTGCGGCCTCCCTCCCCCGCCCACCGGCAGCCACTGGATCCCGGGCCACCTCCCATCTCGCAGGCCGCTCCTGCTCCTGCCTGCCCTCGGGGGAGCCTTCTTCTTCGGCGTCTTCCTGCTGGTGCGGCTGCTCACCGAGCGACCCGCCAGCCCGGCGCTCTGGCGGGAGGCGATGCTGGTCGTGATCGCGCTGCTCTCCCTGGGGGGATGGTTCTTCGGGGTTCTCGCCGTGGTCTTCCTCCGCCGCAAGGGGCTGCGCTCGGCGGACTACGTGGCCTCCGTCAACCTGGAGGCGGACCTGCCGGCGCTCCGCCATGTGGCCCGGGCCGAGCTGACCATGAGCGGGAGCGAGATCCGGGAGGCGCAGGGCTCCCTGGTCACCAGCTACCAGGCCCGCGGCAAGGCGGAGGCGGAGATCGCTCCGGAGGACCTCCCGACCTACCGCTTCCTCGCCGCGGCGTCCCTGCGGGGGTACCTGCGCTTCGTCCGCCAGCGCTGCATCGAGTGGCGTATCTCTCCGACCGCTCACCACGACGGCGACACCTCCTCGTACCGGGATGCGCCGAGGCAGGATCCGCTGACCCGCAGCGTCTCCACCGGCTGCACCATGCTGGTCTCCTTGACGGGGTTCGAGCCAGGAGAAACCCCCGACGAGCCGCTCTCCCTGGAGGGCGACGCCCACGACCCGCTCCAGGGCCTGCTGGTGGCCCTCCACGGGCTGAAGACCGTCGAGCACCTGGCGACCCTCGCCCGGGAGGACGCTCCCCTCCAGCAACGCCTCCTGGAGCAGCTCGCCGAGCTGAGCGCCGGGCTGGACGAGGAGAAACTCTCGCGCGAAGCCCGCAGGATCGCCGCCTGGTAGCGACCCAAAACTCCCGAGCGTGGTAAGGAGGAGCGCGATGGCATTGCACTTCAACACGACGGGCCCGTGCGTCCCGGGGAAACACTTCATGATCCCTCCGGGGCGCAGACTGAGCCGCGTTCTGGAGCTCATCGAGCAGGAGAAATACTTCGTGCTGCGAGCGGGCAGACAGACGGGAAAGACCACCTCGGCCCAGTGGATGGTGCGACACCTGCGAAGATCCGGGAGGTACGAGGCGCTCTGGGTCGACCTCCAGGAGGCTCGCGAGCAAGCCGACCCCTCCCTGGCCCTCCCCACGATCTTTCGGCTCCTCTCCCTCGCTCTTGCCAACACAACCGCGTTGCCCGTACCTGAGCGTGCGCAGCAGCAAGAGTGGCTAGAAGATCTGGCCACCGCGTTGAGCGCGTACCTCCGCTGGCTGAGCCATACGAGCAAGAAGCCGCTGGTGTTGTTCCTGGACGAAGCGGATGGGCTGGTCGGTCGTGCCATGGTCTCCTTTCTCACCCAGCTTCGCGCGCTCTACGTGGGTCGCTCCCAGTATCCCGCTCCTCACGGCATCGTGCTGGTGGGTCAACGGGCTGTCCGCGATTACATCCTTTCCGAAGAGGAGCGCCAGACCACCGCCTGGCTAGGAACGACTTCGCCCTTCAACATCACCGCGGAAACTCAGACGCTGGAACCGTTTACCGCCGCCGAGGTCAAGGAGCTTTACCTCAAGCACACGAGAGCGACGGGACAGACCTGGAGCAAGAAGGCGGTTGCGCTGGCCTACGAGCTGGGTCAAGGTCATCCCTGGTTGACCAACGCGCTCGCCGAGATCTGCGTGGAAAGGCTGGTGCGAGACCGTACGAGGCGGATCCAGAGCCAGGACATCGAGGAAGCCAAGGAGGTGATGATCCAGGAGCGTCGGACGCACATCGACTCGCTCATCGCGAGGCTGAGCGAGGACCGGGTGCGCCGCATCCTGGAGCCCATGTTGGTGGGCGAATCGCTCCCGTTCACAGGCATCGACACGGACCTCCAGTACGTGGCGGGGTTGGGCTTGATCCGGTTGCACCAGGGTCAGTGGCGCATCGCCAACCCCATCTACCGGGAGATCGTCCCCCGGGTGCAGAACTTCGCGGCGCAAACCTCGCTCCCTCACCAGACGAGCTGGTACGTGAAGCCGGACGGGAAGCTGGACCTCCCGAAGCTGATGGCGGCATGGCAGGAGTTCTGGCGTGAGGATGGCCACCTGGCCGCCGAGGGATTCCGCTACAAGGAGGCCGGCCCCCACCTCATGCTCATGGCCTTCTTCCAGCGCGTGCTCAACGGCGGCGGTCGCCTCGACCGGGAATACGCCCTCGGCAAGGGAGTGCTGGACCTGCTCATCACCTGGAAAGGCCAGCGCCACCTCATCGAGGTCAAGGTGCGGAGAGACGAGCGCAGCGAGAAGAAGGCCGTGGAGCAGGTGGTGCGGTACCTGGATGGGGCTGGCATGAAGGAAGGATGGGTCGTCCTCTTCGATCTGAGGAAGGAGGTGAGCTGGAAAAAGAAGCTACTTTGGCGGGAAAAAAAGCTGGACGGCAAGATCGTACACGTCGTCGGGTGCTGACCTTGCTCTCCTTCCCCAGGCCCCCGCCCCTCGCCCCCCCCTTCGGCGCTCACTCGATGGCGTCGAGCGCCTTGCGGATGGTGTCCACCAGCCGGTCGATGTGGGCCTTCTCGAAGGTGAACGGCGGGGAGAGCGCGATGATGTCGCCGGTGACCCGGATCAGCGAGCCGGCCTCGAAGCAGCGGACCAGCGCCTCGTAGGCGCGGCGACCTGGGGCGCCGGCGCGGGGCTCCAGCTCGATGCCGGCGACGAAGCCAAGGTTCCGGATGTCGACGACGTGGCGGGTGCCCCGGAGCTGGTGGACGGCGTCTTCCAGGTAAGGAGCCAGGGAGGCGGCCCGCTGGAAGAGGCCCTCCTCCGCGAAGAGCTTCTGGGTTGCGATGGTGGCGGCGCAGCCCATGGGGTGACCGGAGTAGGTGTAGCCGTGGAAGAACTCGATGGCGCCCTCGGCGGAGGCGTTGACGATGGCGTCGTGGATCCCGTCGCGGACGATCACCGCGCCCATGGGGACCGCGGCGTTGTTCATCGCCTTGGCCACGTTGATCATGTCGGGCTTGACGCCGAAGAAGTCGGCGGCGAACGGGGTGCCGAGGCGGCCGAAGCCGGTGATCACCTCGTCGAAGATCAGCAGGATCCCGTGCTTGTCGCAGATGGACCGGAGCCGCTGGAGGTAGCCCTTCGGGGGCACCAGCACCCCCGTGGACCCAGCCATCGGCTCGACGATGATCGCCGCCACGTTCGACGGGTCGTGGAGCGGCAGGATGCGGGTCTCCAGCTCGTCGAGGAAGTCGGCCCCGTGCTCCGGCTGGCCGCGGGTGAAGGCGTTGCGCGCCGGGTCGTGGGTGGACCGCATGTGGTCCACGCTCGCCAGGAAGCCGCCGTACAGCTTCCGGTTCATGGGGATACCGCCCACCGCGACACCGCCAAAGTTGGTGCCGTGGTAGCCCCGCTCCCGACCGATGAGCACGCGCCTCGCCCCGTCGCCCCGGGCCCGGTGGTACGCCAGGGCGATCTTCAGCGACGTGTCTGCGGACTCGGAACCGGAGTTGGTGAAAAATACCCGCTTCATGCCCTCCGGCGTGATACGGCAGATCGCCTCGGCGGCCTCGAAGGCCAGCGGGTGACCCATCTGGAAGGTGGGGGCGAAATCCAGCGACGCGATCTGCTCCTGGACCGCGCGGACGATGGGCTCGCGGCAGTGCCCCGCGTTCACGCACCAGAGGCCCGCCGTGCCGTCGAGCACCTCGCGCCCCTCGGGGGTGTAGTAAAAATTCCCGCTGGCCCGCGAGATCATGCGAGGAGCAGCCTTGAATTGCCGGTTCGCCGTGAACGGCATCCAGAAGTTTTCGAGGGAGGTGGTCATCGGTGGTAGCCGGCGACGGTAGCAACCCCCTCCCCACCCGGCAACACTCCTGCTGCCCTCACTTCTGCACGCAGAAGCCGAAGGACGCGCTGCCGCCGGGAGCCAGCGAGGCGTTCCACGAGACGCCGACGAACTGGACCTTGCTCCCCTTCGGCGTCGCCGTCGCGTTCCACACGTCCGACAGCTTCCCGCCCACGTCCAGCTCCACCTGCCAGCTCACCTTCTGCGCCCCACCGTTGGTCACCACCGCGGTGCTGCATGCCCCGCTGTCCCACTGGGAGTCCACGGTCACCGCCACGGTCACCTCCCCCGGTGAGCCGCCGCCCGCCCCGGACCCGCCGTCACCGCCGCCGGTGGCGCCGCTGCCGGCCTGGCCTCCGCCGTCGCTCCCTCCGGTGGAGCCCCCGGAGCCGCTGGCTCCGCCCTCACCTCCCCCGGTGAGATCGACCCCCGGATCCGCCTGCCGCAGGGCGAAATGCGGCGCCGCGATCAGCGCCCGGAGCAGCCCCCGTACCGACCCGTCCCCGGCGGCGTAGGCCCCCCGGAGCTGCGCCGCCATGCAGGAGCCCTCCTGCGCCTCGTCGATCCCGAAACCGTAGCGCACCCACTGGGTCGCGAAGCAGGAGCGCACCTCGGCGCTCTGCGCCAGCCGATCCGCCAGCTCCACGGCTCCGTCGAAGACGCCGTCGGTGGCCACCGAGTCGTGGATCGCGCCGGTCGCGTCCACGGGCTTTCCTGCCTCCAGCGCTCGGAACCGCCCGATCCCGTCGAAATGCTCGAAGCCGAACCCGATGGGGTCGATCAACCGGTGGCAGCTCAGGCAAGGCTCCACCGTCGCGTGGGCCGCGAACCGCTCCCGCGTCGACAGCGACGGGTCCACCGGCGGCGGCTCCACGTTCAGGTTCGGCGGAGGAGGCGGCAGCGGCTGGCACAGCAGCCTCTCCCGCACCAGCCTCCCCCGGTGGATCGGCGACGAGCCGGACGGGTTCCCGTGGGTCGCCAGCACCGACGCCTGGGTCAGGATCCCCGCCCGGTGCGTCCCCTCCAGCGACACTTTTTGCCAGGATGTCCCGGAGGTTCCATAGAGATCCGCCAGCGGACCGCCGGCGAAGGTGTAGCGGGCCGAGAGCAGCTCGCCCAGCGTCCCGTCCTTCTCCCGGACCACGTGGTCGACGAAGCGCCGGGTCTCCTCCGCCATGGCCCCCCGGAGCGCGGCGTCGTAGGCCGGGTAGGTGGCCGCGTCCTTGGCCACCGTCGGCAGCCTCCCCAGGTCGAGCCACTGGGCCACGAAATCGTCCAGGACGACGCTGCTCCTGGGATCCGCGAGCAGCCGCTCGACCTGCTTCGAGAGCCCCGTCTCCGTCGCCAGCTCCCCCTGGTCGGCGGCGTCCAGCAGGGCGGCGTCCGGCGTGGTGCCCCAGAGCAGGTACGAGAGCTCGGTGGCCAGCTCGTGGGCGGTGAGCTTGACCAGCCCCCCGGGGCCGGCCTCGCCCAGCTCCGCGCGGTAGAGGAAGTGCGGCGACTGGAGCAGCGCCGACAGGGTGGCCTCCGTGGCCACGGCGACGCCCTCCTCCTTGGCGACGGCGGCGAAGACGGCGCCGTAGCGCGCCCGCTCGTCGGCGGTGAGCGGACGGCGGAAGATCCGGCGACCCTGGCCCAACAGCAGCTTGTCGGCGCAGGCAGCCACGGGCTCGGCGCAGGCCGGGGATTGCTTGACGACCTGGGCGGCCACGAGCTCCGCGGCCTTGCGGAGCTGGTCCGCCAGCAGCGGCGACACCTGGAGCGCGTCCGCGTTGTTGTCGAAGCCGTTGACCACCGTGTCGGCGGCGAGCCCGGCGGTGAAGGTCGCCGGGAGGTCGAACAGATCCCGCAGCGTCCGGTCGTACTCGGCGCGGGTCAACCTCCGGAGCCTCCGGCGCCCGGGGGTGACCTCGGCGCAGGTCGTCTCCGGCTTGGGCGCCTCGCAGACCCCGTGGGCCACCCGGTCCACGAAGGACGAGAGGCGGCTGTACCCGTCGGATCCCGGCGGCGTCAGCGTGCCCCCGGGGTGCCCGTCCGGGTGCTGCCCGGCGGGCCGGGAGAGCAGCGGCGACGCCCCGCCCTGCTGCACCTTCGCCAGCGCGGCCGCGGCCTGGTAGTTCGCCTCCAGCGCCCCCGGCTCCGTGGCGGGTTTGAGCAC
>CAZSDX010000241.1:0-10370 GCA_964605685.1 uncultured Polyangiaceae bacterium
CGTCGCCGCCCGAGCCGCCCGAGCCGCCGAGGCCCAGGAACGGGGCCCCTCCTGCTCCGATGGGGCCGACCCCGGGGAGCGCCGCCTCGTTCTCGGCGATCGTGTCATCGCAGGCCGACGAGGTCAGCAGCGCCGCGCCGCAGGCAAGGAACGCGAGGAAGGAGAGGTGAGATCTGTTCATGGTCAGGCCGCCGCAGCCATCCATGATGCCCAAACCCCCTCCCGACGACCAGACAGAATCGCCCCCTCTCCGCGGGGGTCCGTGTACGATGTTGACCGCCCATGGCCCCTGCTCTGCGCTACCTCGACCCGGCTTCCATGCTCTCCCTCTCGTCCGGATGGCTCGGCCCCCGGCGGGCGCTCCTCGAACAATCCCCCGAGCTCGCGGCGCTCCTGCCCCGGCTGGACGAGGCTCACCAAGCGTTGCTCCTCGCCCAGAAGGCCGCCCCGGGCGCCGGCGGCGAGGAGTCCGCTCGCCTCGCCTCCCAGGCCCAGGCCCTCGACGACCAGCACGACCACGCGGTCCGGGCCCTCTACTTCGCGGTCTCCGCGGCGCTCTCCTTCCGGCTGGCCAGCGAGGCCCCGGACGCCGAGGAGGTCACCCGGCTGGAGGCGCTCCGGGACATGATCCTCCCCGACGGCCTCGCCACCACCCAGGCCTCCTACGAGGCCGAGGCGGCCTCCGCCGCCCGCGCCCGCGAGGCCGTCGCCTCCGACCCGGAGGCGCAAAAATTGCTCCGGGAGATCAAGCTTTTTCCCAGGGTGACGGGCCTCGACCTCCTCTCGCGGTGGGCGGACCTGGGGGCGAAGCTGGGCTCCGTCGAGTTCCAGCGGACCGCGCGACCGACCGGCGCCGGCGAGGCGAACCCGGTGCGGGCCCGCAACGCCTGGCTCGGCGTCGTCGCCTCCATGCTGTCGGTGCTGCCGGTGATCCGCGCGGAGGAGGCCCGCAAGGCGGTGCTCGACCCGCTCAACGACGCCTGCTCCAGGGCCGCCAGGCGCCAGGCCCGGGCCGGGTGAGGCTCAGCGCGGCCCGTAGCTGGGCACCTGGGGCCAGTCGCCGCCGACAGGAGGCGTGCCCCCCCGACCCGCCGCGGTACCGGAGCCGCCTCGGCTCGTGGACGTCCCGCGGGAGCCGCCCACCGGAGGCACGTAGAGCCCCGGCACGCCGTAAGGGGTCACGATCATCGTGGAGGTGGTCTGCTGCACGTTGTTGTTGACGATCACCGTGGTGCCGGGCTGCGAGGGGGCGACCCCCGGAGCAGCAACGCTGCTGCGCTCGTAGACGGGGTCGCCTTGACCCAGCGTCTTGGTATGGCGCAGGCGAGGGGCCGGCGCGGGGAAGTCGTCGCTCGCCTGGGTCGGAGCCGCGGGGGTCGGCGAGGGGATATCGAATTCGCCGGGGTGCGAGGGGAACGAGGGCGGGTCGTCGTTCGTGTGGATGCAGCCCACCAGGAAGAGAGCCAGGAGACCCCGGAGCGCGCTCATCCGGGGAGCATAGCACCGCGGCGCCGGCGCGGATCGCGGGCGGCGTTATTTTTTCTTCTTGTCGTCCTTGGGGGGCGGGGGGGCTTCGGGTTTCTTGAGGTTGATCTTGACGGTCTCGTTGATGGGGGAGCCCTCCCAGGGGGGGAAGCTCTCGACGCTGTAGGCCTTCTGGACGCACTTGCCGATGGGTTTGTCGGCCAGCTCGGAGGGCAGGCGGACGTCGGCGATCTTGCCCTTCTCGCTGAGCACGAGGGTGAGAGAGAATTCCCCGAAGGGCCCCTCCTCGTGGATCTGGGGGCAGTTGTTCGCCTGGCGCGTGGCGCGGTTGATGACGTCGTGGGTGAGCTTGTCGTCGGGCTTGGTGGGCTTGCGCTCGTTGGGCTTGTCCTCGATCTTGGTGGCGTCGACGGTGGGCCTGGGAGGAGGCGCGTTGGCCAGCGGATCCTCGGCAGGTTTCTGCGGAGGGATCTCCGTCCCGAAGCATCCCACGAGGGCGAGCGCAGAGAGCAGTGGCAAGGATCGCATGGCAATCACAGGTCGTTGATGTTGTAGTTCTTGATCTTGTAGAGCAGCGCGCGGTGGCTGATCTCCAGCACCTCGGCGGCGCGGGTGCGGTTCCCCTTGGTACGCTGCAAGGCCCTCCTTATCAAGACCTCCTCGATGACGCGGCTCGCCTTCTTGATCGACAGGTCGCCGCTGGTGAGCTGGGTCTGCACCGGATCCTGTGCGTCCCTGATGCGCTGCGGCAAATCGGCGGCGGTGATCTGGCTGCCCTCGCAGAGGACCATGGCGCGCTCGATGGAGTTCTCCAGCTCCCGCACGTTCCCGGGCCAGGCGTACTCGGTCATCAGCCGCCGGGCCTCGCTGTCGACGCCCTCGATGGCGGTGCCCAGGCGGGCGTTGTTCCGCTGGATGAAGTGGTCGATGAGCAGCCCGATGTCCTCGCGGCGCTCCCGTAGCGGGGGGATGTGGAGGTGCAGCACGTTGAGGCGGTAGTAGAGGTCCTCCCGGAAGCGGCCCGCCTTCACCTCCGCGGCCAGGTCGCGGTTGGTGGCGGCGATCACGCGGGAGTTGACCTTGATGTCCCGGTTCTCCCCCAGGCGGCGCAGGGTCTCCTCCTGGAGCACGCGGAGCAGCTTCACCTGGAGCGGCAGCGGCATCTCGCCGATCTCATCGAGGAAGACGGTGCCGTTGCTGGCCTCCTCGAAGAGGCCCCGTTTGTCGCTGGAGGCGTCGGTGAAGGCGCCGCGCTTGTGGCCGAAGAGCTCGCTCTCCAGCAGCGCCTCGGGGATGGCCCCGCAGTTGATCGCCACGAAGGGCTGGTTCTTGCGGGAGCTTCGCTGGTGGAGCGCGCGGGCGACCAGCTCCTTGCCGACGCCGCTCTGGCCGGTGATCAGCACCGTGGTCTTGTAGTCGGCGATCTTGGCGATGGTGCGGAAGATCTCCCGCATGGCATCGCTGCGGGCCAGGATGGACTCGAACTGATGCTCCCGCTGGATCTCCTCGCGGAGCGCCCGGTTCTCCCGGCGCAGGCTCTCCCGCTCCTCGGCCTTGCGGAGCGCCAGCAGCACCTCGTCGGGCTTGAAGGGCTTGGGGATGTAGTCGTACGCCCCCGCCTTCATGGCCTCGATGGCCAGATCGACGCTGCCGTAGGCGCTCATCACCAGCAGCGTGGCGGAGGTGTCGAGCTGGCGGAGCTGGGACACCAGGTCGATGCCGTTCTTCCCCGGCATGCGGACGTCGGTGATGACGACGTCCGGGGCGAAGGCGTGGAAGCGCTCCAGCGCCTCCTCGGCGCTCGCGGCCACCTCCACCTCGTAGCCGTTGCGCCGCAGCAGCGTGCGGAGCACCAGCCGGATGTTCTCTTCGTCGTCGACGACCAGGACGCGCTTCACGATAATTTCGGCCCGAACTGTGCCCCGCAGGCGTCGAAGGAGGCCTCGTCGCAGGGCCCGGCGTTGGCCTGGAACTTGAGGGTGTACTTGCTGCACGACTTGGTCGCCGCCGCGGCGTTCCGGGAGACCTTGACGAGGTAGGTCGCGCTCATGTTCTGGCACTGGGGCACGTTGGGTTGATCCGGCGCGCAGGTCTTGAGCCCCTTGAACACCCCCCCGACGTTCTGCTGGAAGTTGACGCAGAGGTCGTAGCTGGTCAGCGGCGGCGCGGCGCCCTCCTGGGCGCAGTCGGCCCCCCGGAGCACCTGGAGGACGAACTCGTTCTCCGGGTTGGCCTCGAAGGCAATGCGCGCGTGGTAGGTGTTGGTGTTGGCCTCCGGGTTGTCCTTGATGCTGATCTTGTACCAGTCGACGTCATCGTCCGCGGAGATCGTCCCGGAGATGCTCACCGAGTCCTTGCCGCCGCCGACGTCGGCGATCTCCGTGATGTTCAGCGCCGTCGCGCAGGTCGACCCCTTCTCCGGCTCGCCGGCGTCCTGGACGCAGGGGCACCCCTCGGACTCCGGGAGCGTCGGCGGGTACCGCGTAAAACCCGCCTGGCACTGGATCGTGCAGGTGTCCCCGCTGCACTGGCAGGTGGCGTTGGTCGGGTTGTCCGTCTTGCCGTCGCAGTCGTTGTCCTTCCCGTCGCACACCTCGGGGGCCGGATCCGGCGCCGAGCACCCCTCGTAGGCCCCCACGCTGCCGTTGCACACCTCGAAGCCCCCGCACACCTTGTCGTCGATCTTCTTGGTGCAAGGGCGCTGGGTCTTGTCCCGGTTGGGGGCGCAGGGGCACTCGGTGTTCGGCAGCAAGGCGCACACCTTGGTCCCCTGGAGCGCCCCCGGCGGTGCCTTGCACTCGTAGCCCGCCGGGCAGGAGCTATCCACCGAGCAATCCTGGGCGCAGTAGGTCTGCCCCGTGCTGCTCGCCAGGCAGCGGTCTCCCTTGTTCAAACAGTCCGTGTCCTTGGAGCAGACGCCGCAGGGGCTGTCCCGATCCGGGACGCACAGCGGCCCCAGCGGATCGAGGTTGACGCAGTGCGCCCCCGCCGGGCACGGCGTGCTCTCCGAGCAAGCCTGGGAGCAGATCTGAAGGAGCGACTTGGAGTTGCCCACCTCCACGCAGATCTTGGAGTTGCAGTCGTCGGACCCGGTGCACTTGGCGCCGAACTCCCCCGCCACCGCGGTGCCTCCGGAGCCCGCGTTGCCCCCGGTCCCGGGGAAGCTCCCTCCTGCCCCCCCGTCGCTCCCCCCTACCCCGGCGCTCCCTCCCGCGGGGAAGCTCCCCCCGGTCCCGGGGAAGCTCCCGCCCGCCCCGCCGCCTGCGGTGCTCCCGCCGCTGCCCGCGTCCGTGCCCCCCTCGCCCCCCTCGCCGCCTTCTCCTTCCGTCGGGGGAGGATCCGCGTCGCTGGTCTCGCCTCCCCCCGCGCACGAGGCCAGCCAGGCGGCGGTCAACATCCCCAGGGCAAAGCGCTTGGTAAGCTCGAGCAACAACATGCCCTCAGGATACCGCCAGGTATCCTCCCCGCGCCAGCGCGCGGCGAACGGATGTTGCTCGTCGTTGTCCTTGCGTCGCCGCGCCAGGGAGGCCATGAGCCTTGCCGCAACGCCTAAGGTAACGCCCGTGAGCGAAGAGAACCCCCCCCCCTCGCCTGCCCCGCTGGTGCCCGCGCCCCAGCCTGCCGCAGCGCGCTACGAGATCTGCCCTCACTGCGGCAATTCCACCCTTATCGAGCCCTCTGCGGCCCTCGGCTTCCGCTGCGGGGTCTGCGGCAAGGCCCGGATCCCGGTCGACCTCCCTGGCTTCAAGCGCTCCGACGCCGAGGTTCCCGCCCTGGCCCGTGCCTCCGCTAGCCACACCGCCGCCCTCGCCTGGACCGCTGGCTCCGCGGTGCTGGCCGCCTTCTCCCTGGTGGGCCTCGGCTCCCTCGCCCTCGTCCTGTCCGCCCTCAACCCGGGCCTCGTCCCGCTCCTCTTTGGGCTCCTCATCGCCCTGCTCCCCGCGGCCCTCGCGGCCCACGGCTTCCGCCGCGCCGCCCAGCTCCGCGCCCGGGTCGCCCCCTCCCTCGAAGAGGCCTGGCTCCGTGTCACCCGCGAGATCTCCGACGCCGAGGGCTCCCTCAGCGACATCCGCCTCGCCAAGATCCTCCAGGTCGACCGGGAGCGCGCCGCCCAGCTCCTGGCCCAGCTCGCCGCCACTTCCGAGGTCCGCCACCGGCTCGACGAGGCTCCCCTCACCTTCGAGTCCCCCAGGCTCCGCGTCGAGCCTCCCTCCGCCAACACCCCCGCTCAGGACGCCGGCAAAGACGCCGAGGACGAGCGCGACCTCGAGGCCCTCGAAGCCGCCGAGAAGAAGGCCTCCCGGGGGTCCCAGGCGTGACCGATCCCCCTCGTACCTCCGGCGCGGGACACCGCAGGGCGCTCTCCAACCTCGGCGGCCACACCGAGCGCTCCGGCGACCCGGCCCTCGCTGACCTCCTCGCCGCCGCCTTCGAGCACGCCGTCGACCCGGAGGCCGGGCGCCAGCATGTCCACGGCTTCCACAGCTACCCCGCGCGCCTCCACCCGCACCTCGCTCACAGGCTCCTCGACGTCCTCTGCCCCCACGGAGGCTCCGTCCTCGACCCCTTCTGCGGCAGCGGCACCGTGCTGGTCGAGGCCAGGTTGCTGGGTCGAAGATCCGTCGGGGTCGATCTGAACCCCCTCGCGGTCCGGATCGCCAACCTCAAGGCCCAGGGACGCAGCGAGGAGCACCTGGCCGCGCTGGTGGAGCGGGCCCGGGAGGTCGCCGCCGGGGCGGACGCGCGGCGTAAGGCCAAGGCCGGGCCGAGCCGCCGCTACGGCCCCGAGGACCTGGAGGCCTTCCCGAGGCACGTGCTCCTTTCGCTGGACGGGCTCCGGGTGGGGATCGAGGAGAGCCGCGGCACGCTGCGGTTCGACCTGGAGCTGGTGCTCAGCTCGCTGCTGACGAAGCTGAGCCTGAAGGCCGGGGACAGCGCGGGCTACCAGACGGAGAAGCGTATCGCGGCGGGCTACCCGGCGAGGCTGTTCGTCGCCCGCACGGAGGAGCTGGCGCGGCAGATCACGGCGTACAGGGCTGCGCTGCCCCCCGGGGCGCCGGAGGCCAGGGCGACGACGGGAGACGCCCGGGCGCTGCCGCCGCTGGGCCCCTTCGATCTGGTGCTCACCTCGCCCCCGTACCCGGGGAATTACGACTACCTGCGGCACCACGAGCTGAGGCTGCGGTGGCTGGGGCTGGACGCCCGGGCCTTCGCGGCGGGAGAGATCGGCGCCCGGAGGAACCTCAAGGCCAGCGGCGAGGCGCGGAAGCGCTGGCGCCAGGAGCTGCGCTCGATCCTGGGGGAGCTGAGGAAGCAGCTCGCTCCCGGAGGGATGGCGGCCTTCGTCCTCGCCGACAGCGTGGCGGGGGGGGAGGCCTTCTACAACGACGACCTGCTCCAGGAGGCGGCCAGGGAGGCCGGCTTCCGGGTGCTGGCGCAGGTCTCGCAGCCTCGCCCTCATTTCCACGGCCCCACGGCCCGGGCCTTCGAGCAGCGTCCCCGACGCGAGCATGTGATTTGCGTGGCGGCCAACCCCGCCCCTACCGAGGAGCGCCATGCCCCGCCTGCTCATCGAGAGAACCCCGCAGGACGCCGCCGTCGAGGCGGATGAGCCCGGCGGGGGGCGGCTCCTGGACGTGTGCGACGACCACGGGGCGCCGGTGCCCTTCTCCTGCCGCTCGGGGAGCTGCGGTACCTGCCGTGTCGAGGTGATCGAGGGGGAGGCGCTGCTCGCCCCGCCCGGGGAGGAAGAACAAGAAATCCTGGAAATTTTCGGGGATCCCCCGGGGCGAAGGCTCGCCTGCCTGGTCCGGGTGCTGGGGGGGCCGGGGCTCGTACGCTTGCGGGTGGTCGACGAGGGATGACTGTGGTACCCCTGCGCCCCCTTCCGCGGGGGGCCATGCCCTGAACCGCGCATTTCCCCGGGCAATCTCATGGATACCTCCGACATCCGCAAGAACCTCAAGATCATGCTCGACGGCGCCCCTTACACCGTCGTCGACTTCCAGTTCGTCAAGCCCGGCAAGGGCCAGGCCTTCACCCGCGTCAAGATCCGCAACCTGATCACCGGCGCGGTGCTCGAGCGCACCTTCAAGTCCGGCGAGAAGCTCGACCCCGCCGACGTGGAGGACCGCCAGCTCCAGTACATCTACTCCGAGGCCGACGCCTACGTCTTCATGGACCCCCAGTCCGGCGACCAGCTCTACGTCGGCCACGACAAGCTGGGCGACGAGAAGATGTTCCTCTACGAGGGCCTCAACGTCGACGTCACCCTCTGGAACGGCCAGCCCGTCGCCGTCTCCCTCCCCGCCCACGTCGTCCTCCAGATCGAGCACAGCGAGCCTGGCGTCAAGGGCGACACCGCCAGCAACGTCACCAAGCCTGCCACCCTCTCCACCGGCGCCGTCGTCCAGGTCCCCCTCTTCATCAAGGAGAAGGAGTGGGTCAAGGTGGACACCCGCACCGGCGAGTACCTCGAGCGCGTCAACCGCTGAGCTCACCCCGGGTCCTTGTCGGGCTTGTGGCCGCGGCCCCTCGCCCCTTAAGGTTCCCTCATGTGGCCGCTTCCTCGCCGCGGACCCCTCGTCCTCGGCGTCTTCCTTGCGCTCGCCCCCGGGCGCCTCGCCCTCGCGGGCTCCTTCGACGCCGCCGGCGTCTACCAGCCCGACCCCGAGGCCCTTGTCCTCGACGACTTTGAGGCCTACCCCGAGTCAGATCCAGGCGGTGCCGCGGGGGATGGTGGCTCTGCGGGTGACGGCGGCGGCGCCGGCGACGGCGGTGCGACCGGCGAAGGCGGCGCTGCGGGGGAGGCGGGGGGCGACGGGGAAGCAGGCGGCTCCGGGGGGAGCGAGCCGAGCTACCCCTACCAGCTCGTCGAGGACGCGACGGCGCTGACCGGTTCGCGGGTGTTCAAGCTGGACCCGTGGCAGTCGGCGGGCGTGGGGTTCTCGCTGCCCGGGGAGGACGGGAGCTACGTCGCCCGGGTGTGGGTCAAGGGCGAGGCGATGGTCACCGTCGGGGTGGAGTACGACGACGGAGGGACGCCCGGGTTGACCCAGCTCCTGCCCACCGGGCGGCTGACCAGCGACGGGTGGTTCGAGCTGGAGAGCGCCCCCTTCTCGGTGACCGGCGCCCGGAGCCCCCGGGTGGGCCTCGGCTTCTTCTCGCCCACCGGCGTCGTGGCGGACGCCTTCGAGGTGGTGCGGGGCGGCGAGCACCGGACGCTCCGGGAGTGCACCGGCGTCAACGACGCGACCTCGTGCCTCCCGGATGAGATCTGCATGCACCGGCGCTGCGTCGACGCCCGGGGGCTGGTGCCGCCGATGCCCGCCGACCCCGAGAAACGCGCCGCCCTGGCCGACTACATGGGCAACCGGATCAAGTTCCTCTTTGGCCCCCTGCTCAACCGGGAGCGCTACCTCGACGAGGCGATGGCGGCCATCGAGGAGATGCGCTCCGCCGACGACCGCTACCGCTTCTGGTTCTCCTTCGTGACGGCGATCCAGAGGCTCCAGGACTCCCACTCCAGCGCCTACAGCCTGATGGCGTTCGGCTTCGACGACTTCCCCGGGCGCATCCCCTTCGGGGCCTGCTTCCTCGGTGGGGACGCGGATCTGACCCACCAGCAGGTCCCCCGGGACAAGGAGCTCCCGGACGTGCTGGTGAGCCACGTCGGGGGCAACGCCTGGGGGCTCCAGGCAGGAGACCGGCTGGTGGCCATCGACGGCGAGCACCCGGTGGCGTGGGCCAGGAAGCTCCAGGGGCGCTCCTGGAGCGCGGAGCAGGTGAACGATCCGGCGTCGGTCGCGCAGCACATCGAGTCGCTCCGGAGGAAGATCTCCTCGCTGGCCCGCACCATCACGGTGATCCGCTGCAACGGCGGGACGAGCTGCGGGGCGCCGGAGGTGCTGCTCGTGGCGGACCAGAAGCCCGACGACTCCCCCTCGCAGAACGTCTCCTGCGACAACCGGCCCAGGAACCACTTCCCCGGGCAGCCCGAGAACCACAACATCGGCGGGAGCGTCTACTTCGGTACCGTGGACGAGAGCGACGCGGAGGAGCGCATCCAGGGCATGGTGTGGGACTCGCTCTACGGAGCCGGGAGCGCCACGGCGATACAGATCCAGGACGCGGTGCGGTTCTTCCGCGACGAGAAGGCGCGCGGCGTCATCCTCGATCATCGCACCGGAAACGGCGGCACCAAGGACGCCGCCCTGCCCATCCTCGGCTTCGTGTCGCCGCCGAAGTACGCCGAGGTCGGGGTGTGGCGGGTGTTCCTCGACGACACGGGGCCCAAGGACGTGGCCGAGGGGCTGGCCCTCTTCAACAAGATCAAGGACGAACCCTTCGACATCGTGCAGGTGGGCTCCACCGACGCCATCACGGATGTCCCGGTGGCGCTGCTCCTGACCCGGGACGTGTCCGCCAGCGACTACTTCCCCAACGCCTTCAAGGGCTCCCCCAGGGCCCGGATCTTCGGGCCTCACCCCACCAACGGCGCCTTCTCCACCTTCCTCGGCTTCTCCTACTGGGTCTCCCTGTCGTTCCAGCTCGCCTCCCACGATACGCTCAACCACGACGGCACCATGCTCTGCGCCCGCGGCGTCGTCCCCGACGAGATCGTCGAGCCTCGCCAGAGCGACCTCGCCAAGGGCGTCGACACCGTCTACGAGGCGGCCCTCGCCTGGGTCCGCGCCAACCTCAAGCCGCAGGAGGCCCCCTGATGCCCCGCCGATCCTGGATGCTCCTGCCCCTCGCGCTGCTCGCCTGCGGCGGCGAAGGGAACCTCTCGATCCGCGACCGCGGAGGCCAGCGCGCAGGCGCAGGTGGCGCGGGCGATGGCCTCGCCGGGGCGCCGACGATCCCCGCCGCCGGCTCCAGCGGAA
>CAZSDX010000242.1:0-10358 GCA_964605685.1 uncultured Polyangiaceae bacterium
GGGGGGGGGGGGGGGGGGGGGGGGGGGGGGGGGGGGGGGGGGGGGGGGGCGGAGGTTGTCCGGGGAAACAGGGGGGTGACGGAGGTCACGCTTGACGGAGGGGTGGAGTTGCGATCAACCAGGTTCCTGGTCGGGTCACCGTGCGGTCGGCGGGGGTCACCAAGGGGCTTCCCATCGGACCGAATTGTGACGTAGAGTGAGGTTCCATGCGTTCGATGCTGGTGAGGCGGTCAGGTGCCCGAGACCGCACGTTGTTAGCCCTGCTTTCCTCCCAGAGAAACGCTCCTCCCGCGCCGGGGGGTGAGGCCCTCTTTTTCTCTTTTTCTTCGAGTTCTTGTCTTTTTCTTGTGTCGGACCGCTGAGGCAGAAGAACCCAGGTTTCATCGCAGGGAGACGTTCATGGCGCAGAGTTCCACGCCGGTCACGAGGAGCAACAACGGCGAGAGCGAGGCCAGCAGCAAGGGCAGCGCGAAGGGGCAGGAGCCCGCATCGACCCGGGGGAAGGCGGGGCAAAAACCCACCTCCAAGCGGCCCCCGGGGGAGCTGACCGGCAAGAAGAACGGCCACAAGGACGAGGGGAACGGGCAGGGGCGTGTCCGGGAGGGCAAGGGGCGCGGGGTGGAGGTGCGTCGCCACTACACGCGCCCCGGGGTCGACCCGCTGGACGAGGTGCCCTGGGAGAAGCGCACCAGCGTGATCACCAACCCGGACGGCTCGGTGGTCTTCCGGATGGTGGGGGCGGAGATCCCCGCGGGGTGGTCCCAGCTGGCCACGGACATCGCCGTGTCCAAGTACTTCCGCAAGGCGGGGCTCCACGGCAAGAAGGACCAGGGAGAGACGAGCGTGCGCCAGGTGGTGCACCGGCTGGCCCACACCATCCGGGAGGCCGGGGACAAGCTCGGCGGTTACTTCGCCACCCGGGCCGACGCGGACACCTTCGAGGCGGAGCTGGCCCACATGCTGGCCCACCAGATCGGCGCCTTCAACAGCCCTGTCTGGTTCAACGTCGGCCTCTACCAGCGCTACGGCATCGAGGGTTCCGGGGGCAACTTCGCCTGGGATCCGACCACCGACTCCATCGTCGAGACGCGCAACGCCTACGAGCGCCCCCAGGCGAGCGCCTGCTTCATCCAGTCGGTGCCCGACGATCTGATGGGCATCTACGAGGCCATCAAGAACGAGGCGCGCCTCTTCAAGCACGGCAGCGGCGTCGGCTCCAACTTCAGCGCCATCCGGGGCCGGCAGGAGAAGCTCTCCGGCGGCGGCACCAGCTCCGGCCTGATGAGCTTTTTGGAGGTCTTCGACCGGGCCGCGGGCGCCACCAAGTCCGGAGGTACCACACGCCGCGCCGCCAAGATGGTCTGCCTCGACATGGACCACCCGGAGATCAAGGACTTCATCACCTGGAAGATCCGCGAGGAGAAGAAGGCCCAGGCCCTCATCGGGGCCGGCTACTCCTCCGACTTCAACGGCGAGGCTTACCACACCATCTCGGGGCAGAACTCCAACAACTCGGTGCGTGTCACCGACGACTTCATGCAGGCCGTCGAGCGCGGCGCCCCCTGGCAGACCATCGCCCGCACCACCGGCGAGGTCATCGAGACCCACCAGGCCCGCGACCTGTGGAACCTCGTCGCCGAGGCCGCCTGGGGCTGCGCCGATCCGGGCGTGCAGTACGACACCACCATCAACAAGTGGCACACCGTCCCCAACACCGGGCGCATCAACGCCAGCAACCCCTGCTCGGAGTACATGCACCTGGATGACAGCGCCTGCAACCTGGCGAGCCTGAACCTGACGAAGTTCCTCCGGTCGGACGGGAGCTTCGACGTGGAGGCCTACCGGCATGCGATCCGGGTGTTCTTCGTGGCGCAGGAGATCCTGGTGGATTTCGCCTCGTACCCGACGAAGCAGATCGCGCAGAACAGCCACGACTACAGGCCGCTGGGGCTGGGGTACGCGAACCTGGGGTCGCTGCTGATGGTGCTGGGCATCCCCTACGACAGCGACGAGGGGAGGGCCTGGGCCGGGGCGCTGACGGCGATCCTGTGCGGTCATGCGTACCGGGTCAGCGCGGAGATGGCCGCGGCGAAGGGGGCGTTCCCCGGGTTCGCGAAGAACCGGGAGCCGATGCTCAAGGTGATGAAGATGCACCGGGAGGCGGCGTACAACCTCCACCGCGACCTGTGCCCGGAGCCGCTCTGGCGCGCGTCCCGCGACGACTGGGATCAGGCCGTGGCCCTCGGGACGCAATCCGGGTACCGCAACGCGCAGGCCACGGTGCTCGCGCCGACCGGGTGCCTGGTGGGCGGCTCGCTGGTGACCACGGACCGCGGGCTGGTGCGGCTCCGCACCCTGGGAGACACGGAAGGGCCCCAGTGGCAGGACATCTCGCTCCAGGTGGCCACCGACGAGGGGGCGAAGGCGGCGACGAAGTTCTACATCAACGGCCGCGAGCAGGTGGTGACCGTGGACACGGGGCGCGGTTACCGCATCGAAGGGACACCGACTCACCGGATCAAGGTCGTCGATCCAAGCACCGGCGAGTGGGTCTGGAAGCGCTTCGCCGAGATCGAGGAGGGGGATCTGGTGCCCCTGGCGATGGACTCGCTCCTCGGGGTTCCCCAGCATGTGCCGCTCCCCCCGCTGCCGGAGGCCTACGGGACCAGCGACCATAGCGCCCGCGTCCCCCGGGAGATGAGCGCGGAGCTGGCGGAGCTTGTCGGGTACTTCATGGGCGACGGATCGCTCCACGCCAGGGGGCTCCGCTTCTGCGTCAGCGAGCAGGACGCCGACGTGGCCGAGCGCCTGGCCGTCCTGGGCAAGAAGCTGTTCAACCTCCAGGCGTACTGCTCCCCGCAGAAGGGTTACACCGAGGTGGCGTTCCACTCGGTGCGTCTCGTCCTGTGGTGGGAAGCTTGCGGCTTTGCCAAGCGCGAGCCAGGGCCCGATCCTCAGGGGAAGGGGTACCTGCCTCACATCCCGGACGCGGTGCTAGCGAGCAACGATCGCGCCGTCTACGGGGCGTTCCTCCGGGGGCTCTTCGAGGCTGAAGGTACGGTTCACTCCGCGGGGTATCCGAGCTGGTCGACCACCTGCCTCGAGTTCTCTTACGAGGTGCAGCAGCTCCTCCTGGCGCTGGGGATGCCGACGACCCGGAAGATGGACGTCACCGGCTGGGGGCAGTCCGCGCTGGCAGTTCTCCGGCTGCTGAACCTCTCGTACAACGAGACCTTCCTGGAGCGGGTAGGCTTCGTCAGCGTCCGCAAGCGGGAGGCGGTGAAGGCGGTGGAGCTTGCCCAGGCGAGCCGTCACGATCACATCCCGGTCACCCGCGCGCTCGTCGACCGGCTGACGATGAAGGATGAGCGGCTGCGCCCCGCGCTGCTCACCCAGCTCGCTCGCACCGGCGCGATCTCCCGGCGGATCGCCCGGGAACTCCAGGCATCGGTGCAGGATCCGGAGCTGGAGAAGCTGCTGGGCTTCTTCTACGATCGGGTCTCCTCGGCGGAGCTGGGCGGCGAGCGGCTGACCTACGACCTCTCGGTGCCCGAGAACGTCACCTACATCGCCAACGGGTTCGTGAGCCACAACACCATCGGGTTGTTGATGGATTGCGATACGACGGGGGTTGAGCCTGATTTTGCGCTGGTAAAGTTCAAGAAACTCGCGGGCGGCGGGTACTTCAAGATCGTCAACCAGTCGGTGCCTGCGGCGCTGGAGAAGCTCGGCTACACGCCGGCGCAAGTGCAGGACATCGTCGCCTACGTGACCGGCACCAACACCCTGCTGGGGGCGCCCCACGTCAACCGCGCCTCCCTCAAGGAGAAGGGCCTGACGGACGAGGAGCTGCGCAAGATCGAGGAAGCCTTGCCGGGCCTCTTCGACCTGGAGTCGGCGTTCTCGCCGTGGGTGCTGGGGGAGGAGAGCTTCCAGCGGCTGCTCGGCGGGGCGAACCCGCGGAGCCTGCTGCAGGCGCTCGGCTACACCCCGGCGCAGATCGAGGAGGCCAGCGACGCGGTGGTGGGCCGGATGACCATCGAGGGCGCCCCGCACCTGCGTCCGGAGCACCTCCCGGTGTTCGACTGCGCCAACCGCTGCGGCAAGCATGGCAAGCGGTTCCTCCCGCCGATGAGCCACATCAAGATGATGGCGGCGGTCCAGCCCTTCCTCAGCGGTGCGATCAGCAAGACGGTGAACTTGCCCAACGACGCCACCGTGGACGATGTGCGAGAGATCTACGAGGCGGGGTGGAAGCTCGGGCTGAAGGCGGTGGCCCTCTACCGTGACGGGTGCAAGGCGTCGCAGCCGCTATCGACCTCCTCGGACAAGAAGGAGGAGGTGGAAGCGCCGACAGAGAACAAGACTGCGGCGGCGCTGGCGCCGGTGGCTGCTGCGCCGATCCGACCGGTAGGGACGCGGGTACGGCTGCCCAAGAAGCGGAGCGGGTTCACCCAGGAGGCGCGCGTCGGCGGCCACAAGATCTTCCTGCGGACCGGGGAGTACGCCGACGGGAGCCTGGGGGAGATCTTCATCGACATGCACAAGGAAGGGGCGGCCTTCCGGAGCGTGATGAACTGCCTGGCGATGGCGGTGTCGGTGGGGCTCCAGTACGGGGTCCCGCTGGAGACCTACGTGGAGCAGTTCACCTTCACCCGCTTCGAGCCCCAGGGGCAGGTGGAGGGTCACCCGTACATCAAGCTGGCGACCTCCATCGTGGACTACATCTTCCGGGTGCTGGGGGTGGAGTACCTGGAGCGCTACGACCTGGCGCACGTGAAGCCCGAGCCGGAGATCAAGGACCCGACGGAGGCGTGGAACCAGCCTGCGCCAGCGGCGCTGGCGGCGAGGCCCGAACACAAGAACGCCAGCAGCCTGTCGGACGGGGTGGTGGGCTCGGCGCTGGACCAGCACCTGGAGGATCTGATGGGCGACGCGCCGGTGTGCGACGTGTGCGGACATATCACGGTCCGCAACGGGGCGTGCTACAAGTGCCTCAACTGTGGGAACTCGATGGGCTGCTCTTGAAGCGACGGCAGCCGGGGCGCTGAAGCTCTGCCCCCGGTGCCTGCGCGAGTTCACGCTGGCCAAGGCGTTCTGCCCGTTCGACGGGGAGGCCCTGAGCCAGCGGCCCCTGGGGGAACTGACCCGGGGGCGCCCGAGCAGCCGAGCCAGCGGGCTCTTCGTGGAGCGGTACGCGGTGCGCGGGCTGCTGGGCAAGGGGGCGATGACCCACGTCCTGCTGGGGGAGGATCTGGTCACCCGGGAGCCGGTCGCCATCAAGGTGCTGGACATGACGTTCCTGGGGCGCCCGGAGGTGGTGGAGCGGTTCACCCGGGAGGCAGAGGCGCTGCGGAGGGTCGATCACCCGAACGTGGTGCGGTCGTGGGCGGCAGGGCAGGGGGCCGACGGGCTCCCGTTTCACGTGCTGGAGCACCTGCAAGGAGAGTCGCTGGACCTGCTGCTGCACCGCGAGCGGGTGCTCCACCCGAAGCTGGCGCTGAGGCTGCTTTGGCAGTGCGCTTCGGCGCTGGAGGCGATCCATCGGGTGGGGGTGATCCACCGGGACGTGAAGCCCGCGAACCTGATGCTGCTCGGAGAAGAGGGGCGTCCGCTGGGGGTGAAGCTGGTGGATTTTGGCTTCGCCCACGTGAACGGGTCGGCGGTGCAGACGCCGCCGGGGACGGCGCTGGGGACCGTGGCGTACATGGCGCCGGAGCAGATCCTCGGCGACCGGGTGGACGGGCGCAGCGACATCTACGGGCTGGGGGTGCTGGCGTACCGGATGCTTTCGGGGTCGCTGCCGTTCGAGGGGGAGGGGCTGGACCTGATGGCGAGGCAGCTCACCGAGCCGGTGCCCTCGCTGGCGTCGTCGCCGCAGCCGCTGGAGGAGGGGCTGGTGAAGGTGGTGGCGAGGTCCACCCGCAAGGATCCGGAGCAACGCTATCCAACGGCAAGGCACCTCAAGGAGGATCTGCAGAAGCTGCTGGGGGGAGGAGGACCGCTGCTGGCGGACACGCTGCCGAGCGGAGAAGATCGGTTCCTGCCGGGGCCAGGGTTGCCGAGGCAGGCGGCGCGCTTTCTTTACGGTCGGCTGGGGTTGACGGCGCCCGTCTGGGGAGATTGACTCGGAGGGCCTCGATGAGTCAGCGTTTTTTCCGGTGTCCTCACTGCCGCCTGCCTCACGACGAGGGCGCGGAGGTGTGCCCCGTCACCGGGAAGACCATCGAGGCCAGGCGTTCGATGCCTTCCTCGATGCCGCCACCCGGGATCGAGGAGGAGCTTCTGGAGTACCTCAAGGGAGAGCGAGGAGCGCGCTCGGATCCGCCGAGGCGATCCGAGCCTCCGTCGCCCTCCGAACCGCCGAGGAACGGCGAACCCACGGTGCGGTCCATCCCGCCGCCGGTCCCCTCGGAGGATGATTTCCCGAGGGCGCTGCCGGAGGAGTCGTTGCGCCCCCAGGAGCGCTCGCGGATCGGCGAGGTACTCGGGGGGGTATACGCGGTGCGTGGGGTCCTGGGGCGAGGGGCGACGGCGATCGTGTACGAGGGGGAACACCAGGTGCTGGGGCGGCGTGTGGCGCTCAAGGTGATGACGGACGAGCGCGTGCGGAGCCAGGAGGCGAGGCGGCGTTTTTTGCAGGAGGCGCAGGCGGCGGCGTCGCTGTCGCATGCGAACATCTGCCAGATCTATGACCTCGGATCGCTGCCGGACGGGGCGATGTTCTGCGCGATGGAGTACCTCCAGGGGGAGCCGCTCTCGACGAGGCTGGAGCGGGAAGGTGCGCTGCCTCTGGTCGACGTGGTGGAGTTCGGGCTGCAGATCCTGATGGGCCTCCACGCGGCGCACCGCAAGGGAATCATCCACCGGGACATCAAGCCGGAGAACGTGTTCCTGGCGCAGATCCCCGGGGTGAGTCGCCCCGTGGTGAAGCTGCTCGACTTCGGTCTCGCCAAGATGATGCAACCCTTCGAGCAGGAAGGGGACGAGAACACTCAGATCACCCAGATCACCCGCACCGGGGTGGTGGTGGGGACGCCCTACTACATGGCCCCGGAGGCAGTGACGGGGCAGAAGGATCTCGACCTGAGGGTCGATCTGTGGGCGACCGGGGTGGTGCTGTTCTTCGCGGCGGCGGGAAGGCTGCCGTTCCGCGGGGCCAACTGGGCAGACACGGCGCAGGCGATCCTCCAGCGGGAGCTCCCTTCGCTCCGGGGGCTGAGGCCAAGCGCCCCGGCGAGGCTCATCGAGGTGATCGAGCGGGCGCTCCGCAAGGACCGGGCTTACCGCTACTCGTCCGCGATGGACTTCGCGCGAGAGCTGGTCCAGGTCCGTCGCGATCTCTACCCGCGATCTTGAGCCACGATGAGCGCCCCCGTCTTCCCTGATCCGAGCGTCCTGAAGTTCGGCGTATGGCTGGTCTTTCCTTACCTCTTCGACCTGGGGCCGGACAGCTTCGCGGCGTTCCAGAAGCGGTGCGTGGAGCTGGGCACAAGGCTGGGGCGAGGGGGCCCGCTCAAGGGGGAGCTCTCCATGCGGCTACGCCTCCCCGGGGCGCTCCAGGGGCGGGGAGAGCTGGATCGATGGTTCATCCGGGAGGTGAGCGCGCTGCTACGGAGCGCATCGGAACGGCCCGACGAGCGGGGGCGGAACAAGTTCCTGTTCATGGGGTTCGACCGGGGAGGAGCGCCGCTGGAGCAGGGCTACAAGCTGGCGGTGCTGAAGGCCCCGCGCAAGGGAGACCCCGGCGAGGGCGTGGTGGCCGAGGTGTTCGAGCATGCGGAGCTGGAAATCCTCGGCGTGCTGACCCAGGCAGGGGCGGTGATGCTCCTGGTGCATGCCAGGCTCACCGAGCTACCCGGAGAGGGCGGCGAGCGAGGGCGTGGGGGACGCTCGCCGGAGCTCTCGCTGCGCGACGCGATGAACCTGACGTACTACGCCTCGCTTTGCCAGATCTACAGCACCAACACGTTCCTGGCGTTGATCCCCTCGGATCTGGCTCCGCCGGTCGAGGGCACCACCGCTGCGCTGCGGGAGCTGAAGCTCCCAGCGGAGGAACTGAAGCGCTGCCTGCACCTGCATCCAGATCCGCAGAACGCCGACCCGGAGGACAAGCAAGGGTACGGTCCCATCCGTCTGCATCTGGGGGATCTCGGGGGCTCGCTGCCGGCGCAGCTCTGCGGGAGGATCACCGCCGAGCTGGGGTCTTACACGACCTACGTGGCCACCCGGGGGAAGGTGCCGGTTGCGTCGATGTACGTGATCGATCCGGCGACCGCGGGAGGCGACAACGAGGGGCTGCGGGTGCTGGAGGGGCTGGCGGCAAGGAGCCTGCGGCACCCGGCCAGCTCGCCCATCGTCCCGCTGCCGCTGCGGGACATCGAGGCGGAGGAGTTCCAGGTCTTCCGTGTCTCGGGTTCCCAGACTTTCTACATCTCCTGCGAGGGGCTCTGCGCCTTCGGCAGCAACGCCACGATGTTTGATGAGCGCTTCTGGCCCCAGCGGGTCGGGAGCGAGTACCTGCTGACGTTCCTCCTGGTGCTACACCAGGCGCTCATCTGCCAGGATATTTCGTGGAAGTCATACACGGACGCGAACCGCACCCGGGAGCAGCAGGGGACTTACAGCGCGCGCAACACGGAGGCGCTGATCAAGCAGTTTCACGAGTTCAATACGGACTACAACTTCAGCGTGGTCTCCCACCAGTACAACATCCAGCGGCTCTACCGCTGCGCCCGGGTGGCGCTGGGGGTGGAGCGGACCATCGGAGGGATCCACAGCGAGCTGATGGCCTGGCTGGAGGCGGAGTCGCGGGAGGAGCAGCAGGCGCTCAACTCGCTGGCGGTGTTCTCCATCCTGTTCTCGGCGGCGGCGCTCTTTGCGAACTGCAACCTCAACGAGTTCAACAAGGACGCGCGGCTCAGCCTCTCGCATGCGATCACCGGCAAGGAGCCAGCCGCCGAGCAGGCGGACAGGACCACCTCGGCGCTCGGCTGGTTCGTGGCCCCGGCGGTGGCCGTCGTCCTCTTCACCTTGGTGATGGCGCGCCGGGGTTCCCTCGGTCGCCATCTGCGGCGGATACGACGGCTCTTTCTCGGTGGGTGAACCGCCCCCTCCCCCCCCCGGGAGGGCGCTAAGTGGGTGCCGAGGGCGATGCCGCGGAGCACCGTGTTGGTGGCGGCCTTGTAAAGCTCGCTCACCGCGGGATCGTTGCCGCTGAGATCATCAACGACCTTGATGACGGAGTTGGCGCTGGTCGCGGTGTTGGTGGCGAGGAGGATCACCGACTTCCCGTCGAAGAGACCCGCGAGGCCACGGCCTCCCTGGGCGTTTCCGGTGCCGAGGGCGATGCGGGCCGGGGTGCCAGCGGTCCAGGTGGCGCCGCCGTCCGCGGAGACCCACTTGTAGATGCCGCCGTTGGTACCGGTCCGGTCGTCCACGAAGTAGAGGACATCCGGGGAATTGTCGTTGTTGGTGTCGAACATCGCGAAGGAGTAGACGCTGGGGCCGCCGAGGTTGGGCAGGCCGCTCAGGGTCGTGGCGGTCTGACCCGCTTCCGTCGGGAGCGCACTCGAGGTCTTGAAGACGCTGTTGAAGGGCGTCGAGCTGGCGGAGCCGAAGAGCTGCCCGAAGGCGACGTGGCAGACGCGGGTGTTGTTCGGGGCGGTCAGCACCCGGATGCCAGCGTCGGTGGAGCCAAGGGTGGTGGTCCAGATGCCGCCGGTGGTGGCGGTGCCGTTGCCGACGGCCCAGAACCGGTTGCCATCGGAAGAGCAAGCCCCACGGATGTTCTGGCCGTCGAAGGCGGTGTCGAACTTCGTCGAGGCGTCGACATCGTAGGAGCGATCCACCCGGGCGATGGCGCGCTTGATGGCCGCGGAGGCCGAGGAGGCGATGGAAGCCGTCCCCGCGTCCGCGTCGTAGCCCGCCGCGACGATGAATTTCCCGTCCAGCGAGCGAGAGATCTGGCCCTCGCTGGTGGCCGTTCCGGAGATCGTGAGCCGGTTCGAGCCAGAGGTCGGCAGCGCCACCGGGTTGCCCGCCGCTGCCAGCAGCGAGCCGTCGGACACCAGGCGCTCCTCCAGGAAGACCGCCGTGGCGCCGTTGTTCAATGCTCCCGCCCCGGTGCCCACGCGGGCCACCACGAAGGTGGCAACGCACTTGCCTGCGCCGTCGCACACATTGCCGCCGTCCTCGTTGCAGCCCGTTCCGATGGGAGCGCCATCGCAAGCACCACCGCCGGAGCCGCCGCTCCCGCCGTCACCCGCCGAGCCGCCGTCGCCCGCCGAGCCGAGGGTGGCGTTGGCAGCGAGTGTGGTGCTCGTGGGGCGCCGTGCGTCTACACGACGGATGCGATT
>CAZSDX010000243.1:0-10344 GCA_964605685.1 uncultured Polyangiaceae bacterium
AGCGCCGAGCGGCGGGCGGCGGCGAGGAGGCGCACCGCGGCGAGCAGGGCGCGGTGGACCGGCACCAGCGCCGGAGGGAGGGCGGTGGGCTCCTCGGGGGTGGGTGGCCTCTCGGGGATGTGCCAGAGGTTGAGGTCGAGGAAGGAGAGGGCCAGCGCCAGGGTGTCCTCCAGCGGCAGCCACGCCTCCCCTTCCCCGGGCTGGAAGCGGTTGGTCGGGTTGAAGAGCTGCCAGGGGATCGAGCGCCCGCCTCGCTCCTCGATGAAGACCGCGGTGGACTCGGGGGAGAGGCCGTCGCGCCAGGAGCGCAGCGGGTGACCTTCCGGCCGGTCGAGCTCCTCGTAGCAGGCGCGCAGGATGCGGAAGGTGTTGTCGTAGAAGCCGAAGAGGTTGTGGAGCCCGTGCTCCTCCACGCGGGCGTGGCCCTCCGGATCGAGGTTCCGGCCGCTGGCCCCCTTGCCGCCCAGGCGCCAGCCCATCTGGTAGAGGGTGACCTCGACCTCCTGGTGGGCGGGGTTCCTCGGGTCGGTGAGGTCGAAGACCGCGGCGAGGGAGGCCATCCCGCCGCCGAGCACGCAGACGCGCCGGGGCATCAGCCGGGCAGCGGGCCGAAGAGGAAGGCGCCAGGGGCCGCCGGGTCCTCGCCGAAGGACCACTCGCGCACCAGCTCCACCAGCTCATCCGTCGAGATCACGCCGTCGCCGTTGAGGTCGAGGCGGGCGAAGTTGAGCCGCGCCACCGCCCCGGGGAGGCCGTAGGCGCCGAGCATGTGGGCGTACTCCGTCGGGTTCAGGGCGCCGTCGCCGTCCACGTCAAAGAGGGCGAGGAACTGGCGGATGTTGCCCTCGATGGCCATCTGCCAGGCCTCGCGGTTCGACGCCAGCCCCCCCTGGAACGCCAGCCACTCGTCCAGGTTGATCTTGTGGTCACCGTCCCGGTCCACCATCTTCTCCAGGGTCTCCCAGATCTGGGCCATCCCCGCGTGGAACCGCTCGGCGTCGGCGCCGGAGAGCCGCCGCGCCTTGCAGGCGGCGTCGACGACCCGGTCGTGGTCGGCGCGCTCGACGAGGCCGTCGCCGTCGGTGTCGAAGAGCATGAAGCTGTAGGTGTGCTTGCGCACGAGGAAGGGAGACATCCCGCCGGGCTGGGTCATCGAGGTCCTACTCCTGCTTGGGTTCGCCTGGCGTTGTAACCTCCCCAGCGCGATCCCCTCAAGGATTTCCCAGCCCAGCCGCCCGGTTCGGTACCGCAGCACCGCCGGTTGCGGAGGGCGAGCACTGGTGTGAAACGACGGGGCGACCTGGATCTCGAAGGCCTCGGCGCCGCGCTCCGAGGGCCGAAGCCGCGCGTGGTACGAGGTAGATTTGCCCCGGGACACCCAGGTCTTCTCCAGCGTCACGGGGCGGCTCTTGACGGGCGTGTCGAGGAAGGCCCCGTTGAGCAAAAGGCCGAGCACAAAGACCATGCAAGGGAGCCCCCACAGGTTCGAGAAGACCGTGAGCAGGATGTCCCGCAGGGAGGTCGAGCGCCCCCGGAGCAGGAAGAAGGTCGGCGGCAGCAGGAGCACCCAGAGGCCGAACCCCGCCGTGAGCGCCGCCCAGAACGCCTCGTTGCGGATCGTCCCCCAGAGGCCATGAGCGATCATCGCCGGGAACAGGGCCAGCAGGGCCCATAGGACGGAAGGAAGGGGCAGGAAGGAGGCCCAGCTGGTGTCGCGCCAGACCCCTCGCAGGGGAGGCATTCCGTCCGCGATGGCGTTCAGCTCACCCAGGAGAGGCCAGACCACCTCCCGCGGGGGGCACCTGTGGTGCGCGAAGGTGAGCTTGATCTCCACGGCCCCCTCGTGGGAGAGGGAGACCCCCTCGACCCCCGCAGCGAGGCACCTGCGGACCGCGTCGCGTACCGCCTGGCTGCCCAGCAGCGCCCGAGGGATCTCCTCCGGCGCGTCGCACTCGACGTAGACCTCCTCGTCGAAGCGCGGATCCCCGGTCTGGAACTCGCGGTTGATCCGCAAGCGCTTGCCGAGGCGATCCCGCCCGTGCTCCTTGCGCAGCACGAAGGGCTGCGGGCATGGAACGGAGGTCGGGAAGTTCCCCCGGTAGGGCCCCCCGGGCTCCTCCGGGCTCGCTGCGGGCCGGGGCGGAGTGTCCGCGGGCCCCGCGGGCGTCCGGAGCACCAGCAACGCGGGAGCCTTGCTGGGTCGCTGGATCGACAGCTCGAAGCCTCGCTCACCGACCCGGAGCGAGGCCAGCTCCTGCCCGGGGTCCAGGGCGGCCCCCAGGCCCTGGCAGAGCTGCTGGAACAGCGCGTCGACGTGCATGGCCCTCTATCCTGCCGGATACCCGCGGGCTGTCGAAGAGAACTGGCCCCCGAGGCGACGGCGTCCTAGCTTCCCGGGGTGCGCGCGTCTCTCCCGCTGCTGGTCGTGCTCGGAGCACTGGCGATGCCCCGGGACGCCCCCGGGAGACCAGCCAGCACCGCCGCCCGCAAGCCCGTCGCCTCGTACCCCCTCGCGCTGCGGGTCGTCGACCAGGACACGGGGCAGCCCGTCGCCGCGCGCCTGATCGTCACCCCCAGCAGCATCGTCCGCGGACCGCGCAAGAACGTCGAGGACACCGCCGACGGGACGCTGCTGCTTCGCCTGCCCAGGGGCCGCTACCTCGTCACCGCCACCCGGGGCCCCGAGTACACCGCCGACCAGCGGGAGGTCTCCCTCGACAGCGGCGCTCCCCCCGTCGAGCTTCGCCTCCGGCGTGTCATCGATCCGGGGCCGTGGGTCTCCTCCGACCTCCATGTGCACAGCTCCCAGAGCTTCGACTCCCGGGTGACCCCGGAGCAGCGGCTGCGGTCCCTGGCGGCGGCGGCGATCACCTTCGCCGCGCCGACGGAGCACAACGTGGTGGGCACCTTCCCCCAGGCCAGCGCCGAGCGCCTGGGGATCACCTGGCTCCCTGCCATGGAGGTGACGCCTGCCGCACCGGCCATCGGCCATTTCACCGTCCTGGCTTACGCCGGCGAGACCGCGCCGACGGTCCGCGGGGTGGGCGCCAAGGATCTGCTCGCGCAGCTCCGCCAGTCGCACCCGGACGCGCTCCTGCAGATCAACCACCCCCGGCTGAGCGGCGGGATGGGGTTCTTCAACGTCATCCAGCTCAACGCGACCCGGAGCAAGAGCCTCTCCCAGCTCCCCCCCCAGGTGGACACCCTGGAGGTGCTCAACGGCAAGGAGATGCTGCGCCCTGCCCAGGTGGAGCGCACCTTCCGCGAGTGGATGCAGCTCCTGGAGCTGGGGTACACCTACTGGGGAACCAGCGGCTCGGACGTGCACCACAAGGAGCAGGCAGCCGGGTACCCCCGGACCTACATCCGACCCCTGGCGGACGAGGCGCCGTCGCCCCGGGCGCTGGTGAAGGCGCTGCGCCGAGGGCGAGCGGTGGTGACGACCGGGCCCATGCTGGAGCTGAGGCAGGGGGAGCGCCTGCCCGGGGACACGCTGCAGGTGGAGGGTCGCAAGGCGACGGTGCAGGTCCGGGTGAGGGCGGCGCCGTGGGTGGACGTGAGTCAGGTCGAGCTGTGGGCCGGCGGGAAGAAGGTCTGGAGCCGCGCGCTGGCGCCGAGGCCGCTGCGGACAGGGCCGCCCGGGGCGGACGCGGAGCAGGAGCGGAGCGCAGCGGTGCTGCTGGACGAGGCGGTGACGGTGGAGCTACCGGAGGGGGCGAGGGCCCTGGTGGCGGCGGCGCGGGGCGAGCGTCCGGTGGGTAAGCTCGTGCCGCTGGGGTCGATCCCGTCGTTCGCGTTCACCAACCCGCTGCGCATCCCCGAGGGCGCGTCCGCCCCTCAACCGCCCCGGTAACAGGTCTTCGGAGGGACGACAGGGATCGACTCGAAGAGCCGCTGCGCTCCGGTCCAGGCGGGGGAGCCGGGCAGGATCGGCTCGGGGCGCTGTTCCTTCGGGTCGCCGGCCAGGTCGAAGCGGGAAGCGGTGTTCCCTCGGAAGATCACCTTGTCGTCGCCGCGGATCACCGCGCGCTGCCCCATCAGGGTCCGGAGCGCGGGCACGTCGACCAGGACCGGGCGGGGTTCGGGCTTACCCTCCAGGTCCCGGAGCAGCGAGGTGCCGCGCCACTGCTCGGAGGGCGGGACCCCCGCGAGCTCCGCCACGGTGCGGGCCACGTCCAGCAGGCTGCGAGGCTCCTGGATGCGCCGGGGCGAGACCCCCGGGATGCGGAGGATGAGCGGCACCCGGATCTCCTCCTCGTAGAGCGTGTGCCCGTGGCGGAAGCGCTCGTGCTCGCCGAAGGACTCCCCGTGGTCGGCGGCGACCAGCACCAGGGTGCGCTCGGTCAACCCCGCCTCGTCGAGCGCCGACAGCACCTTGCCGATCTGCGCGTCGGTGTACGCCACCTCGCCGTCGTAGAGCCCCCGCTGGGGCGAGGGCCCCGGTGGGAAATCGCGGTGCTGCACGTAGCTGTCGTGGGGGTCAACGAAGTGCGCCCAGGCGAAGAACCGGCGATCTTTCGGGTTCTTTCTCAGAAAATCCACGGTCAGCTCGGCGATGTCGGCGCCGGTGACGGCCCCCCCCGTGGCCATCCTCCCGAGCGCCTCCTTCACCAGCCTCCACTCGTCGAACCCCTGGGAAGGCGCGAAGGCCCCGGCGAAGATCGGGTGACCGTGGAACCCGGCCCCGTGGAGCCCTCCCTTCTTCAGCACCTCCCCCAGCGTCTCCGAGCCCCAGAAGGCCGGCAGCCCGCAGTCATCCCGGGGGAGCTCCGTCGGGTAGCGCGCCATCATCATCGCCGACAGGCTCGGCATCGTCGTGTTGGCCACCGCGTAGGCCCGCTCGTACAGCACGGACTGCTCCACCAGGGCCGAGAGCCTCGGCGTCTTCGCCCCCGTGTACCCCGTCCACGGCTGATCCGCCCGCAGCGTGTCCACCGTCAACAGAAGCACGTTCTCCGCCCGCAGCGGCTTCTTCTCCGGCTCCGGCCTCGGCGCCGCCGACACCGTCGCGCTCACCACCGCGCTCGCCTCGACGCTCACCACCGGCACCACCGGGGCCTCCTTCCTCGGCTCCGGCTGGATCGTCGGCGCCCTCCGGCACCCGGCCAGCGCCGCCAGCGCCAGCGCCCCGAGCCATCTCCTGGAAATCATCCTGCCATGGTGGTCCACATCTCGTTTGCATGCAAACCTTTGGCCGGTGACCGGCGGCGAGCCCCCTGTTCTGTTAAGCTCGGGCGCCGGATGCCGGAGAGCTCGACGATCACCGCGGCGCTGGGGCCGACCAACACGGGGAAGACCCACCGGGCCATCGAGCGGTTGCTCACCTACGACACGGGGATGATCGGGCTGCCCCTGAGGTTGCTGGCGCGGGAGGTCTACGACAAGATCTCGATCCGGGTCGGGGAGGCCCGGGTCGCGCTGGTCACCGGGGAGGAACGGCGAGTACCCCGGAGGCCCGACTACTGGGTCTGCACCGTCGAGGCGATGCCAGTGGATCGGGAGGTCGATTTCCTCGCGGTGGACGAGATCCAGCTGGCGGCGCACCCGCAGCGAGGCCACGTCTTCACCGACCGGCTGCTCCACGCCCGGGGCAAGCGGGAGACCTGGTTCCTCGGGGCCGACACCATGCGCCGCGCCGTGGCGGAGCTGCTCCCTACCGCGCGCCTCGCGGAGGCCCAGCGCTTCTCCCGGCTGGGCTTCACCGGGGCGGAGAAGCTCACCAGGCTCCCGGCGCGCTCGGCGGTCGTCGCCTTCTCCGCCGACCAGGTGTACGAGCTGGCGGAGCGGCTCAAGGCCCAGAAAGGCGGGGCCGCGGTGGTCCTCGGCTCGCTGTCGCCCCGGACCCGCAACGCCCAGGTGGCGATGTTCCAGGCGGGCGAGGTCGACGCGCTGGTGGCCACCGACGCCATCGGGATGGGGCTCAACCTCCAGGTGAACCACGTCGCCTTCGCGGCGCTCCGCAAGTTCGACGGCCAGGACGTGCGGCGGCTGGACACGGCGGAGCTGGGCCAGATCGCGGGCCGCGCGGGCCGCTACCAGTCGGACGGGACCTTCGGCACCGTGGCGCCCCTGGAGCTCCCCGCGGACGTGGCGGACGACCTCCAGGCCCACCGCTTCCCCCCCGTGGAGCGCCTGGTCTGGCGCAACAGCGCCCTCGACTTCTCCTCGCCCGCGGCGCTCCTCGCCTCGCTCCGCGAGCGCCCCCGCTCCCGCTGGCTCGTCCAACAGCGGGAGGCCGACGACGCCGACGCCCTCGCCCTGCTGGCCGAGGACGAGGCGATCCGCGCCCTGGCCCGGGGCTCCGCGCAGGTGGAGCTGCTCTGGCAGGTCTGCTCCATCCCTGATTTCCGCAAGCTGCTCCTCGACGACCACGCGGCGCTGCTGCGGGAGATCTACCTCCAGCTCGGCGCCCGGGGTGAGCTGGACCAGGGCTGGCTGGCGGAGCGTATCGACGCCCTCGACGACCCCCAGGGCGACATCGACACCCTCACGGCCCGCATCGCCTCCATCCGGACCTGGACCTACGTGGCCCACCGGGAGCCCTGGCTCCGCAACGCCCTCGGCTGGCAGGAGCGCACCCGCCAGATCGAGGACCGGCTGAGCGACGCGCTCCACGACGCGCTGGTGCGCCGCTTCGTCGAGAAGGGTCCGGGAGCGCGCCGCAAAAAGAAGGCCCCTCCGCCCCCTGCACACCACCCCTTCGCCCGGCTGGCCCAGCACGGCTCTGGAGCCGTCGAGCTGCCTCCGATGGTGGACGAGAACGCCTGGACCGAGGAGCTCCTGGACGCCTCGCACCTGCGCTTCTCCCTCGACGCCCGGGGCCGGATCTCCTTCGACGGGCGGGAGGTGGGCCAGCTCACCCGGGGCGCCAGGCTGCTGCTGCCGGACGTGAAGCTCCACGGCCACGAGGGGCTCCCGGGGGGGCTGCGACTGCGCATGCAACGGCGGCTGCTGGCCTTCGCCCGGGACGAGGTGGCGGTGCTGCTCGACCCGCTCCGGGGCCCCGGGACGCAGGGGCTCTCGGTGGCCGCTGAGGGGGTACGCCAGGCGCTGGAGCAATCCCTCGGGACGACCCCGGCCCGGCGCCACGAGGCCGCGCTCCGGGCGCTCACCCGGGAGGACCGGGCCGCCTTCCGGGAGATGGGCGTGGTGCTGGGACGCAGGGTCTTCTACGTGGCCTCGCTCCTCGATCCGGGGGTCGTCGCCCGCCGCGCCGCCCTGGCCCGCGCCTTCCTGGATTCCCCTCCCCCCTGCCCTGCCCCGGGTGCGCCATCGGTGCCGCTCCCTCCGGAGGTCGACCCGGCGACCTTCTTGCTGCTGGGCTACTTGCCGTGCAGCCTGCGGGCGGTGCGGGCCGACCTGGTGGAGAGGATCCTCCGGGTGGTGCAGGGCAAGGACGACCCCGGCATCGACGAGTTGGCGCTGTGGCTGGGCTGCGAGGCCGCCGAGGTCCCCTGGGTCGTGGACGCACTCGTCGCCCCGCAGGAAACAGCCCACACCGCGGTCGATCCGAGGCCAGCAAGAGGGCGCTTACCCGGCACGCCGCGAGGCGCTCGCACGAGCGGAGACTCCGCTTCGTTCTGTTTCACCGGGGCATATTTCCTGGGGATTTTTCTGCGCTTCACCGCTGGTCCCCCGGTTGCATCGACCCCGCGCCATGATGACCGCAAGGGCAAACATTTTCGCCGGCTTCCTCGCCGGAGTCACCCTCGCCGCGGGGGGCGCGGTCGCGCTGCGAAGCCCCCTCGGCACGCTTTCCTCCGCGGAGGGAGCCGCAGGGACCAGGACCGAAGAGATCACACCGGAGCGAACGCGCTGCGACGAGAGCGAGCCCAGGGTGGCGGCGTTTCCCCGGTCTCCCGGCGGGACGCCGGAGGTGGATGCCGCCTGGCTCGCCCGACACCGCTGCCAGGTGCGCTTGATCGACGTCCGGGAGGCCAGCGAGATCGCCAGGGAAGGCCGCATCGAGGGGGCAGAGCACGTCCCCCTGGCCGCCATCCCCGACGCGGCGACGCGCTGGTCGCCCGGGGAGCCGATCGTGCTGGTGTGCCGCTCCGGGCGCCGCTCCCTGCGCGCCCAGGAGCAGCTGCTCTCCCTGGGGTTCCGCACCGCCGCCTCGCTCACCGGCGGGATGATCGAGTGGGAACGCGCGGGCCTGCCGGTGGAGCGCTCCCCCGCCGGAGCCGCCCCGGCCTCCTCTGCCCCCGAAGCCACCAGGCACAGCGGCGCCTCGGATCTCCTCGCCACCCTGCGGCGCCCCGACGCCACCACCTGGACCACCGCCGCGCGGCTCTTCTCCGCGGGGATGGCCTCCTGCGTCGATGGTCGTGGGGAGGCTCCCATCGTCGGCACCCCCGGGGGCGATGTCGGGGATCTGATCCTGAGCCTGGGCGCCCTCGAAGCGCAGGCCCGGCGCCCGCTGCGGGAGGACCACCTCGACGCGCTCCTGGATCGCTACGTCGCCTCCTTTGGCCGCTTCTACCTCCACACCGACACCCACGCGCTCGAACGCCTGGCCGTATCTCTCTGGAAATACCCCGCGTTTCAGGCCCTCGGCCCCCGCCCTCAGGAGGCCTCCGCGGTGAGAGCCTTGGTGCTGGCGCCGCCAGAAAGGTCCGAAGAGACCCTCCTGGAAGAGCTGGCTCGGCCAGAGCATATCGGTTGTGGTCACCTGAGGTTGCTGAGCGAGCACCCGAAAGCGTACGGGCTGAGGCCGGGGCTCTCGGGGGCGGTGCTGAAGGCGATCTTCCGCCACGCCTTCCGCCACAGGGACGCGCTGGATTTCGTGCTGCTGGAGGGGGAACACCGAGAGCAAGGGGTCCTTCTGGTCCGCGGGTCGACCCCGGTGGAGGCGCACTCGCGGGTGCCGATGTTGACGCCGCACGAGGGGCTGTCCGAGTACTTCGTCTTCCACCCCGAGGTGGCGGCCTACCTGCGGCACGAGACCTCGGATTTTCTGGCGGAGCACGGCGCGATGCTGGGGCTGCCGGCGGTGGATCGGGACGCGCTGCACCGGGCGGTGGATCGGCTGGGAGCGCAGCAGCTCGACGAGACGCTGAAGAGGCTCGCCCCGGGGCTACCGAGGTTCGAGGTGCAGCTCGACGAGGAGAACCCCACGGCGCTCCGGCTGAGGGGGGTATTTCGTTGACCGGAACCTCTAGGTGCGTTGTCTTGGATACGTGGCCTATCGTCTACGAGAGGAAGAGGAGGTGCGCGAGCACGAGCGAAAAGAGAAGATACGACGAGAACTCGCGGAGCGTGCCCGGGTTGGTCGCAAGCGCATCGCCGCCGGGATGGACGCGAAGGCCAACGCCAAGGAACAAGCAGCGTCGTTCAACGCCGACCGGTTCCGGTGGCGGGTATCGAGGTACGCGACACCTGGCCATGGCTGGGCACCCCCCCCCAGGGAACTTGTTGCGTGGGCCATAATCTCCGCGATGACAGCCGTAGGCTCGGCCATGACGACACGGAACGGATGGTCCAATTGCGTCCCGGTGTTCTTCGTGATGGCACTCCCTGGCGCGGCCTTTGTGTTGCCCTTCCATGCGTTGGTCTACTGGATTCTAGGGCGACGCGATGAACGTCGCGCGTATACGTTGGGCACAAGTTTTCCGTTCCCTATCGAAGGGTATATCGAGCTCTTTGGTACATCAAACGACATCGCCAGCCTGACCATCAAGGTCACGATGCTCGAGGGAGAAGAGCCACCGACCAGGGAGCTTGTCGAGGATCTCCTCGGGCAGGTGAACTTTGGCGGCCAGACAACTACCTCCGTGATCGATGGCGTTTTGTACATCGAAAACACGCCCCCCAACGACCGTGATCAGGTCCTCTACGAGTGGCTTTGCGCTGTCGTCCGTGAAGTGCTCGAGCCGCTTCACCAGGCATCCGCCATTGCAAAGGTTTCCATCTCGGGAACAGGCAAAGCCCCCGAAGCAGACGAATGAGCGGCCTTGTTCCGATCCACGTCCACGAAGCTCGTCCACGTCCACGAAGCTCGTCCACGTCCACGAAGCTCGTCCACGTCGACGGAGCCCGTCCACGTGGACGGGAACCGTGGCCGTGGCCGTGGCCGTGGCCGGACTTGTGAACAAGGCCAGCAGGGGCGCAGGATCTTGCGCCCCTACGACGCCACCACGGACCACCTCGGGGGATCTTCCAGGGGACGGGGGGACGGTATAGGTTTCGCGCGATGCGTACAGGGTTGCTAACGAGGCTGATGGTGGTGGTCGGTGCGGGGCTGCTCGTGGCCTGTTCCTCGGAAGACGAGGCCCCCCCGGGGCCGTCCGGCGGAGGCGGGAGCGCCGGGAGCAGCGGCGCCGCAGCCGGGAGCGGCGGCGAGGC
>CAZSDX010000244.1:0-10320 GCA_964605685.1 uncultured Polyangiaceae bacterium
GGCGATGGCGGCGGACTCGACGCCGACGAAGAGCACGCCCCGGTTGAGGTCTCCGAATTCCCCCATGAGCGCGGGGCGGCCCCTGCGCCCGCGGGAGCGGCGGCGCTCGCCGTCCCCGTCGCGGTCGTCCTCGTCGTCGCGCGCACCTTCCGCGCGTTCCATGCGTCCCCTGCGCGGGTGCACGGTGCCAGGCTCACGGACCAGTCGCTTCTCAGCCATCGGAATCCTCCTTCGGAATCATCTAAACCATGTTACGCTCGCGGCGTCCAACGAGGGGTGCGCATGTCCACCAACGAAGAAGCTGCCATCACGTTTCACGGTTCGACCTTCCTCGAGCTAACCTTCAAGCAGACCACCCTCTTCGTCGACCCGGTGTTCTCGTCGACACGCAGGGGACGCCGCCTCCGGGGAGCCACACGCCCCTGCGATTATGTCTTCGTCACCCACCCCGGCGACACCTTTGACGATGTGCTCGATCTCCTTGAGGACAGCAAGGAGTCGGTGTTGGTCGCCTCCGAGCGGACCTGCCGCGTGGCCCAGGGAGAGCTGGGGATGGGGCGCAAGCGGCTCCTCGACCTCGAGCCGTGGGAGCGGGCCAGCGAGGAGAACTTCCGGGTCACCGCCGTCCCCATCGCCAAGCCGTCGATGCTCGACGACAGCATGGCCATGCTCGAGGATCTCGGGGGCTCCGGCCTGGGCCGGCTCGTCCCCCGGGGCGCGGCCCGCGTGCCCATGGCAGGCGTCTCGGCGGGGCTGCGGGTGCTGGAGTCGCTGCCGTTCCTGGGCAACGAGCTGACCCGTAACCTCCGGGGGCGACCGGCGCTGGGCTTCCTCTTCGAGCTGGGCGGCGGCCAGCGCATCCTCCACCTGTCGGACGGCATCCACGGGGCCAACGACGAGCGCGAGCTGGAGGACATCGCCTCCCTCTCCGCCGTGGATGTCCTCCTGCTGGACGTCGGCGCCCAGGGGGTCGACGCGGTGGTCCGGGCCCTGCGCCTCTTCCGGGTGGGCACGGTCCTGCTCTACCGCAGCCAGGATCCGTACGCCCGGGGCCGCCGCGCGGCCCCTCAGCCGGTCGCGGCGTACATCGAGGCGATCCAGGAGGATCAGGGCGACGAGGTGGAAGCCCTCCACTTCCGCGAGGGAGACCGCTTCGTCCTCGGGGGCGCTACCGAGAAGAAGCCCGAGGCCCCCAGGCCCACCCCCCAGCCCGCCGCCAAGCCCGCGGAGGCCCCCAAGCCCGCCGCCAAGGCCTGACCCGCGCCGCCGCGTCCCCCCGTGGCCGACAGCATCTCCGAAGCTCTCCTCTCGCTGGCACTCGACCGGGGGCAGCGCCTCCCCTCGCTCCTGCGGCGCCTCGCCGTCGAGGGGCTCGCCCAAGAGCACGAGATCGCCCCATTCCGTGCGCTGGCCCGCCTCCTGGTCCGGCAGCACGCGGCGCCCCCCCCCGGCGATGGGCCGCAGCTCTACGCCGGAGCGCTCCGCCGGGTGCTGACCGGTGACGACGGCGTGCTGTCCCTGCTGGACGCGTTGCCCCTTGATCGGAAGGGGTACGACCCCCAGCAGCTCCTCGCGCTTGAGCGCCGCTTCTCCGGGTGGCGCTGGAGGCTGAGGCCCCGCTCGGATCGGCTGAGGAGCGTGCACTGTGGGCTGACCCTGGAGCGGGTCATCGCGCTCCCGGAGGGCGAGGTAGCGCTCTTCGATCCGGTCCTTGAGCCCGGCGACCCGGCGGCGGACGTGAGCTCCATCGCCGTCGAGCTCCTGGCGCTGGGCGCCCGCGAGCCCCTCTGCTGGCCTGTTGGCTACAAGCTCCTCTTCGACGCGTTCTGGTCGACCTACCTGGCAGAGTCCGGGGACCACGAGCTGCTGGATGTGGCCCCACCCTTCCTGGCGTGGCGGGCCTTGCAGGCGGCGCCGCCGCTCCCGCTGGGGGCCCGCCTCAAGCTGTTCTCCTTCGCCGAGGAGGTGCTGGCGCAGACCTCCTTCGACCCGGACGGGATGCGCTGGATGTCCCGCTGAGCGGGGACACATTCTATCCTGTTGCTCCGTGCAACCCGTCGAGGTCATCGTTTCGTTCCATGGAACCTGCGGACCTCAACCTCCTGGTCTCCCTCGACGCGCTCCTCCAGGAAGGGAGCGTGACCGGCGCGGCCCGGCGGGTGGGGCTCTCGACGCCGGCGATGAGCCACGCGTTGGCGAGGATCCGGGAGCGGCTGGGGGACGCGATCCTCGTGCGCTCGGGGCGGGGGATGCTGCTGACCCCCCGGGCGCTGGAGCTCAAGCCGCGGGTGCACAGCGCGGTCAACGAGGCGCGGCGGGCGCTGGAGCCGGAGCGGCCCTTCGTCGCCGGCGAGCTGTCGCGCACCTTCGTCCTCCACGCGACGGACTACGTGCTGGCGATCCTCGGCGCGGTGGTGGATCGGATCCTCCGGGAAGAGGCGCCGAAGGTGTGCCTGCGTTGCGTACCGAACACGCCGGACGACCCGGCGATGCTGCGGGACAAGGGATCGGATCTGGCGGTGGGGATCTACGGCGATCTCCCGCAGGAGATGCGGAGCAGGCAGCTCCTGACGGATCGCTTCGTCTGCGTGGTGAGGGAGGGGCACCCCGAGGTCGGCAAGCGGCTCACCCTGGAGCAATTCGTGCGCCTCCCGCACATCCAGGTGGCGCCGCGTGGGAAGCCCGGAGGCTACATCGACGACATGCTCCGCGAGCGCGGCCTCACGCGCACCGTCGCCCGGGCGGTGCCGTACTTCGGCGCCGCGCTCCAGCTCGCCGCCAGCACCGACTACGCGCTGACGATCTCCGAGCGGCTCGCCCGGCGCCACGAGGAGGCCCTGGGCCTGAGGGTGCTGGAGGTGCCGCTCAAGCTCCGTCCGTATGCGCTCAGCCTGGTCTGGCACCCGCGTGTGGACGGAGACGCAGGGCACCGCTTTCTGCGGGATGTCTTCCTGCGGGCGTCCGCGGAGGCGGCGGGCGAGCGCCACGAGGCGCCGCGCACACGCCTGGACGCGACGGACCCCACCTCCGGCCAGGGGAGGAGGCGCCCGCGGCGCGGTGTTGCGTGAAACGAGGCGACACGTTCACATCTTTCCTGTACTCGTGAACCCTCTACCGACCGCCATGCCCCCCCCAGCGCCCTTGATCGTGGTGGCCTCTGGGGCCACCATCGAGACCTCCTTTCTCCCGCAGCGTCTCTGGTTGCTCAGGGAAGAGTACGGGCTCCAGGTGGCCTCGGCGCTCTCGCCGAAGGCGCTGGATTTCGTGACACCGCTGGCGCTCCGAGCGGTCACCCACCACCCGGTCTACACCGAGAGCGAGCCCCTCGATCCCTCAGGGACGCCGCTCCACCTGGCCTACGCGGACGCCGACGTGCTGGTGATCTTCCCGGCGACCGCGCGGGTGCTCGCGGAGGCGGCGGTGGGCTCTGTCACCTGCCCGGTGACCCGGCTGCTGGCCTTCGGTTCCCCGGCGCGTACCCTGATCGCGCCTGCCGTTCATCCCCGCATGGATCGCTCCGTCTACCGACCCCACCTCGACCGTCTCGCAGGCCGGGGCTGCACCATCCTCGGGGGCGACGATCTCCACGCGAGCTGGCGTGACGTGCAGGACGCGCTGGTCGCCCGGTTTCATCTGACCCGTACGCCCGGAAACGGCTCGATCCGCTCGCTCTTCCCGTAAAGCGTTCCGGAGCCGCTCCGCCATCACCCGGAGCAGCGCTTCGTAGACCTCCGGATGGGCACGCCCCAGGCGACGCACCGCCTCACCGTCGAGGGCGAGGAGCCGGCACGGACCGAGCGCCTCGACGGTCGCTGAGCGAGGAGCGCCGTCAAAGAGAGCGATCTCACCCACGCACGCAGGCGGGTGCAGGCTGCGGAGCTGCACCGGGGCCTCACCCCTGTCTCCCCGGAGCACACGGAGCTGCCCCACCAGCAACACGAAGAGCCGATCCCCCGGGTCTCCCTGGCGAAAGAGGAACGCTCCGGTGTCCAGAGAGACCTCCACCGTCGCCCGGGCCAGCTCCACGAGCGAGGAGGGAGACAGGGCCGCGAAGAGCGGCACAAGCCGGAGGTGGGAGAGCCGTTCGATCAGGAGACGCACCTCGGAAGGGTACGCCTCCGACGGCGCTCCGTGGAGGTCCAGCGCCACCAGCGCTGCCAGCGGCGGCAACCCGGGAGGCTCACCCCCCGCGCTCCGCTCTTCCGCGCCATCCTCCTGCCGGAGCAGGGCCAGCGCCCGCTGGAATCGTCCGGCGTATTGCTCCCTCACACCGCCGACCCCCGGGGGCGCGAGGGCTCTGGATAGGGTAGACTCCAACCACGTTGGGGCAGGCTCCTCCCCCGCGGAGCTGGCCAGCCGGACCAGGTCTGCCTGAAGCCCCGGTTCTCCCAGGGCCAGCGCCGCATCTCGCCACCGCTCCACCAGCGCAAGCAGCACCTCGCGAGCCGCCAGCGCTCCCAGCGGATGCCGCGAGCTTGCCCACCGCACCCAGGAGACCTGCGCCTCGACCGCATCCAGCTCCCGCTCCACCTGCGCGGCGAGCGCCTGGAGCATCTGCGAATCCTCCTGGCCTGCCGCCCGGAGCAGCGCCCCAAGCCGGAGCGATGTCCTCGTGTCGAGGGATTGGCGCGCTCGCTCGGTTCGCCTCGTGTCCTCCTTCAGCCACCGGAGGTACGCCTCCCAGCCGGCAGAGCCCGGCGAAGGGAGCCTCTCCAGGGGGAACCCGGGGTCGCAGCTCTCCAGCGCGGAGAGCAGGCGTTGCTGATCGAGACCGCCGAGCGAGGGGAGCAACTCCAGCAGCGCCTCCCCCAGCGCTCGCGCTTCCTCCCGGGCCCCGGCGGAGCCCAGCAGACGCACCGCGGCGAGCCCTGCGTCTGGCCCCTGCACCCTGCACGCCGCGAGCAAGCGAGGCGCAAGCGCAGCGCCTTTCCCCCGGGGCGATTCCAGCCATCTCTCCAGGAGATCCAGGACCCAAGGGATGTCCTGGGTGCCTCCCCAGGTGACCAGCGCTTCCAGCGCGGCCGCGGCGTCCTCGGAGGTGGCACGCTCCGGAAGGTCGAGGGGAAGCCCCGAGCGGGCGGCGTGGTGGAAGAGGAGAGGGAAGGTGGTCGGCGTCGGGTGCCGATCGAGGAGACGTGCGATCTCACCCCGGAGATCGAGGCGAGCCGCCAGGGTGAGACCCCGGCGGAGAGGACCGCCATGGCCCGACGAAGCAAGCCGGGACAGCAGGGCACGGACCAGGCGGGTCAGGGCGTCCCCGGAAGGCAGAGGACGATCCCGGGCGTGCCAATCCAGGGCGTGAAGCAAGGCCAGAACCCCTCCGAGAGGCATCTCTTCGCAGCGATCCGCGAGGTCATGGAGGAGTTCTCCGCCGAGGATCTCCAGGAGGCCGATGGCGGCGGCCTCGCGCTCGCCGGATGCGCCGTGATCCAGGGCGCGGAGGAGCCCCTCGATCACCTCGAAGGAACGAGGACGACGGACGAGCAAGTGCTCGTTGAGGATCTCCCCGAAGCCAGGGCGTTTCCGGGCGAGGTAGCCCTCGATCCACCGGAGGCTCAGGTGCCAGTAAGCCGCAGGGTCGCGTGCGTAGTGGGCCTCGACGAAGAGACGCGCACGCTCCCTGCGCTGGCGGGCCTGCTCGATGGCGGCGGGGTCGATCCCCACGACGAGGGAAGCCACCCGCTCGAAGGAGAGCCGCCGGGCGTCCGCCAGGGACAGGAGGCTCTCGATCCGCAAGCTGCCGAGCTGTTCCGCGTGCTCCAGCGCGTCCGCGAGGTCAGGGACAAACCCGGCCCCGTCGCCGCCAACAAAGCGCTCGTCGAGCCTGGCACGGAGGCGAGCGCAGGCCTCCTGGAGCGGCGCGAGCGTCCCCTCCAGGCCCGCGGCCTCCACCAGCGCCACGGCGAGCCGGTCGCAGGCTTGCTCCTCGATGAAGGCGCTGGGGCTGGCGAGGTCGCTCCGGAGGCGCAGGTGGTGAGCCAGCTCGTGGGCCACGATCAGCGGCAGGGCGAGGTCGTAGAAGGCGGCCGCTTCCTCCACGGAACGACAGCCCATGTAGCCGCTGAAGAAGGCCCACCGCAGCCGGTCAGCGTTCCCCTCGATCACCGGAGGACAGAAGCGGATCCGCCGATCCTCGTGGGTATATCCGGGGCAGGGGTGGGTGTCCGCTTGCAGGTCCAGCTCAGGGTCAACCGAGACCCCAAACGGAGCCAGCAAGGAACGATAGTCATCGAGGAGCCGCCGCCCACGATCAAGCCATACCTCCCGGGCGTTCATGGGAGGGGAATCGACACGCCAGCGAGGCGCTCCAGCCCTGCGTGGCAGGGGCCAAAGCAGGAGGCCGCCTCCGCCAGCGGAGCCCCGAGGACAGCGGAGCCCGCGACGATATGTTGCCGCGGGATCCCCGCAGCCAGGAGCGCCGGGACGGCGAGGGGAACCGCGCCGATCCCGAACACCACGGCGTGGATCGGGTCAGCGACGGGGGCTGTGGCGAGGGCCTTGCGGAGGGCGAGAGCGAGGCGAGCGACCGCGGCGTCCCGGAAGAACTGCGCGAGGCCGAGGAGCGCCGGTTCATCGAGGAGCAGAGGATCGAGCCCCAGCGCGTCGGCGAGGGCCCGGAGGGCCATGGCACGGTCGGGGAGGAGGCCAAAGAGCGTCAGCTTGCGGACCCGCTCCTCGGGGAGCATCCCGAGCGCCACCGCGACGTTCTCGAACATCACCCCGCGGGGGACCACGGGCATCAAGACGCCATCGACAGGCGCCTCGTGAGCGAGGGCCTCCAGGGGGGTGGTCTCGACGCCGATCCAGCAAAGTTTTCCGTGCTGCATCCGGTGGGCGATGTGGCGCGCGGGCTCGGCGAGGGCCGCCGGATCGACGCAGTCCTGGGTCAAGACCAGCGTCCCTGTGGTCTGACCGCCGGTGTCCAGGGAGAGGGTGATCCCTTCAGGGGGAACCAGCCCAAAGCGCCGGGCCAGCCACGCACCGCCGTTGGGGTTGGAGAAGCAGATCGGCCCCAGCAACGAAGGATCCCCGGAGGTGGTGTCCTGCTGCGGGACCAGGTCGAGGGTCGCCGAGAGGAAGAAGCCTTCGCTCCCGGGCATCGCCGAGGAGAGCACACGCCCTGCGTGGACAATCCCCTCCGGGAAGGTGGGGTAGGCGTAACCGGCGCTGGTGACGGCCACCCAGATCTCGGGCACACGCCGCGCGGCACCGGCCCCGAGCGCCTCGTCGAGGGCAGCGCGAACCCCCGTCGCGATGTCCTCGTGACGCCGGTAGCGTGCCCGGTCGTCGTAAGGCAACGGACGGCTGAAGATGCGAGGGGACTCTCCAGCTTTGGCCAGGCAGAGCTTCACCTTGGCGTTGCCAATATCGACGCCGAGGGAGAGGCCGCGCTCGATCAGCAGGCAGCCCTGCGGCGGGAAGGGTCCGTCGTGGCCAGGTAATCGGCCGCAAACGCTCGGAATTCTTCCGGGGACAGGGCTTGCAGGGTGGTCGCTTCCGTCTCCTCCAGGGAGACCCCCAGCTCCCGGGCGGCCTCCCTGGGGGCAGCAAGGAGGCGCCCGAGGAACGCCTCATCCTGGAGCGCGCGGGAGATCATTGCCTCGACTTCAGGGCCAGTCATCCCTCGAAGGTACCACGCCGCCCTCCGTGGTCGCCAGCGCCTGCGCGATCCTGTCGGCGATCTCGGCCCAGCTCGCCGCTTGCTCGACCCGCTCGGTCCCGAGGATCGGGTCGCTCCGGGTCGCCTCCTCCAGGGCGGGATCCACGCAAAAAACGCGAGAGATGGCCCCCTTGACCATCCAGTTCTGGAGGAAACGTGCGCTGGAGGAGGCCACCGCGAACAGGGGCTTCTTCCGGGCCCCGAACCAGCCTGCCTCCGCCGCGCAGTCGATCCCGAAGGCGTCCAGCAGCAACAGCCCGGCGTCGCACCGCTCCATCTCCACCAAACAACGCTCGTAGATGGCTCGCGGTAGCTCCGCATGGGGCACCTCCGGGGTGAATTCCTGCGGCAAGATCAGCTCGTAGCGCGGCGCAGAGAACCACCGGCGCAAGCCTGCATTGAGCGGAGCGTTGGCGATACTTGCGGAGAGGTAGAGGCGAATGGGATCGCTCGACACGGTCGCGATGGCATACCACGTCCTCGCGCCGCGCCGGGGGTGCGCAAAAAGCGCGCGTGACAGCGCCGCCGAGGTCCCCGAACCTCTCGCGAATGAGCGCCGCGATCCGGCCCAGCTTCTCCCTGAACCTCTCCTGCCCGAGCAGGCTCGTGCTCGAACGGCTCTTTGCGCGGCTCGGCCCGGGGCGCTACCCGCTCCGCCGTACCCGCTCCTTCGGGGGCGCTCACGGCGCCGGCAGGGTACGGGAGCGGGATCATTTCATCCTGACCGTGCCGGAGGCGGAGCAGCGCGTCTGGTCGCCCTGGCTCAACGTGGAGGTCTCCCCCCAGGGCGACGGCTCGCGCCTGTTCGCGCGCTTCAGCCCCCACCCCTCGGTGTGGACCCTCTTCGCCTTCGCGTACCTGGGGCTCTCCACGGTGTTCCTTCTCTCGCTCTGCGTCGCGGGAGCACAGTCGATGAGCCGCTCCTCCCCCTGGGCGCTGGGCGTCTCGGCGGCCACGGCGCTCGTCATGCTGGCGATGTGGGGGGCCGCGCAGATCGGCCAGCGCCTGGCCCGCGCGCAGATGGAAGAGCTACGCGCGGAGCTGGAGCAGGCCATCCACGGCTGCCTCGGAGCGGAATTGCAAGGAGAACCCGGAGAGGGTCAAAAAAACCCCCTTCTGTCAGATCGCCCGGAAGTGGACCGGATGGCCCGGGCGTAGCCGGGCCAGCGTCTTCTGGGCGCTCCGGGTCAGCACGGCCAGCACCGGGTAGCCCCCGGTGACCGGATGGTCCGGGCCGAGGACGATGGGGGTCCCGTCGCCAGTCACCTCGATGGCCCCGCGGCGCATGGGCACCGGCAGCCGAAGCCGCCCCAGCGCCGGGATCCTCGGCCCCGCCAGGCGCACGCCCACCCGATCCCCGAGCCGGGAGACAGCGAAGACCTCGCGGGTGAGGAGGTCTAGGGCGCCGGGCTCGAAGTGCTCCGGATGGGGGCCCGGGATCACCGTGAGCTCCACCGTGCTCCCGGGGTCGAGGTCCCGGACGAGGCGCGCAGCTCCGGAGGGGAATCCCGCCCCCCCCGCCACCGGGATCTCATCCCCCCGTCGGAGCGGTCGACCGCCCAGCCCGCCGAGCCCCGCGGACGGGAGCGTCGAGCGCGACCCCTGGAGCATTGGCGCGGCGACGCCGCCCTCCACCGCGAGGTAACGCACCGCGCGCTCGCCCCCGGACACCCGCAGCCGCTCTCCGTCCGAAAGGAGCCGCGGAGCCTCGCCGTCGACGGAGAACCAAACCCTTCCCCTCGCCTCGACATCCATGGAGCCATGAGGTATCTCGACGGCGGCGCCGTTCCACCCGTTGCCCACGGCGAGGTTGGCCGCCAGCCAGGCAGAAGGGTCGAGGGGGCCGCCCGGAGGCAACCCGAGGTGGAGCTTCCCGGGGCGTCCTCGATCCTGCACCGTCGCACAGGCCGGCGCCGCGATCACCCGGAGTGCGCTGGCCGTGGAGATCCGCGGGGGCGTCGCCTCCGCCGGAATTGGGAGATCCTCCTCGCGGGCTGGCAGGAAGCAGACCTCCTCGCCCGGGAGGAGCGACGGCGCTCCGGTACTTGGATCAAAGGGTCTGAAGACGGGAGCACGACCGAGTAGGTGCCACCCTCCCGGACAGACGTGGGGGTAGATCGCGGTGAAGCCGGCGGCCACCGCCACGCTCCGGGCCGGGACCGCCGGGCGAGGCGCCTCGCGCCGGGGCAAGGCCAGCGGACCATCCACCGGGCCCAGGTAAGCGAACCCAGGCAAGAACCCCTGGAATTCCACGCGATAGGTCGCGGACGAGTGGAGACGGACGACCTCGGACGGCTCGCAGCGGAGCCGGCGCCCCAGCTCGATCAGGTCAGGGCCGTCGTAGACGACCGGGAGAGCGTGGCGGCGGCGGGTGGGCTCGGGGATACGCCGCCGTTCGACGGCCTCCAGGGCCAGCTCGAAGGCCGGGCCGAGGTCGGTCCAGGAGAAAATACGGTCGAGGAGCAGCGTGCCCGCTCCCACGGCGACGTCCGGCATGCCGTGCTCCAGGAGCCAGCGGGCGGCCAGGCGGGTCCGGGCGGCACGGTCCGGGAGGTGCTCGATCTCCAGGTCCAGGAGGAAGGCCCGCTCCCCGAAGGGCAGTGCCTTCACGGCGAGCCCAGCGCCAGGCGGACCGCCCGCGCCACGGCGACGGCGCCGGG
>CAZSDX010000245.1:0-10317 GCA_964605685.1 uncultured Polyangiaceae bacterium
GGGGGGGCGCCGGCAAGGGAGGTTCGGGCGGGTCTGGAGGCTCGGGGGGCTCGGGCGGGTCCGGAGGCTCCGGAGGCTCGGGGGGGGGCGCGGCGACCTGCGCGGCGACGACAGGCGGCGGGTCGGCCACGGTGCAGAAGCCGACGCTGAAGCTCGTGCTGAAGGATCGTTGGGAGGAGGCGTGGCAGGGGTCCGCGGCGGTGGCGGACCTCGACGGGGATGGAAAGCGGGAGGTGATCGTTCCCCGGGCGGACAAGCTGCTGATCTGGTCCGCGACCGGCGAGGTGAAGGCGAAGATCCCCACGGGGAACGGCCGGATCTGGGCCAGCCCCGTGGTGGCCGATCTGCGGCCCGAGCCGGGGCTGGAGGTGGCGTTCGCCGCGGGGAACCAGGTGTTCCTGGTCAACGCCAGCGGGGAGATCCTGCCTGGGTTCCCCGTGACCTGGGAGAAGGAGCTACGCAGCCTGGCGGCGGGGGATCTGGACGGGGACGGGAAGCCGGAGCTGATCGTGGCGCCGGCCCGCAGCGGCCCGAAGGACGTGATGCAGGCGTGGCATGCGGACGGGACGTCGGTGGCGGGGTTCCCGCCGAACGCGAGCGGGGTCGCGGGCTGCGACGACGGGAAGTGTTACCTGGCCGGGTGCTACGACCAGAACGTGGCCGTGGGGGATCTGGACGGGGACGGGAAGGGCGACGTGGTGGTGGGGCATGACAACGCTTACGCGAGCTTCCACCGGGGCGACGGCGTGGCCTTCGACGCCAACCCGATGTTCAAGCCGAAGAAGACGCCGGGGGTGCGCTACCTCCATGATCTTGCGCTGGCCAAGCAGGGGTACGCGAACGATGAGGAGACGTCGCTCCAGGCGCACTTCACCAACACCGCGCCGGCCATCGCGGACATCGACGGCGACGGGAAGCTCGACGTGCTGCTTCTGGCGAGCGTGCAGAACGCCGCGCAGACCAAGCGAGAGCTGGGGGTGGCGCTCTGGGCGTTGCATGCCGACGCGAGCCGCCTCGACGGCTGGCAGGAGCCCTTCCACGCCCCCGACTACCTCGCGGGCCTCTGGGACTACGACGGCACCAACATCGTCGGGGCCACCAACCAGGTCTCCGTGGCCGACCTGGACGAGAGCCCGGGGCTGGAGATGGTCTTCGCCGGGTTCGACGGGAGGATCCACGCGGTCAACGCCAAGCGCCAGCCGCTCTGGTCCTACACCTACACGACCGATCCCAAGGTCCTCACCGGGGGCGTCGCCATCGGAGACCTCTCGGGCGACGGGCGCCCCGAGATCGTCTTTGCCTCCTACAGTCCGGATCAGAACAAGGGGGCACTGTTCCTCCTCGGCGCCGACGGCAAGGAGCTGCACAAGCTCCCGCTGCCGAGGCGAGGCGCCATGCCGGTCCCCACCCTGGCGGACGTGGATGGCGACGGTGTCCTCGAGATCGTCGTCTCCCTCAAGGACGCCGAGGACAAGGTGGAGAGCGTCCAGATCTACACCGTCCCTGGCTCCTCCACCAACTGCCTCCCCTGGCCCACGGGCCGCGGCAACGACCTGCGCGACGGTCGGGGACAGCTCTAACACCAGCAGGGACCGCACGGCCTCGGCGAAGCGCTCGCCGCGCTCCCTGTGGTCGCGGAATACGCCAACACCATCCGGTGGGTCAGCCGAGGGCGTCGTCGGTGTTCGCGGCGGTGATGGCCTGATCGAGCCACCGTTCCAGGGTCGCCAGGTCGCCGCAGGCTTCCACCTGCGCTTGCTGCTCCAACGACACGACCAGCCCACGGCGGGTCAGCACCCGCAGCACCGCCCGGCGGGCTTCCTCGACCTTCCCCTCGCCGAGACCTGCGAGGTGGGCTTCTTCACGCAGCCGGTTCTCGTAGGCTTCCACCAGCTTCTGCACCTGCACCATCAGCGCTCTCCTTTCCTCATCATCTTGACACTCGGGCAGTACCACGCGCCACGTCCTCAGTGTCCCAAGCAGTCCCTCTCGCATCGGATCCCCTGCCGGCAATGTCTCCAGGTCCACCAGCGCTTGCTGGCGAACCTTGCCATCCCCCAGCAACCGCAGCGGGAGGTTGTTGCGGCCAGGCCGCAGCTTGCGCACCACCACCAGCCCGATGCGCATTTGACCAGGCACCCGGTAGAACCCCCCAGGCCACCCCGCCGCGGGCACCATCGCCCAGGCGTCGATCAGCAGTTCAGGGCGCCCTGCAGAGAACAGCCAGAGGGGGAGCAAGGGGAGCCGCACAGGTTTGCCAGCGAGCTTGCTGGCGTCGAGCTCGAGCTGGTGGTGGAGCGTGAGCTGCTTGCGCTGGCAGTCGCGAGCCTCTTCCAGGGAGATCGAGCCAGAATAAGCCTCGAGCAGGGCAGGTTCGCGAGCGAGGAGGGCGAGGTCCCCGATGGCATCCCTGGCAGCGTTCAGATCGAGGATCCCCTCGGGGAGAAAGAGATCCGCGAACTGGGGAGGAGAGGCGACGGTGAACTGGGTACGGACAGGAACGAAGGGAGCCAGGAGGGTCTGGAGGGCGAGCTTGCTCAGGGCATCAGGTGGGAGCACCGGGAGAAGGTACCACCAGCAGGGACCGCACGGCCTCGGCGAAGCGCTCGCCGCGCTCCCTGTAGTCGCGGAACATATCGAAGCTGGAGCACGCGGGCGACAGCAGCACCGCATCTCCGGGCTGCGCCGCCTCTCGCGCCAGCGCCACCGCTTCTTCCATGGACGAGGCGCGGTGGATCGGCAGCGCTCCGGCGGCGGCCTCCGCGATGCGGTCGGCGGCCTCGCCCAGCACCACGAGGGCCCGCCCTCGCTCCCGCAGCGCCGCCACCAGCGGACCGTAGCCCCCCTGCTTGTCACGCCCTCCGGCGATGAGCACCGCCCGGGGCTCCGCCAGCCCCCGCAGCGCCGCCACCGAGGCGCCCACGTTCGTCCCCTTCGAGTCGTCGTAGTAGCGGACCCCGTCGATCTCGGCGACCAGCGCGATCCGGTGCGCCAGGCCGGCAAAATCCCGGAGCGCTTGCCGGATAGGGTCATTTTCGACACCTGCTCCTCGGGCCAGCGCGATGGCGGCGGCGGCGTTGAGCAGGTTGTGCTCGCCCTGGAGGCGGATCTCGCTCCGGAGGTACGTGTCTCCGTGGAGGGTGTCGACGAGGCGATCGGCCTCGACGCGGACATCACCGCCGGGGCCGAAGGTGACGACGCGGGCGCCAGGGCGTGCGCGTCGGGCCTGGCGTGCGCAGAGCGGGTCGCCCGCCGGGATGACCACCGTGTCTCCTTCGTCCATGCGGAGCAGCAGGTTGCCCTTGGCGTCCGAGTAGTCTTCGAAGGAGGCGTAGCGGTCGAGGTGATCCGGGGTGATGTTGAGCAGGGTCGCGGCCCTGGGGCGGAGCGCGGGCATGCGCTCGGACTGGAAGCTGGAGACCTCCAGGACCAGCGTGTCGAAGGGGCAGGGGACCCCGGGAGGAGGGAGCACCTCGGCCAGGGCGATCCCGAGGTTTCCGCCGACGAAGGCGCGGCGACCGGCGGCCTCCAGGATGACACCGACGAGGGTGGTGGTGGTGCTCTTGCCGTTGGTCCCTCCGATGGCGATCGTGGGCGGGGCCGGGGCGAGGAGCTGCCAGGCGAGGTCCAGCTCGCCCAGCGCTGGGACCCCGCGCGCCTCGGCGTCCAGCAGGGCAGGGAAGGGAGAGACCCCGGGGGAGATCACGATCAGGTGGACAGCGCGCCAGTCGATGGCGTCGTGGCCTCCGGCGAGGAGGGCGGCTCCCTCGGCTTCGAGGGCGAGGGCGGCGGGGGAGAGGCGCTCGCGTGGGGCGGCGTCGTTGCAGAGGACCCGGGCGCCTCGTGCGAGGCAGGCCCGCGCCGCGGCGACGCCGCTCCGCCCGAGTCCGACGACCGCGACGGTCTTTCCGGCGAGATCCATGGCGGGCGGGTCTAGTCCGCCTTTGAAGCCGGCGGAAGGGGGCTGGGGCCTCAGCGGCGCAGGGCGCGGAGGCCGCGCTCCAGCCGGTCGAGGCCCTCGCTCAGCAGGCGCCGGGAGGTGGCGAAGCTGAGGCGGATGTGCCCCGCGGCGCCGGGGCCGAAGAAGCGGGGGTTCCCGGGGACGACGGCGATTCTGTGGTGGACGCGCAGCGCCTCGACCAGCGTATCGATGTCGACCCCGAGGGCGGAGACGTCGGGGAAGACCACGTAGGTGCCCTCCGGGGAGCGGCAGGAGACGCCTTCGATGGCGTTGAGCCGCTGCACCGCCTCGTCGCGGCGGGCCCGGAGGTGGCGGAGGAAGGCTTGCTGCCAGGGGCCCGCGTGATCGAGGGCGGCGGCGCCGGCGATCTGGGACAGGACGCTCACGCCGTAGGCGGTCTCGTCCGCGTGGGAGAGCCGGACCACCTCGTCCAGCGCCTGCGCGCTCGGGCAGAGCAGGGCCCCGAGGCGCAGCCCCGCGAGGCCGAAGCCCTTGGAGAAGCCGTAGACGGTGAGCGTGCGGCGGGCGACCTCCTCGTCGAGGGAGGCGACGGAGAGGTGGGTGTGAGGAGCGTAGACGATGTCGGCCCAGACCTCGTCGGAGATGATCCACAGGTTGTGGCGCAGGGCGAGGTCGGCCACCGCCAGGAGCTCGGTGCGGGTCAGGACGCGGCCCAGTGGGTTGTGCGGGTTGCAGAGCATCAGGGCGCGGGTCTTGCCGGGGGAGATCGCGGCCTCCAGCTCGTCGAGGTCAAAGGCGCCGCCGAGGGCGGGCCGGAGCGGCACGCGCCTGGGGTGGCCCCCTGCCGCCAGGATCGACCGCTCGAAGAGGAAGTCGACCGGGTCCGGGATCAGGATCTCGCCGCCGCCGTCGCCCAGTGCCCAGCGCGCCGCCAGGTAGAGGCCCGAGGCGGCGCTGTCGGTGGTGAAGACCTGCCCCTCGTCGCAGGAGATGCAGCGGCTGGTCCGGAAGAAGCGTGCCGCCGAGGCCCGCCACGAGGGGAGCCCGGCGGGCGGGCTGTAGGGGAGGTAGCCCGGGGCCAGGTAGTCGAGCAGCCCGTCGAGGATCGCCGGGGCCACGGGGAAGTCCGGGTCCGCCGCCGTCAGCGGGATCACGTCCGGATCTTGCACGGCCCACCGGTAGTTGAACGCCCGCTCCCGGAGCACCGGGAGGTTCACCTGATCGTCGTCGAAGAGCGCGTCCTGGCTGGCGGGGGCCGGGCGCTCCAGGGAGCGCAGCGCGCGCCGGACGTTCTGCGGGGAGAGCTGCGCGCGCAGGTTCTCCAGGGTAGGGTCGCCCCCCTGGCCCAGCAGCGCCCGCAGGAACTCGTCTTGCTGGAGCACCCCATCCTCGTTGCGATCGAGGGTCCGGACGAGGCCCGCCAGCGAGGCAGGGGCGCGGCCCGGCAGGGCCGCCGCCAGCGCATCGCGGGCCTCCTCCTCGCTGAGCACGCCGTCCTTGTTGGCGTCGGCGGCGTGGAACAGCGCCTCCGCGAGGTGGCCAGGGACGGCGATCATCCTGCGGAAATCGGAGACATCACCGCCGAGGTAGGGGGCCGTGGCCGTGGCTTCCTGCTCCAGGAAGGCGCCGAGCAGCCGGCGTCCGCCCTCGATCAGCGGGGCGAGGGAGGTCCGGCGCCGGGCCGCGAAGGACGACAGGAGCGGGGGAAGCAGCCGCGCGTCGCCGTGGGCCTCGGCCAGCGCGTCGCCGAGGAGCACCGCGTCTTCGAGGGCGGCGCTCACCCCCTGGCTGGTGAAGGGGAGCACCGGGTGCGCCGCGTCGCCGAGGAGCACCGCGTTGCTCCCGTGGAGGTTCGGGGGCAGATCGGCGTTCACGGGGCGCCAGAGGTGCGCGGTGGAGAAATCCGCGGCGCGCAGGTACTCGTCGACCAGCGGCGGCGCGCCGCCCAGGACCCGCCGGACGAAGGCGAGCATGGTGGCGGGGGTCAACGTGTCGGTGGGGTGGCGCTCCGAGTCGAACTGGAGGAACCCGATCACCCGGTCCGTGTCCGGAGAGAGCAGGCCGAAGGCGGCGCCGCGCTCGGGGAAGAGGGTCTTGACGAAGCGCGAGCCCAGCGCGGCGGCGAGCCCCGGGAGGCGCGTGGAGGTGACGATCTCGAGCACCCGGCTCAGGGGGCGCTCCAGGCCCGGGTTGAGGGCCTCGCAGAGCCGCGACCGGTAGCCCTCGGCGCCCACCAGCAGGTCGTCGTCGGTCACATCGAGGGAGGTCCCGTCGGTGAAGATCACCCTCCGGGCCCGCCGCTCCCCTCCGCCGCGCTCGACGAGCACCCGCTCGCAGCGCCGCGCCTCCTCCGCGGCGCCGCCGTGCAGCGCCGCTCGCAGCGCGTCCACCAGGGCGACCCGGGCGACGCAGTACACTCCTTCCAGGGAGTCGGTCTCGATGAGCCCTCCGGAGGTGTCCCGCAGCTCGGTCCGGTCCAGGGGGCGGCAGCCACGGAGGACGCCCTCGGCCCCGAGCGCGCGGAGCGCCAGGACGCCGTTCTGCATCAGGATCAACCCGTGACCGCGCCGGGCCCGGCGCATCTCCTTGGTGTCCTGCTCGAAGACGAGCACCTTCTCGATCTGGGCTCGCCGGGTCAGGGCAAGCGCCGAGGCCAGCCCCGCCACGCCGCCGCCGAGGATCAACGCGCGCATGGTTCATTCACCTTGCTCGATCAGAGGTCGGGGATCTGCCAGTTGATCTCCGGCTGACCGTGGGCCTTGAGGGCCTCGTTGGTCCGGGAGAACGGCTTGCTTCCGAAGAACTTGGCCGCCGACAGCGGCGACGGGTGGGCGCAGTTGATGATGGTGTGCTTCTTGGCGTCGATCAGCTTGGATTTCTTCTGAGCGTAGGAGCCCCAGAGCAGGAAGACCACGTGAGGGCGCTCGTTCACCTTGCGGATGATGGCGTCGGTGAACTGCTCCCAGCCCCGATCCTTGTGGGAGTTCGGCGTGTGCGCCTGCACCGTCAGCACCGCGTTGATCATCAGCATCCCCTGCCGGGCCCAGGGGACGAGGTAGCCGTTGTTGGGGATCTTGCACCCCAGGTCGGTCTTCAGCTCCTTGTACATGTTGACCAGGGAGGGCGGCGCCTTGATGCCCGGCTTCACGGAGAAGCAGAGCCCGTGGGCCTGCCCGTCGTCGTGGTAAGGATCCTGACCGAGCAGGAGCACGTTGACGTTCTCGTAGGGGGTCAGCTCCAGGGCGGAGAAGACCTCGTTCTCCGGCGGGAAGATCTGCTTGGTGGCCCGCTCCTGCTCCAGGAACTTCATCAGCTCGGTGAAGTAGGGCTTCTTCAGCTCGGGGCCGAGGCTCGCCTGCCACGACGCAGGGACCACGAGGCCCGACGCGGGGGCTCCTGGGGTGAAGTCCAGCGCTGCCTGCTCCGGGGGGGCCGCTGCCTTGGGGGCCGCCGCCTTGGGAGCTGCCGCCTTGGGGGCCGCTGCCTTGGGAGCTGCCGCCTTGGGGGCCTCGTCCTCGTCCTCGTCGCCCCCGCCCCCGGCGCCGTCCAGGTTGAGCTTGGGGCACACGTCGTTGAACATGCACTCGCCGCACTTCGGGTTCTTGGCGGTGCAGGTGTAGCGCCCGTGGAGCACCATCGCGGGGCCGAAGAAGGTCCAGCGGTCCTTCGGCACCATCGGCATCAGGTCCTTCTCGATGGCGTCTGGCTTGTCGTTCTTGCTCAGCCCCATGCGCTGGCTGGTCCGGTTGACGTGGGTGTCCACGATGATCCCCGAGGGGATGTTCCACACGTTGTTCAGCACCACGTTGGCGGTCTTGCGCGCCACGCCGGGCAGCGTCAGCAGCTCATCCATGGTCTGGGGGACGTCCCCGTTGAAGCGCTCCACGAGCACCTTGCAGGCCCCCTGGATGGCCTTCGCCTTCTGCTTGTACGTCCCCGTCGCCTTGATGTCCTGCTCCAGCGCCGCGGTGTCCGCGTTCATGTAGTCCTTCGCCGTCGTGTACTTCTTGAACAGCGTCTTCGTCACCTGGTTCACCCGCACGTCGGTGCACTGCGCCGCCAGGATCGTCGCCACCAGCATCTCCAGCGGCGTCGTCCAGTCCAGCTCGTAGCGCGCGTTCGGGTACTTTTCCTCCAGGCGGTGCAACAAAATCGGGATCAGATCGTTGGATTTCTTGGCGGCCATGGCGTCTCCGTGCCCTCCGTTGTCCGCGGCAGCCTACCCGAACTCCACTCCCTTGCCCAAGGTCGAGGAGAGGGGGTTGCCGGGGAGGAGAGAGTGTGCCCACATTGCCTGGGTCGTGACCCGATTTGAACCGAAGCCGGATTGGTTGCGGGTGCGCGCCCCCGGGGGCGAGACCCACCAGAAGCTGAAGAGCACCCTGCGTACCCTGGACCTGCATACGGTCTGCGAGGAGGCGCGGTGCCCCAACGTGGGCGAGTGCTGGAGGGAGGGGACGGCGACCATCATGCTGCTGGGGGACACCTGCACCCGGGGCTGCCGCTTCTGCGCGGTGACCACCGGCAACCCTCGGGGGGCGGTGGACGTCCGGGAGCCGGAGCACACCGCCCGCGCCATCGCTCGCCTGGAGCTCCAGTACGTGGTGCTGACGATGGTCGACCGCGACGACCTGCTGGACGGCGGCGCGGAGCACGTGGGGCGCACCATCCGGCGGCTCCACGAGCTGCGCCCGGACATCCTGATCGAGGCGCTGGTGGGCGATTTCCAGGGGCACATGGATTACGTCGACATGCTGGTCGACTCCGGGCCCGACGTCTTCGCCCACAACATCGAGGTGGTCCGGCGGATCACCCGGGCGGTGCGGGACGTGCGGTGCAGCTACGAGCAATCCCTGGCGGTGCTGCGCCGTGCCAAGGAGCGCGCGCCGCAGCGCATCACCAAGTCATCCCTCATGGTCGGCATCGGAGAGACCGACGAGGAGGTGCTCGAGACCCTGGCGGACCTGCGGGGTGCGGGGGTCGACGTGGTGACCCTGGGGCAGTACCTCCGCCCCACGCCGAAGCACCACGAGGTGGCGCGCTACGTCCCCCCGGCGACCTTCGAGGGCTACGCGGAGGAGGCGCGGCGGCTGGGGTTCTTGTACGCGGCGAGCGGGCCGCTGGTGCGCTCCAGCTACAAGGCGGCGGAGGTGTTCGTGCGGAGCGTGCTGAGGCCCGGGGATGGTCCGGGGGCGGAGCAGCTCCTGGCGGAGCGGCTGGAGCGGGCCCGGGCCCAGGCGGCGCAGGCGCAGGGGGCGGTGAGTCTGGCGTCGGTGGCGGCGCACGAGGCGGCGTCGCTGTTGGAGAGCGCTGCGGCGCGGGTCGGCTTGCTGCCCGCGGATCGGCTGGTTCGGCGGGTTTCTGGCTGAGTCGAGGCCAGGGGGCACGGAAAAAACACCCCACGGCGGACGCCTTTGTCGTAGGCTGCGCCCCTGCGAAGCCTGGAGCCTCCCTCGCCATGACGGTCGTCGACGAATCTCTCCTTGCCAAGGTGGCGAAATCCCTGACCTTGCCCCCCAGCGATACCCCGACCGGGGCCAGCAATTCCATCCTGGCGGCGGCGGCGTCTTCCTACGGCTCGAAGCCCGAGGAGGACGAGATGACGCTCCCCACGGGCTTCGACATCAACGCCGCGGCGCTGTTCGAGGCGGTGGTGGAGGCGGCCTTCCTGGTGGCCAACGCCGACGGCGACTTCGACGAGGAGGAGCGCAAGGCGTTCCAGTCGGTCGTACTGGAGGCCTGCAAGGACCAGATCGACGAGCGGCAGCTCGAAGCGCTGGTCAACGATCTGGCCGAGCTCCTCCGGGAGGATGGGCTAGAGCGCCGTGTCGGCATGGTGGGGCGCACGGTGAAGAAGGACGTCCACCAGAAGGAGGTGCTCCGCATCGCCGCGCTGCTGGCCCACGTCTCCGGCGGCGTCAGCGACGTGGAGCGCCAGGTGTTGACGCAGCTCGCCCAGTGTTTCCACCTCGGCGACGACGCGGTGCAGGAAGCGATCGGCGAAGCAGAAAGGGCTTTGTCTAGCTAGCCGGTTGACTATGCTGCCGTCGCCCCTGGGGCCAGAGCAACCATGGCGACGATCGAAGAGAGCGCGCTGGCCGCGCCCGACGAGCTGAGGATCCTCACCGCCGAAGGCGTCCTCCTCCCTGACAGCGAACCCTCCCTCTCCACCGAGCACCTCCGGCCCATTCATGAGGCGATGGTGCGGGCGAGGGCCCTCGACGTGGCGCTCGCCGAGCAGCACCGCCTCGGGCGGATCGGCTTCTTCACCGCGCACCCCGGCGAGGAGGCCGCCACGGTGGCGGCCGCCGCCGCCCTGCGCCCGGAGGACTGGCTCTTCCCGGCGAACGGCGACCTGGGCGCGCTGCTCTGGCGCGGGGTCGCGCTCCAGCGGT
>CAZSDX010000246.1:0-10011 GCA_964605685.1 uncultured Polyangiaceae bacterium
GGGCAGCGGGGGCTCGGATGCAGGCTCCGGCGGGAGCGGCGGAGCGGCGGGTCAGGGCGGCTCCGCCGGGGCGGGCGGCGCGCCGCTGTCGTGCCTGACGGGAGGGTTGCAGTGCAAGGCAAACGAATACTGCAACGCGGAGACGGGGGCCTGCGTGCCCTGCGGGGACATGAACCGCTTCGAGTTCGGGGAGGTGCAGGCCCTCCAGGCGGGGTTGAACTTCGCGCAGCGGAGCTTCCCGAGGGTGGAGTTTGCGGGGGATTTGCTCCGGATGCACTTCCGCGCACGGTGGCAGGACGGCGTGAACGGGTTTGAGATCGCCCGGGTGGATCCCCCCTACATGAACGGCACGGTGGAGCCCTGCTGCGTCAACAAGCCCGCGGACGACTCGGGGCCGCTGCCGCTGCCGCAGAACATCACCTCGGCGCAGCTCACCAGCTTCGCGCCCAACGTCGGCAACCAGCCGAGCGGGACGAGGTTCTTCCTCCTGGACAGTCGACGACCATACCAACAGTTTAGCCTGAACCTCCCGAATGGTCCGCGGCGGATCTTCCTCGCCAGCCAGACGGGTCAGCAGAACGACCACTACTACGAGCCGATCCAGAAGCTGAACGACGGGGTGAACAACTACAGCGTCGCCTACGCCTACAACACGAACCAACCGCGCTTTTACTGGATCAGCGAGCGCCTGGCGGAGCTGGGGGGAGGCAACGCGATGGTCACCGGGCTCTACACCATCGCGGCCCTGGACGCGTCGAGCAAGGCGACCAAGGTGCCGGTGCTGCTGGAGGGCTGCAACGGGGAGGCCGTGGCGGAAGATCTGGCGCCCTGGGTGTTCCCCAACGGCAACCACCTGCTCTTCCACGCGCGCTGTAGCCCGAACGAGCCGCTGGCGCTCTATCGCGCGTCGCTCGCGCCCAACGGTAGCTTCGCGGGGCCCGCCAAGAAGATCGATGTGGAGCTGGAGGGGTCCGGGTTCGAGCCCCAGAACCTCCGGACGCCCTCGCTCTCGCCCGACCGGTGCGAGCTGTTCTTCGAGGGAGACAACACGATCTACCGGGCGAAGCGCCGCTGACCCGGGCCGTCAGAAGGGCTTGAGGACGACGAGGAGCGCGGAGCCGACGGCCAGCACGGCGAGGGTGAGGCCCAGGGGCAGGGAGGGCCCGGCGTCCTCGACCTCGCCCGCTTCCATCTTCTTCGCTCGCGCGCCGAGGACGTGGTGGAGGGCGACGGCGCCGAGGGCGAGGGGGAGCTTGCCGTGCATGTAGTGGGTCGCCTTGAAGTAGAGGGTGGGGTTCATGCCGAGCAAGGCGATCCCGGCGAGGAAGGAGACGCCGAAGGAAGGGGCGGCGAGGGTCCGGTAGACGAGCCGCGCGGCGGCGCCCCGCTGCCGCGCGTCACCGGGCCCCTTCGCCAGGAGCAAGGCCACGGAGAGGATCGATCCGATCCAGAAGAGGTCGGCGATCACATGGAGGGCGATCAACATGGGGCGCTCTGTAGCGCATCCGGGAGGCGGCGGCGCGGCGCAAGGACAGGGGAGGGTGGGTGGTGCTAAGGTGCGGCTCCATGACGCAGAGCGCCTCGTACCGAGCCCCCTTCGCCCACGGCCCGACCGCCATCGACGCCGCCACCTGCGAGCGCCTGCTCGCGGTCGCGCTGGAGAGCGGCGGGGACTACGCCGACCTGTTCTTCGAGTACCGGGCGGCGGGGGCGCTGGTCTACGACGAGGGGATCCTGAAGACGGCGTCCCGGGGGGTGAGCCTGGGGCTGGGGGTCCGGGTGCAGCGCGGGGACGCCACGGGCTACGCCTACGTGGAAGAGCTGGAGTGGGAGGCGATGGCCCACGCCGCGAGGACCGCCGCCCAGATCGCCCGCCACGGGGGCGGCGCGGCCCCGGTGAAGCTGGAGCGGCGTACGCTGCCGCATCGCTACGACCTGGCCAGGGTGACGCTGGACGAGCCCGGCCAGGCCAAGCGAGCGCTGCTGGAGGCCGCCGCCGAGGCGGGCCGGGCCTACGACAGCAAGATCTTCAAGGTGGAGGCGAGCCTGGCGGAGGAGATCCGGGAGATCCTCGTCGCGACCAGCGACGGGCGGCTGGTGCACGACGTGCAGCCGATGGTGCGCTTCGGGGTCCGGGCGCTGGCGGAGAAGGACGGCAGGAGGCAGGAGGGGTCGTCCGGGGGCGGGGGGCGGAAGTCGCTGGACTACTTCGGGGACAAAACCCCGGCGTGGCACGGGCTGGAGGCGGCGCGGCAGGCCATCGCCATGCTGGAGGCGCAGGAGGCCCCCGCCGGGCAGATGGAGGTGGTGCTGGCCCCGGGCGACAGCGGCATCCTGCTCCACGAGGCGGTGGGGCACGGGCTGGAGGCGGACTTCAACCGCAAGGGGACGAGCAACTACAGCGGCCAGGTGGGCAAACCGGTGGCGAGCCCGCTGTGCACCGTGGTGGACGACGCGACGCTGCTCCAGTCGCGGGGGGCCATCAACGTCGACGACGAGGGCGTGGAGCCTGGCCGCTCGGTGCTGATCGAGGGTGGCGTGCTCCGGGGGTACATGCACGACCGGCTCTCGTCCCGGCACTTCAAGCTGACCCCGACCGGCAACGGCCGCCGCCAGAGCTTCGCTTGCCACCCCATGCCCCGGATGACCAACACCATCCTCCTCGCCGGCCCCCACGACCCCGAGGAGATCGTCCGCAGCGTCAAGCGCGGCATCTTCGCCCGGAAATTCGGCGGCGGTCAGGTCGACATCGCCAACGGCGATTTCGTCTTCTCCCTCACCGAGAGCTACCTGATCGAGGACGGCAAGATCACCGCCCCGCTCAAGGGGGTCAACCTCATCGGCAACGGCCCCGAGGTGCTGCGGGAGGTGGTCATGCTGGGCAACGACGTGGAGACCTCCGACGGCATCTGGACCTGCGGCAAGGACGGCCAGAGCGTCCCCGTGGGCGTCGGCTGCCCCACCATCAAGATCGGCCGGATCACCGTCGGCGGGACCAAGATGGCCGGGTGACCGCGCCCCGGTTTGTGCTAAGGGGCGCCGGTGCGAGGCCGTTTCATTGCCGTGGTGGGGCATGGCCCCCTGCTCGAACGAGAAGAGGGCGCCGCCGCCTGCCTGCGTCAGCTCGGCTCGGAGGTGCGAGCCCTCGACCTCTGGGAAGATCCCGCCAACCTCTTCCGCGACGGCGAGGCGGACGGCGAGCGGGTCCGCGCCCTGATCGTCGAGGCCCTCGACCGCCCCGATCTCGCCGCCGCGGTGCTCCGAGCGCTCCGGCGTGAACCCCGCCTCGAGCGCTGCCCCGCCCTCCTGGCCGTCCACGAGCCCCAGGTCTCCCGCGTGGACCCCGCCGCCGGCTTCGATGACTTCACCCTCGTCCCCTACGTCCCCTCCGAGCTCTACATGCGGATCCGCTGCCTCGAGTGGCGGCGCAGCGAGTTCTCCAACGACGAGCGCCTCAAGATCGGGGCCATGGTCATCGACCGCTCCGCCCGCGAGGTCCACGTCGACGGCCGCCCCATCCCCCTCACCACCAAGGAATTCTCCCTGCTCGCCTTCCTCTCGGAGAACCGGGGTCGGGTCAAGAGCCGCGAGCAGCTCCTCGCCCGGGTCTGGGGCGCTTCTTACGAGGGTGGCCCCCGCACCGTCGACATCCACGTCCGCCGCCTCCGGGCCAAGCTGGGCAACGCCTTCCCTCTGCAGACCGTCCGGGGTGCCGGCTACAAGCTCCCCCTCGATCCGGTCACCGGTTCCGGTCATGACTGACCCCCTCCACGGTCACCGGTTCCGGCCATGACGGACCCCCTGCCGCTGGCGCTGTCGGTGGGTTGCCCCTGCGGCATCGGCCCGGAGGTGGCGGTGGAGGCCTGCGCCAGCTTCCCGGAGCCGGTGCTGCTGGTGGGGGACGAGACGCAGCTCCTGGAACTCGCGGCGGAGCGGGGGCACTCGCTGGCGCGGCACCGGATCGTCCAGCCTGGCCCCCCGCTGGCGCGGGAGGATCGGCGCCCCGGGCGACCGACCCGGGCCAGCGGGGCGGCGCAGCTCCGGTGGATCGATCACGCGCTGGATCTGGTGACCTCGGGGCAGGCGAGCGGTCTGGTGACGGGGCCGGTGAGCAAGAAGGTGATCGCAGGCAGCGGGGCGCCGGGGGCGGAGGCGTTCACGGGGCACACGGAGCACCTGCAACGGAGGCTGGGGGCGGCGGAGGTGGTGATGGCGTTCTGGTCGTCGGCGCTGAGCACGGCGCTGGTGACGACGCACCTGCCGCTGCGGGAGGTGGCCGGGGCCCTGACGCCGGAGGGGGTGGGCGGTGCGGCGTACTGGCTGGCATGGCTGCTGGCGAGGCTGGGGAACCCGTGCCCCAGGGTGGCGGTGGCGGGGCTGAACCCCCACGCGGGGGAGGGCGGGCTGCTGGGGAGCGAGGAGGGGGAGATCCTGGAACCGGGGCTGGCGCTGGCGGCGAGGCGAGCGGAGGCGTCCGGGGTGGCGGCGAGGTTCAGCGGCCCGGTGGGTGCGGAGACGGCGTTCCGGCTGGGGGCCTCGGGGGCGCTGGACGGGGTGGTGGCGATGTACCACGACCAGGCGACGATCCCGATGAAGCTGCTGGGGTTCGGGGAGGCGGTGAACGTATCGCTGGGGCTGCCGGTGATCCGGACCAGCGTGGACCACGGGACCGGGTACGAGATCGCCGGCGCGGGGAAGGCGGACGCGAGAGGGCTGCGGCTGGCGCTGCGGCTGGCCGCCCGGCTGGCAAGCGGCGCAGGTGCGACAGCGCTGTCAGGGAGCCAGGCAGGCGGCGAGGGAATCTCCCGGGGAAATCAGCGATAGCCAGGATTTTTTCAGGTGGCGTGGCCATTGCACGATGAGCCAACCGACCGCCTCGACGCCATCCTTCCGCTTGGCTTGTGGCTTGGCTTCCTTGGATCTTGGCCTGGGCGTCGCGGTTTCCGTGACCTTCCTCCCCCTGCTGCTGGCGTGCACGGGGGGAGGAAGGGGCTAGACGGAAAGGACGGCCATGCTACGGTGAGGGTACCGTGCACGTCGTCCTCATCAAACTTGGCCGCACCTCTCGCGCCATCGTGGGGCGCCTGGCCCGCGAACCTCGCAAAGGCTCGGTCATCGTGGTTGAGTTTGCCGACGGGGTACACGAGTACGTGACCACGCCGGTGAGGCGCGTGCTCAAGGACATCAGCAAGGGGACGATCTACGTGGAGACCGCCAACAGCCGCTACCGGCTGGAGATCCGCGGCAAGATGCAGCGGTTCGAGGGGGCGTCCTCGGGCTGAGCGTGGCGGGGTCCGGGGGGACGAAGTAGCTGTTCAGGTCACCGGGGAGGGGTGCTAAGGTGCCGCGGCGCTCATGCCTTCCCTGCTTTTTCTGCTGAGTTCATCGGCGCCCTTCTCCCTGGCGTCGCTGCTGGATCGACCCGGATACGACGAGGCCAACCTGGCGAACGCCAAGCTGATCCTGGCGATCGTCACACTGGGGGCGTTGCTCTACGAGGCGAGCCGAGAGGCGGAGGGGAATCCTGTGCCCCTGCGCTGGAAGAAGATCGTCGGCGGGACGCTGGCGGTGGTGGGGGTGATCTCCTACTTCCAGTTCTTCCAGATCGGCTACAAGGAGTTCTACCACCGCTGGGAATTTTACCACTACTACGTCGGCTCGAAGTACTTCCGGAACATCGGCTACGAGGGGATCTACACCTGCACCGCGGTGGCCGAGAGCGAGCTACCGGACGGCTCGGCGGCCCCCAACGATCGACCCAAGCAGGAGATCAAGACCCGCAAGCTTCGGGACCTGCGGGTGAACCTGATCAAGAACTCGATCGACTGGGTGGAGAAGCCAGAGCTGTGCAAGGAGGGCTTCAAGAAGAGGGACGGGACCTTCGACCAGGAGACCTGGGACGCCTTCAAGCGGGACATCGCCTTCTTCCGCAAGGTGATGTGGGGCAACTACTGGCGAGACTCCCAGAAGGACCACGGCTACAACCCGCCCCCGGTCTGGGGCGTCACCGGGTGGCTCTTCGCCAACCTCCACGAGGCAACGGCCACCTATTGCAAGATCCTGAGCGCCATCGATGTGTGCCTCTTCTCGGCGATGTTCGGGATGATCGCCTGGGCCTTCGGGTGGCGGGTCATGTGCATCGCCATCCTGTTCTGGGGCACCCAGGACGCGAGCCCCTTCTACTGGACCGGCGGCGCCTTCCTCCGGCAAGACTGGCTCTTTTACACCATCGGCAGCGCCTGCATGATCCGCAAGCGGAAGTACCTCATCGGCAGCGCCATGCTGACCTACGGGGCGATGCTCCGGGTGTTCCCGATGTTCTTCTTCTTCGGCTGGGCGGTGGTGGCGGCGGCCTACATCACCAAAAAACTCAGGACCGAGAAGGACGTGTGGAAGGAGGGGTTCCTCGCCGGGTGGCGGCGGATCACCCACCCGGCGCACCGGCAGCTCGGCATCGGCCTGGTGGGGGCCTCGGTGGTGCTGGTGAGCGCGAGCGTGGCCATCCACGGGGTCGAGTCCTGGACCGGGTTCTTCCGCCACACCATCGGCACCCACGGCAACACCGCCCTCACCAACAACATGGGCTGGAAGACCATCGTGGCCCACTCGGCCGAAGGACGCATGCAGATCGCCAAGGATCCGCGGCTGCAGGATCCCTTCGAGAAGTGGAAGAAGATGCGCGCCGACCGCGCCGACAAGGAGCTCAAGCTGGTCAAGTGGGCCGGGCGCCTCCTCATGCTGGGCATGTTCGCCTACGCCTGCTGGCGGCTGAAGAACCTGTGGGTGGTCGAGGCGCTGGGCATCCTGCCCGCCATCGCGCTCGTCGAGGTCACCTGTTACTACTACTCCTACTTCCTCTTCGGCGCCCTGCTGAGCAAGGGCAGGAGACCCATCGAGATCGCCCTCATCGTCGGCGCCCTGCTCACCGAGGTCTTCCACCTCAACCACGGCTGGTTCGACGACCGCTTCACCGCCATGTCCGTCGCCTTCGTGGTGCTGGCGATGTTCATCGTCGCGATGTACATGCGCCGTCCCTGGCGCGACGATCCCTTCCCCGAGCGCGACGAGCTGGAAGGCGACGACGAGGAAGAAGAGGAAGCCCCCGCCCGCCGCCCCAAGGCCCTCGCCGCCACCGCCGACTGAACGCCAGCCGCTTCCCACGAAGCGGGAGCGCGGCACCGGCGCCCCCGTCCCCCAGCAGCGTGGCCGCCCTTGGAGCCTGGAGTACACTGCAAGGGCCATGAGCCGCTGCCCGCAATGCCAAACGGAAGGACAGACCATCGGAGCCACAACCCTCGACGCGCAGGTCGTGCCCGACCGCCTGTCTCGGCTCGCCCAGCACGATGGCTGGAGCCTCTGCACCTCCGGGCGCTGCGATGCCGTGTACTTCCGCGGCGGGCAGGTGGTAACCGCCGGAGAGACGCGCGCGGTTCCCTTCCACAAGAGCAACGCCCCCGACCGCCTCGTGTGCTTCTGCTTCGAGCACTCGGTCGCGGAGATCGAGGCAGACGTCGCGAAGAACGGAACATCGAGGATCCAGGCATCCATCAAGGCCGGATGCAAGGCGGGCCGCAACGACTGCGAGCGGAAAAACCCACAGGGACGATGCTGCCTCGGCAACGTCGCCCAGGTGGTCAAACGCACGACTCCCGGCGGCACCGCTCGTGGCGACACGGAGGCGAGCGCGGTGAATGCCGGATCCTGTTGCCCCCCCAGAGCCACGGGCTCCAGCAGGCCAAGCTCGTCAAAGGACAGCGCCGAGCGCTCGGGGATCCTTGCTTCCGGCGGCGCCCTCGTCGCCGCTGTCCTCTCCTCGGCGTGCTGCTGGCTCCCGCTCGTTGCCGTCGGCCTCGGCGCATCCTCGGCCGGTGTCGGGGCCTTCTTCGCCACCTGGCGTGTTCCGCTCCTGCTCGCGACGGTGGCGCTCCTCGGTGCGGGCTTCTACCTCGCGTACCGCAAGCCTCGCTGCGTCCCGGGGGAGGCTTGCGAGGCCCCCAGCCCCCGGTTGCGGCGCTTCCACCGCGGGATGCTGTGGCTGATGGCGGTGTTCGCGGTCGCGGTCGCGTCCTTCCCGGAGTATGTCGGAGCCTTCTCCCAGGGCGGCAACGCAACGGGCGTCGCACCGGGTCAGGCGAGCGCACACTACCGCATCGAAGGCATGAGCTGCGCCGGATGCGAGGGGCACGCCAGCGAAGCCATCAGGACCATCCCGGGCGTCGTGGCGGTCACCGTCTCCTACCGCGACCGGAGCGCGAAGGTTGTGTGGAGCGGCGAGGCGAACGACACCGCGGTCGCGGACGCGCTCTCGGAGCTTGGCTACCGCTCCACGCGGATTCGCTGATCGTCACCCAAGCGATCCTTCTGCCACGATGCAAATGCAACCAGATTGCATTTGCATCGTGGGGATGATAGTCCGTGGCTACCGGAAGGTGGTTCCGGAAGTTTCTGCTCGGAGGGTCCAATCCTTCCCCAGCTTGAGCAGGGCCGTCATGGGGCTGAGGTCGTCGGCATGATGTTCTTCGATGACAACCTGTATTGTCTCCGGCAGGGCGATGCGGTCGGAGAGCGTCTGGCGCGCGTGGCCAGGGAGCGGGGAATCCTGCTGATGGTCTGCGACCAGTGCGCGGTACGGCGGGGCCTGGCCGAGGGGACGTTCGAGCAGTGCGGGCTCGGGCAGGTCAAGGCCAAGGGGCTGGTGGAAGGGGTCGTGGCAGGGTGCTTTCCTCAGCTCTACGAGGCCCTTGCACCTGCGGGGGTGGATCAGGTCATTTCCCTCTGATCTGAGGGAGGTTCACCCGTTCCGGTTCACCTCGTCGGAGTAGGCTTCCCCCATGATCTTCTTGGTGAGCGCGTCCACGCGCTTCTGGCCTTCTCCGCCCTCGATCCCCTTGTAACACGAGCGCAGCGCCTCTCCCTTGACCCGCACGTTGAGGTGGCTCGCCTTGCCCCTCTCCTTGCGGCCCTTGCCCTGCCACTCGATCAGCCCATCCCGCGCCTCGCTCTCCAGCAGCGTCCTCAGCTCGGCCACCCGCGCCGCGGGGACCGTCTTGTGCTGGCGCCACTTGCCCGGGATCCTCCGGTTGGTCATCTTGCCGTCCTTCTTCTCGTAGTACACCTCGTCGTAAGCGAAGACCCGGCCATCCTCGTAGATCCGGATGCCGGTCCCGTTGCGCGTCGACTCGAGCTGCGGCTGCATCAGCAGCTCCACCAGCAGCTTCTCCGGCTCGGGAGGATCACCGGCCCAGGCGGGCTGCGGCGGGCACTTCATTGGCGTGGGGGGTGGCCGCGACGACGCCTCCGGGGCAGGCTCGGCGGGCGCCGAGGAGCCGCAGCGGCACCCGGGCCAGAGCGCCAGCGATGACGAGACAACCAGGATTCCTACCGGGACACGCACCCCTCCTCCTTATCACCTCCGCGCTCCTGGCGCTGGCCTGCGGCGAGGACGATCCCGCCGCGCCCGTCACCTTCCTCCTCGGCCCGGGTCAGGAGCTCGACGCCCTGAGCCTGCCGCCGGCGCCCGCGGAGGTCACCCTGCTGGGGGTGAAGGACGGGGCCGCCTCCACGCTGCTCCGGAGCGCTCTCCCGGCGGAGCGCCTTGCGCTGGACGCGCTCCCCTCCGAGGGCACCTGGACCTTCCGCGCCGAGCTGCGCGACGCGACCGGAACCCTGCTGCTCCGTGGGCAAACCCCGCCGCTCTCCTCCGGGCTGCTGGCAGGCAGCACGGTCCCCATCCACTGCGGCCGTATCGGTGCCTTCTCGCGCCCCTCGGCGGGCCTCTCCGCGGGCTGGAGGCGCCCCGCCCTCGCCCTCGCCCTCGACCGTTACCTGCTGGTCGCGGGCGAGTCCGTCGAGGAGGGCGCCCCCACCGAGCTCTACGACCTCGCGGCGCTGCTCCCGCTGGTGGCGTCCGCTCCCCTGCCCCGCGCGCCGCGCACCGCAGCGGCCAGCCGCTCCGGGCGGGTCTTGCTGATCGACGACAAGGGAGCCACCATCCTCGACCTCTCCACCGGG
>CAZSDX010000246.1:10067-10297 GCA_964605685.1 uncultured Polyangiaceae bacterium
CGACGACGGCGACGGGGGCACCTTCGTCGTGGGCGCCACCCGCGCCGAGGGAGATCTCACCGGGACGGTGCTCCACCTGGATCGCCAGGGGACGCTGGTCCGGCTGGCGCTCCAGCAGCCGAGGCGGGGCGCGGCGGCGGCGTGGGTGGAGGGCGCCGGGCTGGTGGTCGCGGGGGGCGACGCGGAGGCCTCCGTGGAGGTGCTCCCGCCGGGGTCCTCCGCCTTCGTGG
>CAZSDX010000247.1:0-10270 GCA_964605685.1 uncultured Polyangiaceae bacterium
CCGGGGGAGGGGAGGAGTCCAAGGACGAAGGTGGCTGTGGCTGCCAGGTTCCGGGCTCTTCCCAGCGGAACGCCGGCGCTGTGCTGGCGCTCCTGCTCGGGGCCGCGGCGAGCCTCCGGCGTCGTCGCCGGGGGTTATCCTGGCTCAAAACCGCTTCAGCGTCTTGCCGTCGGAGCGGTAGATCTCCTGGATCGGGCGGGAGGCACGCTCCTGGTTGGTCGCCGGATCGATGTCGCGCTCGGTCCCCTCCAGCACCAGCGCGTCTTCCGTGAACGAGAGCTTGACCGCCCGGTGGCGTAGCCGCGAGGGGTCGGAGCGATCCAGGACTTCAGCGTGGGTGCGGAGCAGCTCCGGTAGCCCCGGGGAGGCCCGGAACACGGTGATTCCCAGCCCGTTTGCCGCGGGATCGCTCTGGTTGCGCGAGACCACCAGAACCGGCAATTTCTTCAGGACGCGGTGCTCGACGCTCAGCAGGTTCTCGACGTCGATCCAGGTCACCTTGTCCTCATGGGCAAGGCCGAGCAGGCACGGACCGCCGGAGCACGGCGGGTAGGCGGCGGTCGTGTCCGGGGAGATCACGATGCGGAGGAGAACCTCCGGACATTTCATGAAGCTGACCTGGATGGGGCGAGGCGCGGTGGAGCAGAGCCAGGTCGAGGTGGGGACCGGAACGCGAGCCGTGAGATCGCTGGCGAACAGGAACACCATTCCGTCCCGGGGGCTGCGCTTGGTCAGCAACAGCTCGCCGTGGCGCTCCATCGCCTGACCCTCGGTGGTCCCCTCCCAGTCAGCATGCCCCATGGATTGTTGTGCCAGGAAGACGTCCCCGAGGTGCCCGTTGAGGATGGTCTCTCCCTTCTTCTTGGTCGGGTTGGACAGACCCGGGACCACCGAGCTCTTCACCACGAAGAGCTCTTCCCTGGGGACCTCTACCTTCCGGCACGACGCCAGCAGCGGGAGATACAGAAGCAACAGCAAGGAGACGCTCATGGCGCGGTCCAGCAGATCCAGCAGCGAGGCCGCGCGGCCAACCGGGAGCGGTCGATGGGCGAGAAGCTCCTCGATCCTCCGGAGGCATCCGGACACCTCCTCCGGGATGGGAACCCCACGGTCCTGGAAGCTCTCGATCTGAGCTCGCCTCGCCGCGAAGCGCCCGGCGATCTCCGGCCCCGCCGCCAGCAGCGTCCCGGCTTGCTGATCGAGCCGCTCGACCTGTCCTCGTAGCTGCTCCGCTCGCGTTTGCCAGCGATCGAGGGCCTCTCGGTTCGACCAGGCTCCGGGGGCCTCCAGCTCGCTCAGCGCCGCCGAGAGCGCCGCCAGTTCCCCCGTGATCTGGGAGATGCCTGCCGCCGGCCCCAGCTCGATCTGCCCCCGGAGGCTGCTCCAGCGGGCGCTCGCCTCGTCGTGGCGCTTCTTGAGGGCAGCGAGCGCCTCCCGGGAGCGATGGAGCTGTTCCTCGGTCTTCCGTCGGCGTGCGTCCAGCGAGGCGAGGGACCCCTCGACGATCTGGAAGCGAGGCGCCAGGCGGCCCTCCAGATCGGTGGTGGCCCCGAGGGGGTCTCTCGATACCTGGGTTCGCAGCCGGGAGACCTCGGCGCGGAGCCCCACCAGCCCCTCGACGGAGCTGGGCGAGATCCCCAGCCGGGCGACCGCCTCGTCGACGGTGCGGAGGCGCGCCTCGACGCGGAGGACGGAAGGCTCGATGGCCTGCCAGGCGCGCCAGACGGAGAGGAGAGCATCCTGGACGTTCTCGAAGCGCTGGGCCATCTCGTGGAGCAGCAGCTCGGGGGCGACGGAGCGCGCGTGGGGGGCCTCGTCGAGGAGGGAGCGCCGCTCCAGGGGGCGAGGCTCGGAGCCGCGGAGCACCGAGGGACCGAGCAGCAAGCCCTCGATGGTGGTGAGCCGCTCGTCCTTGCCCCAGAGCCTGCCGCGGATCGCGCCGCGGAGGTTCCGGGCCTGATCGATGACCTCCCGGAGCCGGGCTTGATCCGCGAAGAGGGAGGAGAGCTCCTGCTGTACTTCCCGGAGCTTGCGCGCCGAGACGCCATCGTAGCGGTTGCGCTCGCCGGGGCCGATGAGGGTCAGGTAAGCGGGATCTGCCTCCAGGGCGATCAGGTTGTCGTCGATGCGGCGAAGGCGCTCGTTCCAGGCGAGCAGGAGCTGATCGATCTCATCCAGCGTGAGGGGCATGCAGGCACCAGGATGAGCCTGTTCAGGAGAGGAGGCACACGAAGAATTTCAGGTAACGGCCCTCGACCCAGGCGGGGGTGACCGGGTGGTCGGCGGGCTGACCGTGGATTTCTGCCACGCGGAGGTCCGGGGAGGGTGGGAGCGTCGCCAGGAAATCGTCCGGGGTGATGTGGCTGGAGCAGGAGGCCGCGCAGAGGATCCCTCCCGGGGAGAGCACGGTGAGGCAAGCCTCGTGGAGCCTCCGGTACGCCGCGATCGCCCTTGGCTTCGCCCGCTCGCTGGGGGCAAAGCTGGGGGGGTCACAGATGACCATGTCCCACCGCTCCTTGCGCTGCCGCGCGGTGTCCAGGAAGGAGAAGGCGTCCGCGGTGACGAAGCGGTGAGCGCCAGGGTCCAGGCCGTTGGCCCGGAACGTCCGCTGGGCGGCCCCGTGGCCCCCGGCGGCGATGTCCACGGAGGTCACCTCGGTCGCCCCCCCCAGCGCCGCCGCCGCGCTGAACCCGCCCGCGTAGCTGAAGAGGTTGAGCACGCGCCGCCCCCGGGCCAGCCCCCGCACGCGCCGTCGGTTCTCCCGCTGGTCGAGGAAGGCCCCGGTCTTCTGCCCGTGGAGCAGATCCACGTGCATCTTCATCCCGTGCTCCAGGGCGATCACCGAGGGAGGCGCCTCCTCACCCAGCCATGCCCTCGGCGCTCCGTCCCGGGGGCGCAGCGTCACCGACGTCACCCCGTCGTCGGCCAGTGCTTTTTCGATCCTGTCGCCGTGCCGCTCCGCGAAGGCGAGCGCTGCCGCTCCGTCCGCCCGCAGCACAGCCCACCGCTCGTAGCGATCGATCACCACCCCGGGGAGCCCGTCCCCCTCGCCGTTGCACACCCGGTACGCCGTGGTCTCCTGGCCCGCCAGCAGCGCGGTGCGCAGCGCCACCGCGGCGCGCAGCCTCCTCCCCACCAGCGCGCCCTCGTCCGTGTCCCGGGGGTCGAGGGAGAGCACCCGAGCCGCCAGAGGGCTCGCGGGATCCAGCAGCGCCCGCGCCAGGAAGCTGCCATCCCCACGCTTCAGTTCGACGACCGCCCCGGCCTCGAAGGTGGTCAGGCCACCCCGGAGACCCTCCCGGTAGACCCAGGGGTGTCCCCGCTGGACCGAGCGAGCTGCGGGCTCCTCCACGGTCAGCCCAGGGAGACGGTGGAGGTTGGATCCTTTGCGCATGGCCGTTGCTTATACCCGTCTGGCGGTGCGGTTGAGCCGCCAACCTCACCCCCCTGGGGCGGCGCTCCAGAGCTGGAGCCAGGCCTCGCCGTGGCCTCGCAGCCGGAGCTTGAAGCCCTCGGTGCCACGCAGGCAGAGGGGGCCATCGGGGTCGAGCAAGGCGAAGTCGATCCCGGTGTCGGAGGTGACCTGGTTTCCCTGGAGGTCAAGGAGCACAAGCTCCAGGAAGCCTTGGTGAGCGCTGATGGCGCGGAGGCAGCTTCCGGTGGGGAGCGAGGGGAGCGGCAGGGTGACCTCCCCGGAGGCGAGGGAAAGCTGCTGGAGAGGTTGAGCGCTCATCCCCTGGGCGCAGCGTTGCCCGAGCTGAGGGAGCCGCTCCGCAGGAGAGGAGGAGAGTTCCCCTCCCCAGCAGCCATCGCGGCGGTGGGGCGTGGGGCTAGCGCGGACCGAGGCGGCGGGCTCGACGGAGACGGCAGGGCCAACGGAGGTCAGCCCCGGAGCCGTTGCGGAGGGGGCCGGCTGGGGGCTGGGGGCCGGTTGGGGAGATGGACGGCAGCCGGCGAGAGAGAGGGCACCGAGGAGGAGCCAGGAGGCGCGGTAAGCGCTTGGCGCTGGCATTCTTGGGGGATTGTTTGTGACGGGTCTCGGCGCGATCACGGATGGCGGTGACCGCCTGGTCGGAGGCAAATTCGAGCTCGGGGGTGACGAGCTTGCCAGGGAGGGGGAGCTTCAGGGAGATGAGGAGCTCGAGCTTGAGGACGGTGTGGCCCTCGTCGACGGGACGGAGGTGGAACCAACCGCGCAGGTCATTGACGTTGCCTTCGAGCATCTTGCCCTGGATAAGCTCTCCGTTGGTACCTTCCTTGGCGGGGGGCTCGAAGCGGGTGAGGGACCAGACGGTGGCGGCGCCGTTGAGGATGGGCACCTGCAGGTAGACGTCGCTCTTGCCATCCTTCTTGCTGATGACCTTGCTCTTCTGGAAGCGAGGGATGTAGGAGGCGTACTTGCTGTACTCAGTCACCACCTTGCGGACGACCGGCATGGGCGCGTCGACGAAGATGGCGGCACCTCCAGCGCGCAGGGAGGCGCCCGGCACCTCGACGTTGTAGCGCTCTGCGGAGCGTTTCTGGGCGAGGCGCTGGGCCTCTGCGTCGTTCCCCTCGGCCAGCGCTGCCAGCGGCGCCAGCAGGGAGGCGAAGCCCAGACAGATGGCGGCGGAGGCGAGGTGGCGGCGGGGGAGGAGCGTCATGGGCAGAGCCTTTCGATGATGGGTGCGCTGGAGGGTGTCAAGCGCGTCAGCGTTGGGGAGGCAGCCTGCAGGATACGTACCTCACGCCGGGGCCCTGGGGTGGGGTGGCGAGTGGGTGGGGTGGTATCGCCTGTTCACGCCCGGTCTGGGGGGTGTGAACGAGAGCCACAGTAGCACGATCCGGGGGTGGGTGGGTACGCCGAAGCGGATCAGCGAGGGTCGGGGTCGAGGTCGAGGTCCGCCGGGGGGAGGGAGGGCACAGACAGGCCCCCCTGGGCCGGATCCTCGACGGGGGCCATGCGGCAGGAGCCCTCGAACTGGACGCCTTTTTCCAGCATGATGGCGGGGGCGTGGAGGTTGCCCCAGACGCGAGCGGGGACAAACAGCTCGATGCTCTTCCGGGCCCGGATGTCGGCGCGGACCGTGCCTCCGCGGACGATCACCGCAGCAACGTCGATCTGCCCCTCGACGTCGGCGCCTTCCCCGATGACGAGGGCGTCGTCGCTTCGGATCTCGCCGCGAAAAACGCCATCAATGCGCGTGGCTCCCTCGAAGTACAGCTTGCCCTCGAAGCGAGTTCCGCGCCCCAGCAAGGCGTTCAGCTCGTTGGGGAGCAGCGGCGGGTCGATGGGCATGCGTTCAGGGTGAGGCAGAGGAGGCGCCGGAGGGGGCCGGAGCCTCGGGAAAAGCGGTCTCGGAGGGCGTCGGAGCAGGCTCGGGGGCCTGGGGTACCGGGGTCGAGAGGGAGAAGGTGGGCAGGGGCGCCGTGGCGGAGGCTGGCTTGGCCTTGAGCTGGGTGTCCCCCGCGGACGCGATGTACGCCAGCGACATGCTGGTGCCCATGAAGATGACCGCGAAGGCGGTGGTCAGGCGGGTGAGGAGGTTGCCTGCCCCTCCGCCGCCGAAGACCTGCTGGGCCGCGGCGCCGCCCAGGGCGCCCATGCCGCCGCCCTTGCCCTGCTGGAGCAGCACCACGAGGATGAGGAAGAGCGAGGCGATGACGTGGAGGATGGTGAGCAGGATGGTCATGGCAAGAGCCCTTCGCGGGCGAGGGGATAAGGGCACTAGGCCGGCTGCGCCGCCCTGGCAATGGCCAGGAACTGGCGGGGGTCCAGGCTGGCGCCGCCGACCAGGGCCCCGTCGACATCGGGGCAGCCCAGCAGGGTTGCGGCGTTGTCCGGCTTGACGCTGCCGCCGTAGAGGATGCGGGTGTGCTCCGCGAGCTCGTGGGAGAGGCGGTCGATCTGGCCCCGGATCATCGCGTGGACCTCCTGGACCTGCTCGGTGGTGGCGTTGTGGCCCGTCCCGATGGCCCACACCGGCTCGTAGGCGACCACCGCGCGGCCCTGGGCCCGCTCCAGCATGGGCATGACCGCCTCGATCTGGTGCCGGACCACCGCCAGCGTCTGCCCCCCGGTGCGCTCGGTCAGGGTCTCGCCCACGCAGATGATCGGCAGCAGGTCGACGTCGAGGGCTGCGCTGGTCTTGGCGGCCACCAGGTCGTCGTTCTCGCCAAACTGGTGGCGCCGCTCGCTGTGGCCCACGATCACCCACCGAGCCCCGCACTCCACCAGCATGGGTCCGCTCACCTCCCCGGTGAACGCTCCCGACGCCTTCGGGTGGAGGTTCTGCGCGCCGAGCTGCACCCTTGTGCCCTCCAGCTCGGCGGCGACCGCCGCCAGCGCGGTGAAGGGCGGACAGACCACCACGTCGATGCGGTCGAGCGCCGCGACGCCCGTGGCCACCTGGGCCGCCAGCCCGCAGGCGCCGGGGCCGCCATTGAACATCTTCCAGTTGCCGGCGATGAGGGGGCGTCGTTGCGTGTTCACGTCCGGAGTGCCTCGATGCCAGGGAGCCTGCGGTTCGCGAGGAAATCGAGGACCGCTCCCCCGGCGGTGGAGAGGTGGTTGAACCCCGCGCGGAGCTCGGGGCTCGCGGGGGCGAGGGCTGACAGCGTATCCCCACCGCTCGCCACCGAAAAGGCGTCTGCCTGGCTGATCGCCTCGATCATCGCCTGCGTCCCGGCGGCGAAGGGGGGGGAGTCGTGGGCACCCACCGGGCCGTTCCAGTAAACGGTGTGCGCCCGATCCAGCCGGGCCGCGAAGGTCTTGCGGGTGTCGGGACCGATGTCCAGCACCACCTTCCCGGGGGGGACATCCTCGACCCGGACCGGCTCCCCCTGCGCCTCGCTGCTGCTGCGGGCCACCACCACGTCCGTCGGGAGCAGCACGGTGACGTTCCGCCTGTCGGCGCGGTGAAGGATGTTCTGGGCGAGGGCCACCTTGTCCTCCTCAACACGGGGAAGCTGGAGGTTCTTCCGCCGGGCCTTCAGGAAGGTGTTGGCGATGGCTCCGCCGATGAGCAGGGTGTCCACCCGGTCAAGGAGCGCCTCGATGAAGGGGAGCTTGTCGTCCAGCTTGACCCCGCCGAGCAGCGCTACCAGGGGACGCTCCGGGGAGAGGATGCGCTTGAGAGCGCTCAGCTCCTTCTCGAGCTGGAGCCCGCAGGCCCGGTTGTGCATCTGCCGGGGTAGCGCGTGGAGCGAGGCCCAGGAGAGGGGGCAGGCGTTGAAGGCGTCGTTGATGTAGATGTCGCACAGCTCGGCGAGCTGCCGGGCGAAGTCGGTGTTGTTTTGCTCTTCACCCCCGTGGAGGGCGAGGTTCTCCAGCAGGCAGAGCTGGCCGTCGCGGAGATCCTGGATGACCTTGCGGGGGGCGTCGCCCACGCAATCCTCGGGCAGGTGCACCTCGTAGCCGGATAGCTCGGCGAGGCGCAGGCCGTGGGGCTCCAGGGAGAGGTTCCCGGTCTGGCCAGGGCGGGATGGACGGAGGTGCGTCGCCAGGATCACCTTGGCGCCGGCCTCCATGGCAAGCCGGATCGTCGGGATCACCTCGCGGATGCGAGCGTCGTCGACCGGAACCCCCTTCTTCAGAGGGATGTTGAAGTCGACCCGGATCAGCACCCGGTGTCGGGCGAGGTCCAGCTCGCGGATGCTGCGGAGTCCTGCGGGGCTGGTCACGGCGTCCCTGTCAGCGCTTCGACGCCATGATGAGCGCGAGGTCGAGCATCCGGTTGGAGAACCCCCACTCGTTGTCGTACCAGGCGAAGACCTTGACGAAGCGGTCCCCGAGCACCTGCGTCATGGTGGCGTCGAAGATCGACGAGGCCGGGTTGCCGATGTAGTCGCCGGAGACCAGCTCCTCCTCGGTGTACTGGAGGTAACCCTTCATGGGCCCCTCGGCAGCCGCCTTCATCGCTGCATGCAGGGCGTCCTTCGTCACCGGACGCTCGGTGCGCACCGTCAGATCAACCAGGGAAACATCCACCGTCGGCACTCGCACCGCCTGGCCGTCGAACTTACCCTTGAGCGCCGGGATCACCTCGCTCAGCGCCTTCGCCGCCCCGGTGCTGGTCGGGATCATGTTCACCGCCGCCGCCCGGGCCCGCCGCAGGTCGCCCTTGCGGTGGGGCAGGTCGAGGATGTGCTGGTCGTTGGTGTAGCTGTGCACCGTCGTCATCAGCCCGTGCTCCACGCCGAAGGTGTCGTGGAGCACCTTCGCCACCGGCGCCAGGCAGTTGGTCGTGCACGACCCGTTGGAGACGACGTGGTGCTTCTCCGCGTCGTACTCGTCGTGGTTCACCCCGAGCACCAGCGTCTTGTCGTGGTTCTTCGCCGGGGCGCTGATGATCACCTTGGAGGCCCCCGCCTCCAGGTGCGCCGCCGCCTTGGATCGCTCGGTGAAGAGGCCCGTGCACTCGAACACCACGTCGACCCCCAGCCGCTTCCACGGCAGCTCCTTCGGATCCTTGAGGGCGGTCACCTCGATGGACCGACCCGCCACCGTCATCGACCCCTCGCTCGCCTTCACCTCCGCGTCGAAGCCGCCGTGCACGCTGTCGTAGCGCAGCAGGTGCGCCAGCGTCTTCGGGTCCGTCAGGTCGTTGATCGCGACGACCTCCAGGCTGGCGCCGAGGTTCCGCTCCACCAGGGCGCGCAGCACGCAGCGACCGATACGACCAAAACCGTTGATGGCAATCTTCGTGGTCATGGCAATCTCCAGGAGAATATCCGGTGGGGGGTCTGCGGGAGCGGGCAGGGTAGGGAGCCGTCGCCCTTTGTCAAGCCGTCCCGCTCCCCGGTGCTACAAGGGGCCATGGCTCCCCCGAAAATCCACCCCTCCGCTTCCGTCGAGGAGGGGGCCCTGCTCGGCGAGGATACCGTCGTCTGGCGCCACGCCCACGTCATGCCCGGCGCCCGTGTCGGCGCCCGCTGCGTCCTCGGCCAGGGTTGCTTCGTCGCCCCGGGCGTCGTGCTCGGCGACGGCTGCCGCATCCAGAACAACGTCAGCCTCTTTCAGGGCGTCACCCTCGAAGACGACGTCTTCGTTGGCCCCTCCGCGGTCTTCACCAACGTGCTCCGCCCCCGCGCTGCCTTCCCCACCCTCCGCGAGCGCTACCTGCCCACCCTCATCCGGCGAGGCGCTTCCATCGGCGCCAACGCCACGATCCTCTGCGGGATCACCGTGGGTGAGGGCGCCCTCGTCGGCGCCGGCGCCGTGGTCACCCGCGACGTCCCTCCCTTCTCCCTCGCCATCGGCCTACCGGCCCGCGTCGTCGGGCTGGTCTGCTCCTGCGGGGCGTCCCTCCCCCCGGGGCTGATCTGCGCCTGCGGTCGCCGCTACGAGGCCCTCCCGGCAGGGGGCGCGCGGGCGCTTCGCTGACCGGATCCTCGCAAGACCCCGGCGACCGGGTATCCTGTTCGTCGATGCCAGGGAGCCCGCCAGAACTGAACCTCTCCTTCCCGGACGACGCCACGCTCCGCGCGGAGTTCGATAAGAACTTGCGGAAGGCCCGGATCTTCGTCCCGGGAGCGGAAGGGATCTCCGAGCGAAGCCGCTGTGTCCTGCTCCTGTGCCGCCCGGGCGGGGGACAGTTCCGCCTCCAGGCCGAGGCGGTGTACGTGAAGCCGGACGAGCCTGGCAAGGGCATCGGGTTGAGCCTCGATCCGTTCGACGCCGGTGTCCTCGCGGACCTCCAGGCGTTCGTGGACGGAGCGCCGCCGATCCACAACACGCCGCCGGAGGAACACGACGGGACACACGGCGAGGATCCAGAAGGGAAGATCGACGCCTCGCCCGGCGCCCAGAGCCTCCAGGAGCGCATCCGGCGGCTGACGGCGGCGGAGCAGCAGAAGATGGCGAGCCACGGGGGCATGCAGGAGCGCCTGCTGCTGGAGCGAACCTTCGGCCCCACGGTCTGGGAGGCGCTGCTCTCCAACCCGCGGATCACGCCCCCCGAGGTCGCCCGCATCGCCAGGAAGGGAGCGCTCCCCCGGCCGGTGATCGAGACCATCGCCAGCAACAACGCCTGGGCGGCGGCCCCTGAGGTACAGCGAGCGCTGCTGAGCAACCCCCGCACCGGGTCGCACCTGATCCCGAAGCTGCTCCGCGCGCTGTCCCGGAGCGACCTGGCGTTGGTGCCCACCCAGAGCGCCTACCCCGCCGCAGTGCGCGCGGCCGCCAAGAAGATGCTCCAGGGATGAACGCCCCGCGCGAGACCGGTCGGGTCGGGTCGCGGCTATCCGATGTGCCCAGGGACGGAATCGAACCGCCGACACGGGGATTTTC
>CAZSDX010000248.1:0-10248 GCA_964605685.1 uncultured Polyangiaceae bacterium
CCCGGCCCGTCGCCGCGCCCCCCGCGGACGAGGGCGACGCCACCGTGGTCGGCAAGGTCCCCGAGCTGATCGAGGCGTCCGCGGACGACACCGCCGACTGGCCCCAGGTCTTCGAGGATTTCCTCCGGCTCAAGAAGGAGAACGGCGAGTCTACCGACGGGCTCACCTTCGAGAAATTCCAGAAGACCCTGCGGAAGAACCGGGAGGCGCTCGTCCAGCAGCACGGCTGCAAGAGGGTCAAGTTCACCGTCTACGTCAAGGAAGGACGGGCTGCCCTCAAGGCCAGCCCGGTGCGCGACTGATGCGCTTCTCTCTCCCTCTCCTCCTCGGCCTCGCCCTGGCCCTGGCCCCGTCCGCGGCGCTGGCCAACGGCTTCGAGTTCCCCTCCAACGGCGCTGAGTCCTTCGCCCGCGGCTCCGCCTGGCTGGCCCGCGCCTCGGACCCGCTGGCGACCTACCATAACCCCGCCGCCCTTGCCCGCAACGGCCACGGCGTCTCCCTGTCGGCCAACCTGATCTGGCAGAAGGTCTGCTTCCAGCGGCGCCACAACGGGGGCGATCCGGTGCTCAACGGGGTCACCGCGGGCAACGCCGATCAGCTCTACCACCAGAGCTGCAACGACGGAAAACCCTTCCCCAACCCGCAGATCGCCTTCCAGTACCGGCTCAGCGAGAAGCTGGGCGTCGGCTTCGCAGCCCTGGGCCCCTCGGCCTACGGCAAGACCTCCTACCCGACCTTCGTCGAGAACACCTCGCTGGCCGGGAGCTCCCTGGGCCAACCGGTCCGAGGCCCCTCCAGCTCGCGCTACATCGTCACCGACATCGATAACATCGTCGCCTGGCCCCAGATCGGCGTCGGCTACGAGGTGGCGAAGAACATCCGGGTGGGTGCCTCCTTCATCTGGGGCATCGCCTCGGTCAAGTTCGGCAACGTGGCGATGGGCTTCAACGCCGGCCAGGGCACCAACAGCCAGGGGAGGCTCAACGAAAAGAGCGACCAGGACGTCGCCGCCCAGGTCGCGGCCCAGGACTGGTTCGTTCCCGGTTTTGTCCTGAGCACCCTCGCCACGGTCCTCGACAAGGAGGACAGCGGCCTGGACGTGGCGGCCTGGTTCCACTGGTCCGACTCCATCAAGGCCAAAGGCAAGGCGGATCTCACCGCCTTCCTCTACACCCCGAGCCTCCAGCAGGAGCCGAGCCCCGTCGTGAAGTCGACCGCCGACGAGCAGGTGAAGGTCGACGTACCGCAGCCCTGGCAGGCCCGCGCCGGCGTGCGCTACTACAGGAAGCGCTCCCCGGCGGAGGGCGAGCCCGCTCGCCTCGGGCGCGACCCGCTCCGGGACGAGGTCTTCGATGTCGAGCTGGACGTCGAGTACGCCCGCGACAGCCAGTTCAAGACCCTCGGAGTTCGCTTCGACCAGCCGGAGGTCAAGCTCAACATCCAGGGGATCGAGGTGGCCATCCCCGCCGACGCCAGCGTCCCCCACAACTGGAAGGACTCCTTCGGCGTGCGCCTGGGCGGCGACTACGCCGTCCTCCCCGGGAAGCTCTCGCTCCGGGCCGGAGCCTGGTACCAGACTGCCTTCGTCGAGGCGAAGGACATGCACCTCGACTTCATCGGCGCCGAGCGGCTGGGGCTCACCGCCGGAGGTACCTTCCGCGCCGGTCCCGTCGACATCCAGGCAGGCTACGGTCACATCTTCTTCAAGACCCTCGATAACGGCGGGCAGGGGCAGCTCCAGGCCATCACCGGCAGCGCACCCAGCTACCGCAGTAACTTCCCCGTCAACGGCGGCCGCATCAAGGCCAAGGCCGACATCGTGTCGCTGGGCTTGGTGGCCCGCTGGTAGCGGTGCTACTCCGCGGGGATGAGCCAAGAGGTCCGTAACGTCATCATCATCGGCTCCGGCCCCGCCGGCCTCACCGCTGCCATCTACGCGGCCCGCGCTAACCTCGCACCCCTCTGCGTCGAGGGCTTCTCCGCGGGAGGGTTGATCCCCGGCGGCCAGCTGATGTTCACCACCGACGTGGAGAACTACCCCGGGTTCCCCGAGAAGGTGACCGGCCAGGAGTTGATGACCCGCTTCCGCGAGCAGGCCGTCCACCAGGGCTGCGAGATCGTCACCGCCGACGTCCGCAAGGTCGATCTTTCGCGGCGGCCCTTCACCGTGTGGGTCGAGGGCGAGGACGAGCCGAGGCTGGCGCGCTCGATCATCCTGGCCACCGGCGCCAAGGCCAAGTACCTCGGTCTGCCCTCGGAGGAGGCCCTGAAGAACCACGGCGTCTCCGCCTGCGCGGTCTGCGATGGCGCCCTCTACCGCAACCAGCCGGTGGCGGTGGTGGGCGGCGGCGACACCGCCATGGAGGAGGCGTCCTACCTCTCCGGGCTCTGCTCGTCGGTGGCGTTGATCCACCGCCGCGGCGAGTTCCGCGCGTCCAAGGCGATGCAGCAGCGGGTGCTCTCCAACCCCAGGATCAAGATCTATTACCACACGGTGGTGGACGAGGTGCTCGACGTGAGCAAGGGCGAGGTCACTGGGGTCAAGCTCCGGAACCTCCAGACCGGGCAAACCGAGGTGCTCCCCGTTGCCGCCTTCTTCCTCGCCATCGGCCACCAGCCCATGAACGACCTCGTCGTCGGCCAGGTCGATCTCCACGAAAACGGCTACGTCAAGACCATCCCGGGCTCGACCCGCACCAGCGTCGAGGGTGTCTTCGCCGCCGGCGATGTGCAAGACTTCACCTACCGCCAGGCGGTCACCGCCGCCGGCACGGGCTGCATGGCCGCCCTCGAAGCCGAGCGCTGGCTGGCCCTCCAGGGCAGCCACTTACCCCCCCCAAGATCCCCATGGACCACGACGCGATCCGGGCTGAATTCCGTTCCCTCCTCGGGGCGACCCGGGCGCTGATCGAGCTCCACCGAGGCGCGGGCGCCGCCGGGCTCCCCGAGGCGGGGCCTCCCTCCTGGCCCCCCGTGGTCGATGACCTGCTCCGTGGGCCGGAGACCTCACCCCCCCGGCCCCCCTCTCCCGGGCGGGCAGAGGGGACCTCACCCCCCCAGCCCCCCTCTCCCTCAAGGGCAGAGGGGGGAGATCCTCCAGCAGTCGCAGGGGAGACCTCACCCCCGGCCCCCCTCTCCCGGGCGGGCAGAGGGGACCTCACCCCCCCAGCCCCCCTCTCCCGGGCGGGCAGAGGGGACCTCACCCCCCCAGCCCCCCTCTCCCTCAAGGGCAGAGGGGGGAGCGGAAACGACATGTCCACGGCCTCCCCCGCGGTGGTGAGCCAGGAGGAGCAGGCGGTGCCTCTAGCGGTGGAGGTGCCTCCGGTGGTGGTGGAGGTGCCTCCGGCGGCGGTGCCTTCTCCGCCGCTGTTCGAGGAGGAGCCCAGGCAGGCCTCGCTGTTCGGTCCCGGGGAGATCCAGGAAACACCCCGGCCCCGGCAGATCCGTCCAGCGGCGGGGGGCGAGCTTCCGCCGCCACGCACCGAGGAGGCGCACCGACGCCTGGTGGTGCTCTCGGAGAAGATCCAGGGGTGCACGCTCTGCGCGCTGCACCAGCAGCGGAGGCGGACCGTGTTTGCCCGGGGGAACCCGGACGCGGAGCTGTGCTTCGTCGGAGAGGCGCCGGGGGAAGAGGAAGACGCGCAGGGGCTCCCGTTCGTGGGCAGAGCCGGGCAGCTCCTCGATCGGATGATCGCGGCGATGGGGATCCCCCAGGAGGAGGTGTACATCACCAACCTCTGTCGGTGCCGCCCTCCGGGCAACCGGACCCCCACCCCGGAGGAGATGGACGCCTGCCTACCCTACCTGCACGAGCAGCTCGCGCTGGTGCAGCCGCGGGTGATCGTGGCGCTGGGGGTGACGGCGTCCAGGGGGTTGCTGAAGACCTCCCTGGGGATTAAGGCGCTGCGGGGGACGTGGAAGCTCTACCGGGGGATGATCCCGGTGATGCCGACCTACCACCCGGCGTACCTGCTGCGGGAGACCGAGGCGGGGCGGCTCGACGCCAAGCGGGATGTCTGGAAAGATCTCCAGGCCGTGCTTGAACGGCTGGGAAGGCCCCTGCCCACGCGAGGAAAGAAATGACCAGCGACACCCTCCCCGCGCCTCCTGCTTCGCCCGATGTTTCTCTCCGGTGGCTGGCCCCCGCGCTGCGGGTCGCCGGGGCGCTGCTGGCCATCCTCCCCTTCTTGCCGCCGCTGCTGAAGCTCGCCGGCAAGGAGGACCTGGGCGAGCGCGTGGACGGCTGGTTCGACGGGTTCTGCCACCGGATCCCCGAGCGCTCGCTCAGCCTCGGCGACGAGCTGATGCCGCTCTGCTCCCGGTGCCTGGGGATCTCCGTTGGCGCGGGGCTGGGGCTGCTGATCGGCAAGCCTTACGGGGGGCTCCGTGCGCTGCGGATCTGGGTCTCCCTGGCCGCCGCCTTCCTGTTCGTCGAGCTCACCACCCAGGACCTCGGCTGGCACCCGGTCTTCCACCCCACCCGCCTCCTGTCTGGGTTTCTGGTGGCTTACCCCCTGGGGGCCGCCGCCACCGCGCTGGCCTCCCTGCTACGCTCCGCCACCGCCACCGACCCCGAGCGCTCCGCCCAGGCGTGAGCCGGGGCGTCGGCGCGCTCAGCGGGCCGCGCGCAGTCGCTGGCGGAAGCGGGCTGCGGTGAGGCGATCCGCTGGCGAGCGACGCAGCGCATCGTGGAGCACCAGGGCCAGCTCGCCCAGCAAGGAGCGCCGCGCCTGGAGCCCCGCAGGCCACCCGTCGTGGGCCAGGTGCGCCGCGATGGCGACGACCTCCGAGCCGGAGTTGAAGAGGGGCTCCCCGGTCAGCAGCTCGTAGGCCAGGCAAGCAACCGCATAGATATCGGCGCTCCAGGGAGAAGAGGACTCTTGCTCCCCGGGGCCGAGCCAGACCTCCGGGGCCGAGTAGGCGAGGGAGCCGCAGCCCGGGCGGAGCGTCCTGCCGGAGAGGCCGAAATCCACCAGAACCGGCACCTCGCCCCCCCGGAGGATCACGTTCTGCGGCTTGATGTCGAGGTGACCGATCCCCGTGGCGTGCATGGCCTCGAGGCCGGCGAGCACGCCGTCGAGGATGTCCAGGGCGCGTCTCCGGTCCAGAGGTCGCCCGGTCAGCAGCTGATCGAGGGGGATGCCCTCGACCAGCTCCATGACGAGGATGGGCCTGGGCCGGGCCGCCAGGTCGAAGGTCACGAACCTCGCCAGGTTCGGGTGCGTCGGCAGGTTGAGGAGCGCCGAGGCTTCTTCCCGGAAGAGCTGGTAGAACTGCTCCTCCGAGAGCGTCCGGGCCGCAACGTCGCCGTACTCCGGGACCTTGAGGGCGAACCGCTCGACCTCCCGGTCCTTCGGGTCCTCGGCTCGGCGGGCGATGAACACGCTGCCGGCCCCCCCGGAGCCCGCCGGAGAGAGGAGCCGGAAGGCCCCCAGGATGCGGTGCTCGGGGACCCAGGTAGGGAAGCTGAGCGGACGCGCTCCCCCAGGCCGCGGACGGGGAAGGAGCGGCAGCGCCAGCAGCGAGCCGACGATGGGGGAGGCGAGGGAGGCGAGGGGGGGCGGCAGCGTCCTCTCCAGGGCGATCTGCGCCGCGCTCAGCGCCTGCTCGGCCTCGCCCGGGTCCTGCCGCTCAATGGCCCTCTGGAGCGCGGGCAGCGCCGGCCGAGGTAGCACCAACGGCTCGCTCCTGGAGCCGATCCGCTGCTCCGCCGAGGCGATCTGCTGGAGCAGGTCGAACCAGGAACGCTCCAGCAGCGCCATGCCCCCGCCGTCCTGCACCGCTTCCCGGAGCGAGGTCGCCTCCAGGAGCCGCCGGAGCGCGTCCCCGTAGCCCTGGAGCGCCCGCCGGCAGGCCTCGGCCCGCAGGGATGCTTCCAGGGGGATCTGCTGGGCCAGCTCCCGTAGCCTCCGCAGCCGCTCGCCGGTGTGGTGGAACGCGAACATCACCGGGAGCGCCCCCGCCTCGGGGACCTCCCCCTCTGCCCCCGGAGGGCGCAGGGTCGGCGGGATGGACGCGGGGGCCAGCTCGCCCGGCGTACCCCCCGCGAGATCCTCCTGGAAGGCGGCGAGGTAGGCACCCAGCAGCGACTCGACCTCCTGGTTCACGGACGCCTCGATCAGCACACGCACCGTGCCCACTCCCAGTTCCTCGCGCAAGACCAGGAAGAGCACGTCCGTCGGCGCCAGATCCCCCACGCGGAGCAGCGCGTCCAGGGCGCGGGCCAGGGTCGCCCCGGTGGCCCGCGAAAGCTCCGGGGGGACCCCGCTCCGCAGCCTCTCCAGCATGGCGACGGCGATCCGCTGACGACGTCGGTGCGCCCCCGCCAGGGCCTGGGGCGTGGACTGGCGCGTGTGAGCGTCCGCCGCGTAGAGGAGCGTACGGAGCTTTTGGATATGGAGGCTCTGGTGATGCAGAGGTGACCCCCTCTTGCAGGCGGGAGGCGTCTGGAGAAGGATCCACTCGGTGAGCCAGTCGCGGGTGGTGATGAGGCGCTCGCGCTCGTCGCTGTCGTCCGGGAGGGCACCGAGGTCGAGGAGGGCGTCGAGGCGGTCGTCCTGGAGGACGCAGCGCTGGGTCTGGTGGAGGAGGGAAAAGAGGCGGCGGCGGACCTCGGTCTCGTCGTCGGAGCTGCCGGCGGCGTCGTCGAGGAGGGCGAGGAGGGCGACGCTGCCCTCGACCTGCTGGACCGCCTCCCTGGCGAGGGCGCAGGCCGCGGCGGCGCCGCGGGTCGCGTAGGCCACCAGGGCGTCGTCGAGGGCGCCGAGGGCGGAGCCCTCGTGGCCCCGGCGAAGCTCGGCGAGCCGCTCGGCCCAGAGGGCATCGAGCCCGTCGTCCTGCGGGGCCTGGGGCTCCCGGGGGCGGTCGGGCCGGGAGAGCGCGGTGATGGCCTGCTGGAGCTGCTCCGGGGTCGGCGCGAAGCCCCGCTCCATCGCGTCGGAGAGCGCCTCGGCGGCGCCGAGGGGATCCTCCTGGAAGAGCCACCGGAAGATCTCGCGGGCAGCTTCCTGGCTCCCCTCGGCGGCGGCGCCCAGGCCGCGGGTCAGGACGCCGCCGAGCCCCTGGTGGCGCCGGAGGAGGCCGCTCCGGAGGAGGCGCTCCAGGGTGGGGAGCAGCTTGTCGGGGGCGCGCCCCGCCCAGGCGACGAGGGACGTGCCCGCGCGTCTCCACTCGGTCGGGGTCTGTTCGGGGGAGAGCCCGGCGAGGATGGCCTGCTGGAAGGGCTCGTGGTGCGGAGCGAGGAAGCCGCGAGCCAGGGCGGCGTGGTGCCAGACCAGCGGCTCCCGGTCGTTGAGGAGCCGGGGGAAACCGACCTCGAAGGCCTCCGAGCCCAGCAGCCTCCGCACCCACCCGTCGCCGCTGGCGTCGGAGCTCTTCGCCACGGCGCCTTGGGCTGCGCGCTCCAGCAGGCGAGCGGCGGTGCGGCGCTGGGGCAGGGAGCGGTGGGCGTCCTCCGCGAGCCAGCGGCGCGCGCTCGCGGGCCTGACCAGCAGCGCCAGGGCCAGCGCCGCAGCGTCGGGGCACTGCCCGGGCGCCAGGATCATGCAGAGGGTGACCCGGGCCTGCTGGGCGGCGGTGGGCTCGGGGGGCTCTTCCCCGCTCAGGATGCGGCGCTCCATCAGGGCGGCGAACAGGCTGGCCGGGCCGCCGAGGGTGGCTCCCTGGACCCGCTCCGAGAGGGCTTGCCGGCTGGGGCCGGGCGGTAGGGCGAGCTCCAGCGCCTGGAGCGCCAGCGCCTCGCCCGGAGGGGAATCCGGGCTCGGCTGCGCGAGCCACCCTTCGCGGAGCGCCTGCGAGACCCACCCGTCGAGGAGCCCCGGGGAGATCTCGTCGAGGGGGGTCGGTGGCTCGCCGGAGTTCTCCCGGACGAGCCGCTCGAAGGCACGCTGCCAGAGGATCCTCCGGGGTTCGGGGGAGTGGTCGGTGAGGATCGCCAAAAACCCGCTCAAGAGGTTGCTCCAGGCCGGGGCCGAGCATAGAAGCTCTCTGCCCTGGTGGCCATGGGGCAGGCTCTCCTCGCATGTCGTTCGCCCGTTCGACCTTCCTCGCCAGCCCGCTTGTCCTGGGGGCGGCCCTCGTCTTTAGCGGAATGGGGTGGTCTCCCTCCTCGGGGCGAGCCTCCAGCTCTCCGCCTGTGCTCCTTCCGACGCTGTCTTCCTCGCCCTCGCTCCTCTCCGCCGAGCCCTTGGCGCCTGCTTCCTCCTCGCCTCCTCCCCGGCGCGAGCCCGTCGCTCCCCCGGCGGACCCCCTCGACCCTCTCTTCCTCGTGAACCGCCGGCGCGCGATCCCGGCGGATTTCCCCGTGGACGCGCGCTCTCCCTGGACGCCCTGCCTCGGGGCGCTCCCCCGACATCTGGCGGCGCGGTCCATCGATCTCCTCTGCCTCCCCCGGGGCTACGCCCTCGCCACGCCGGAGGCGCTCCGGGGGCTGGCCTGGGATTCCCCAGCCCCTCCGATCGCGCAGACCCACGACGGGCTCCCGGTGGGGGCCGGGGGGCGGGTGGGGTTCCGGCCGATGATCGACGAGGCCCGGAGGATGGGCCACGAGCTCCGCGTCCGCAGCGGCTTCCGGTCCTACGTTAGCCAGGGGACGATCTTTCGCTCCTGGGTGCGGCAGCAGCGCTTGCTCGGTTACCCCGAGGACGAGGCGGTGCGCCGCGCCGAGGCCTCGTCGGCCCACGCAGGCCACTCGGAGCACCAGCTCGGCACCACCGCGGACCTGGTCTACCGCGAGCCGGGACGCGCCTTCTACGAGGGCTGGGACGCGCAGCGCATCGCTGACAGCGCCCCCATGCGCTGGGTCCACGGCAACGCTCACCGCTTCGGCCTGGTGGTCTCCTACGGCCAGAACGCGACGGAGATCACCGGCTACGTCTGGGAGCCCTGGCACCTGCGCTTCGTCGGGGTCGAGGTGGCCGACGAGCTGAGGCGACGGGGCATGCCGCTGGAGGCATGGCTCCAGGAGAGGTACGGGGAAGTAGAGCGGTGAGTAAGCCGCCCAGGAGCCGCGTCTCGACGCGGTTCCGACCGCCGCGCTTGGCCTTGTAGAGGTACTGATCGGCGGCCTCGATCAAGGCCTCGGGGGAGCTGAATTCGGTGCCGGTGAAGGTGGCGACGCCGAAGCTCGACGTGACCGGGATCCTCTGGCCGCTGGTGGTGAAATCGGTGGTCTCGATTCTGCGACGGATCCTCTCCGCGCAGGTGAACGCCTGCTTCTCGGAGGCGTCCCGCAGCAGGAGCGCGAACTCCTCGCCGCCGTAGCGCGCGAAGGTGTCCTCCGCCCGGATGCACTCGTTCACCGTCGCCGCCAGCTTGGAGAGGACAAAGTCCCCTGCCGGATGGCCGAACTGGTCGTTGATCCGCTTGAAGTGGTCGATGTCAAACATCACGAGCGACAGCGGCGTCTGCTGCCGGAGGGCGTGGGCGAATTCCCGCTTGATCGCCTCGCTGAAGTACTTCTTGTTGTAGGTCTTCGTCAGCGCGTCCCGGGTGGCCGAGTCGTACAGGTTCTTCTGCAGCTCCTCTTCGAGGGCGTCGCGGTACGAGAACTTGAGGATGGTGGTGCTTCCGATCTGGATCGTGTCCCCGTCTTTCAGCAGGTGCATCTGGATCCGCTGGCCGTTGTGGTACGTCCCGTTGGTCGAGCCCAGATCCTGCACCTCCACCACCCCGTCGGGCCTAACCAGCACCTTCGCGTGGCGCCGCGACACCCCGTCGTCGTCCAGGTAAATGTCCGCCGTCGTCGTACGGCCGATCACCATCTCTCCGCGCAGCTTGAACATCTTGCCCGCCGACGCCTGGCCGCTCACCACGAGGAACGTCGGGCTCATCTGGTACTTCTCCCGGAGCGCCGCCGGGATGTTCAAGGAGCCGACAATGGTGGCTTCGTCTTCGTGTCGGGGACACATCTCTCCCCAAGTAAAGAGGGCCGACGCCCCTCCGTCAAGCGACTCTGACCGTGGTCAGCGAGCCGTGATACTCTCCTCTTCATGCGCTCGTGGGCCGCTCGCTGCACCACCGCTTGCTCGGCGGTGTTGATCTCGCTCCTGTCTGTTTCATCCTGTAGCACCGAAGAGGAATCCTCCGCGGAGATCATCATCTCTCCCCCCAAGGGCGGCTCCGGCGGCTCCGGTGGCAAGGCCGCAGGGGGAGGAGAGGCCGGGCAGGGCGGCAGCAAGGCCGGCAACGGCGGCAGCAGCCCCGCAGGCAACGGTGGCTCCGATGCGGGGCAAGGCGGCAGCAGCGGGG
>CAZSDX010000249.1:0-10202 GCA_964605685.1 uncultured Polyangiaceae bacterium
GCCCCCCCGCCTGTCGCACCGCCATCCCCTCCGGAACCTCCGGCCCCTGCCCCGCCCTGGCCCGAGCCTCCTCCCTCTCCCCCGGTTCCGGCTCCAGCTCCGGAGCCACCACCTGTCCCTGCGTCACCGGACTGCCCGGAACCTCCGGAACCTCCCGACGAGGAACCTCCGACCTCCGTCCCGCCTCCGCCCCCCTGCCCCGCCGCGCCGGCGACTCCCCCGGCCCCGGGGGAGATCGAGGCCGTATCGTCGAAGGTGTAGTCGTTGCCGAGGAGGGCCGTGCAGCCGGTCGTCGCCAGAAGAGGAAGCAGGAAGAGACGCTTCACCCTTTCAACGTAGATCAGCGGCCGTCGACGCGGAACCCCCAGGAACGCCGAGATCCGCCAAGGAAGGGCCTCCCATGCAAGGGCGGCGCGGGGGTCATTTGGTACACATCTCGGGGAGTTCCTGGTCGGAATGTTCAGGGGTCATGGGTCCGTCGCCGCCGTGGGCGGCGCGGAGAGCCTCGGGGAGCCGGCGGGAGCCAGCGATCTGGGCGAGGACGGTGGCTCCCTCGGTGGGGGAGCGCTCGTAGGTGGTGTAGTCGACCTTGTAGAGGCCGAAGCGAGGGCCGTAGCCCTCGGCCCACTCGAAGTTGTCGTAGAGGCTCCAGTGATAGTAGCCGCGGATGTCGGCGCCCTCGACGCGAGCGCGCTCGATCTGCTCCAGGGTACGGACGATGTTCTCGGCGCGGCGCTTCCCGTTCTCGGTGGCGATGCCGGACTCGCTGACGACGAGCGGGAGCTGGGGGTACCGCTGGGCGTAGTCCTTGAGGACAGCGTAGATCCCCTGCGGGTGGAACTCGTAGTTCATCTCCTCGACGCAGTAGGTGCGGTCGATGGGGGGGACGCAGGCACTCTTGGTGAGGGTGTTGAAGCAGGGGGTGACGTCGAGCACCGGGATGAGCGGGTTCTTCCCGGTGACGCCTGCGCGGAAGTAGTACTGGACGCCGAGCCAATCCATCGTCCCCTTCCAGGAGGGGTGCTGCTCGTCGGGGGTCCCGTCGAGGTTGGCGTCGAAGGTGCCGTCGCGGAACGAGTCGACGACGAGGTAGTGGTAGACATACTTGACCCGCTCCGTGGCGGTGATGTCCGCCGGGTCATCGCTCAGCTCGCCGTTGCGCGCAGGGACCCACTCGCCCACCGACAGCGACAGCCCCACCACCGCCGCCTGCCCGTCGCCGTCGGCGTCCGTCGTATCGCTGTCCTTGATGACCTTGTACATGCGCGCGTGGGCTTCCATGTAGTCGCGCACCACCGGGACGAACTTGGTGAGCAACCCCTGGGCGGTCAGGTCGGAGAGCAGGCTCTTTCCCGGGGGGAATAGCCCGGTGAAGTGCCCCGCCAGCAGGTAGTTGACCGGCTCGTTGAGCGTCCCCCACTCGTCGACAAGATCGCCGAAGCGCTCCGCCAGCAGCTTCGCATGCTCCTCCATCTCCTGGACCACCATCGCCCCCCCCTGCGGGTGCCCGAGGCCGCACAGGTTGTCGTCCGTCGGCCCGTTCGCGCAGGCGATGTCCGTCGGATCATCGATCCAGATCGGGTTGGAGAAGTGATGCACCGTCACCACGGGGCGGATCCCCTGGGCGACGAGCGCCTCCAGGAAGTCGCGGTAGTGCTTGATCGCGGCCTCGTCGATCTGGTTCCTCTTCGGCTCGATACGGGCCCACTCCATGCTGAAGCGGTACGAGTCCAGCTTCGCGTCCTTGATGAGCTGGATATCCTCGATGGCCTTGGTGTACCCCCGGGACGCCTCTCCCACGGGCGCCTTGCCCTTGCCGAGCGCCTTCACCGTGTCCGGATCTCCCGGCGCCTTCTTCCGGGTGAACACGAACCAGTCGGTGTTCTCGTTCTTGTCCTCGATCTGGGTGGCCGCGCTGGCGGCCCCGAAACGGAAGCTCCCCTTCCCCGACGCCAGCGAGAGCGAGCCCATCGGCGCGTACACGATGTCCCTCGATGCCGCCACGGGTGGCGCCTCTTCCTCCGAGGAGCATCCGTGACCCACCACCAACGCCACCAGCCCCACCGCGAGCCCGAGCCCACGCACCTCAGTCCTCCTCATCATCCTCGTCGTCATCCTCGTCATCCTCGTCGTCCTCGTCGTCCTCGTCGTCCTCGTCGTCCTCGTCGTCCTCGTCGTCCTCGTCGTCCTCGTCGTCCTCGTCCTCGTCTGGGACCTCACCCCCCCCAACCCCCCTCTCCCTGAAGGGCAGAGGGGGGAGCGGAAACGACGAGTCCACATCTTCCTCGTCTCCCTCCTTCTCCTGGCCCCCCTCTCCCGGTTGGGCAGAGGGGGGAGGAGATGGCGGTGAGCTTCCCCTGGGAGCGTCGTCCTCGTGGGCGTTCTCTGCGGTGGGGAGGAGGTGTCCTTCTCCTTCCGCGAGACCGCCGGGGTCGAAGGGAAGCAGGGGGGGAGGTTCCCCGAGGATGCGCTGGTAAGCGGCGCGAGACTCCTCGGTCAGGTCGGCGAAGTCGCGGAGGGTGGGCAGCTCGCGGAGGGATTTGATCCCGAAAAATTCGAGGAACTGGGGGGTGGTCCCGTAGAGGAGGGGGCGGCCCGGTTCCTCTTTTTTCCCGAGGATACGGATCAGCTCCCGCTCCAGGAGCAGCTTGAGCATGGGTCCGGAGTCGACCCCCCGGACGTCATCGATCTCGGGGCGAGTGATGGGCTGGCGGTAGGCGACGATGGCCAGGGTCTCGATCTGGGCGCGGGTGAGCTTGACAGGGCGCGCTCCGGTCAGCTCGCGGACGAAGGGACCGAAGAGCGGGTTGGTGCGGAAGCAGAACCCGGCAGCCACCTCGTCGATGCGGAGCCCCCGGTAGCGGTAGTGCTCCCGCAGTTCGTCGAGGACTTCCCGGACAAAGCGCCGATCTGCCTGGGCGATCCTCGCCAGGTCGTTCACGGTCATGGGCTCCGGGCTGACAAACAGGAGCGCCTCCAGGAGCCCCCGCAGGTGCTCCCGGACCACAGGCATCCCCTCCCCTGCCTCCGCCTCCTGCGTCTCCGCCGTCAACCCACCGGTTTCCTCCCCCTCTCCGTCGCTCGCGGGGGGTGAGGACTCCGCGAGAGAATCTGCCGAGGATCTCCCCCTCTCCGCGGGAGACGGAGAGGGGGCCGGGGGGTGAGGCTCCTCGCCGCGAGCGACGGACCGCGGGCCGGGGGGTGAGGTGGTTCGCTTCCGTCCTGCCATGGTTCATCCCTCTCCGGAGGAGCCCTCGATGTCCTCGGGAGAAGCGTCCTGGAGGGTGTACTCGATGTGGATGGGGGTGTACACGCCGGCCTGGTAGACACGGGTGAGGCGGAGCCTGGACATCTCCAGGAGGGCGAGGAAGGTGATGACGATATCGAACCGGGTGACGACGCCCTCGAAGAGCTCGTCGAAGGTGGCGCGGCGACGGACGCGGAGCAGGTCGGAGAGCTGGTTGATCCGGTCGGTGATGGTGAGGCGGTCGAAGGTGACCTCGTGGTTGATCTTGATCTTGCGGCGCCCCAGGAGCGCGATGAGGGCGTCGACGAGGTGATGGAGGGGAAATACCGCGAGGGGCCCCTCGCTACGCGGGGGCGCGGGGAGCGGGGGGCGAGGGAGCGCGTCCTGGGCGCCTTCGCTGAGGGAGGCCATCTCGGCGGCGGCGGCCTTGAAGCGCTGGTACTCGAGGAGGCGACGGACCAGCTCCTGCCGCGGATCGAGCTCCTCTTGCGGGAGGTCATCCTTGCCGTCGCCGGGGACGACCGGGAGCAGGAGCTTGGATTTCAGGTGGGCGAGGACCGCAGCCATCACCAGGTACTCGCTGGCGACGTCGATGGAGAGGGACTGCATCACCGAGAGGTATTCGAGGTAACGGGCGGTGATGAAGTGGACGGGGATGTCGAGGATGTTGAGCTGGTGGGACTGGATGAGGTGAAGGAGGAGGTCGAGGGGCCCCTCGAACTCGACCTGAGGCAGGGCGACGTTGTAGGCGAGGGGGTCAAAGGTAGCCTCGACCGGGGTAGGGTCCGAGGGGACCTTCTTGAGGTGAGGGCGCTGGGGTCGCTCCTGGGGGGTGGCCAAGGTCAGCCGACACCGAAGAGGGTCAGGATGGCGGACTTGAGCAGGCCCATGGGCCAGTCGAGGAGCGGCTGACGGATGGCGGGGATGGAGATGAGGAGCATGAGGAGCAGCAGCGAGAAGGGGCGAATGCGGTCCACCAGGTCGTCGAGGCTGCGGGGCAGGAGGTAGCTTCCGTCGAGGGGAGGGAACGGGAGGAAGTTGAAGACGCAGAGGCCCACGTTGGTGGAAAACATCGCCAGGAGGAAGACGGAGAGGGCATCCCGGGTGCTCCCCGCGGGGTTCTGGCCGATGACCCCGAGGCGGCTGAGGGCGACGAAGAAGCCCATGGCCAGCACCGCCAGCAGCAGGTTGGAGAGGGGACCCGCAGCGGCGACGAGGGCAGAGCCTCCGCGGACGGAGACGGAGCGGCGGAACCGGTTGGGGTTGAACTGCACCGGCTTCGCCCAACCGAAGAAGGCGAAGCCGCCGAAGAGGACGCTGATCGCCGGGAAGAGGATGGTGCCGAGCGGATCGATGTGGGCGAGGGGAGACAGGGTGAGCCGCTCGTCGCGCTCGGGGGTGTCGTCGCCCAGGCGCGTGGCGGCCCAGGCATGGGCAAACTCGTGCACCGAGAGGGAGAGGATCATGGTGACGAGGGTGAGCGCGAGCAGGCGGATCTTGTCGGGAGACACGCTTGTACTTTGAGGGGATCCGGGGCAAGAATCCAGGCCCATGAGCGGGGCGCTTCAGCCGGTCGATGGTGGAGGACCACCCCGCTGCTCGGGCTGCGGAGCCGAGGCCGCAGGCCCCTGCATGCGATGCCGCCGCATGCTCTGCGGGGACTGCTGCGTGCTCACCGAGGGGGGGGTCCAGGTGTACGCCCTCTGCAGGGGCTGCGCCGCGCGAGGGCGCTCGCTGCGGCCCGGGTGGGTCGGGGTGGGCTCGCTGCTGGTCCTCGTGCTGCTGGTCCTGTTGCTCCTCAACGTCGGGATATCGTTCCTGGCGGGTCGCTGGTAATTTCACCAGCACCGCAATGGATCTTCTCCGCATCTTCTTGCTCCTCCCTCCCTTGCTGACCCTGCTCTCCTGCGGAGGTCAGGCGGAAGATCCGGCCAGCGCCGCGGGAGCAGGGGGCGCGGCAGGAGGCGGCGGGGCGGCGGGAGGCGCGGGGGCGGCGGTCTCCAGCGGGCTGCCGTGCGGTGTGGAGCGCGTGCTCCGGGAGCGGTGTCAGGAGTGCCACGGGGAGAAGCCGGCCTTCGGGGCGCCGTCGTCGCTGGTGACCTACGACGATCTGAACCAGAAGGCGGTGACGGAGCCCTCCCGGGATATTTACACGGTGATGCAGGAGCGGCTCCGGTCCGCCACCAAGCCGATGCCGCCGCCGTCGCGCCCGAGGCTGACGGTGGAGGAGCTGGCGGTGATCGACGCCTGGCTGGACGAAGGGCTACCGAGGAGCACCGACACGGCGGCCTGCCCCGCGCCGGAGCCCAAGGAGAACAAGCCGCCGCCGAGCTGCGACCCGACGATCCGGCTGAAGCCCAAGACCCCCTGGAAGATGCCGAAGAACGAGGTGGATCGCTACGTGTGCTTTGGGGTGGACCTGGAGGGTGCCCCGAGCAAGCGGCACATCACCGGGATCGTCCCCTTCATCGACAACGAGACCATCGTCCACCACCTGCTGCTGTTCACCATGAGCGAGGCGGAGCCCGCCGACCCGCACCCCTGCTCGGACCTCTTCCCCATCGAGGGCAAGGCCATCTACGCCTGGGCGCCGGGAGGGCCGCCGTACCTGCTGCCGGAGGCCGCCGGGTTCCCGGTGAAGGCCGAGGAGAAGACGCACCTGATGGTGCAGGTCCACTACAGCAACCTCAAGCAGCTCGACGGGCAGGAGGATGCGACCGAACTCGGCCTCTGCATGACCGACAAGCCCCGCCCCTACGACGCGGACATCATGTGGGTCGGGGGGTATGACTTCCAGCTCCCGCCCCACAAGACCTCCACGGTCGAGTGTACCCTGTCGTTCCTGGGGGGAGCGACCCAGTTCCTTCCCATCCATGTGTTCCAGGCGTGGCCGCACATGCACCAGCTCGGGCTCCGCCTGGAGAGCGAGCTCATCCAGCCCAGCGGCAACAAGGTCAGCCTGGGCCTGGCGGATCCGTACAGCTTCTACGATCAGGTCGTCTACCCGATGGATGTCACCATCTACCCCGGCGACAAGATCGCCACCCGCTGCACCTGGAACAACACCACCAGCAGCACCGTCAAGTGGGGGGAAGCCACCAACGAGGAGATGTGCTTCAACCTGCTGGCCTACTACCCTCGCATCGCCCTCCCCCAGTACGGGAGCCCCGCCGCCGCCGCCCTCTCCCCATGCAAGATGCTCCCCTGATCTGGCTCGCCGCGGCGCTGCTCCTCGCCGGGTGCAAGCGCGCCGAACCTCCCCGCCAGGGCCACCTGATCTCCTGCACCTGCACCTACCTGACCGACTTCGACGACACGGCCCGTATCGACGTCGACGTCTGCGTCCCGGACGGACTCGACCACCGCCGCGAGGCCGCCCACTGCGCGCTCCAGTCAGCGCACAACCACATCGACGGCTGCGCCTGCAAGCCGCCGGCTGGTCCCTGTGACCCCTCCGCCCCGGGCGCCTGCGTGAACCGGTAGCGTGCGCATCCCCCTCTTCGACCCGACCCCGCGGCTCCGCCGGCGGCGCGGCGCCCTGCGCGACGCCTTCGCGCGCCTGCTCGACGGCGGCACCTTCGTCCTGGGCCCGGCGGTCGCCTCCTTCGAGGAGGAGCTGGCCGCTTTCCTCGGCGGCGGGCAGGTGGTGGGCGTCGCCTCCGGATCGGACGCCCTGGAGCTCTCCCTCCGGGCCCTCGACGTCGGCCCCGGGCAGGCGGTCCTGACGACACCGTTCACCTTCGTGGCCACTGCGGAAGCGATCCACCACGTCGGGGCGACGCCGGTCTTCGTCGACGTGCGGGACGACGACCTCCTCCTCGACCTGGACGCCGTCGAGGAGGGGCTGGACGCCTTGCCTTGCTCTCCCCGGGGGCGCCCCCTGCTGCCCTCGGGCCAGGAGGTATCGGTCCTGCTGCCGGTGCACCTCTTCGGCGCGGTGCTCCCGCCGGACCGCCTCGCCCGGCTCTGCGAGCGCTTCCGCCTGCGCCTCGTCGAGGACGCCGCTCAGGCCCTCGGTGGACACCACGACGCGCGCCGCGCTGGCACCTTCGGCCAGGCCGGCTGCTTCAGCTTCTTCCCCAGCAAGACCCTCGGTGCCCTGGGCGACGGGGGCGCCATCTGGACCGACGACCTCGCCCTGGCCGGCAGGCTCCGGGGGCTGCGGCAGCACGGGCAGCCCAGCAAGCAGCAACCCTCCGCCGAGCCGGGGCGCAACAGCCGCCTCGATGCGCTCCAGGCGGCGATGCTGGCGGTGCTCCTGCCCCACCTCGACGAGGAGATCGGCGAGCGGCGCGCGCTCATCGAGCGCTACCGGAGGCGGCTCTCCGGCTGCCCGGGGCTGACCCTGGTGGGCCCGGAGCACCTCGACGGCCATGCGGCCCAGCAGGCGGTCGTCCGCTGTGCTGACCGCGACGGGCTGGCCGCGCACCTCCAGGCGTGCGGCGTGGGCACGGCGGTCTACTACCGGACGCCGCTCCACCGCCTGGCTCCCTACCGGGGGTGCCCCGCGCTGGGCCCGCTGGTCCGCGCCGAGCGAGCGGCCCGGGAGGCACTCGCGTTGCCCCTCTACCCGGGGCTCCCGGAGGACGCCGTCGACGAGGTCGCCTCCCGGATCGCGGAGTATCCGTCAGCGCGTCTTTGATTGTCCCAGGCTATCAAGAACGCAGGGAAAAAATCTTCGATCTGCCGGGGCCCGGGGTTTACGGTCCTCTCCATCGAGGCCGCCGAGGTGGCGGCGAGCGGATGGCCCACCGAGGCCGGGAGAATGGAGAGAGAACCATGCTGGAGAATCAGGAAGGCAAGCGCGTCCCCGAGGTCACGTTCCGGACCCGCCAGGGGGGCGCCTGGAAGGACGTGACGACGGCGCAGATCTTCGGAGGGAAGCGGGTGGTGGTCTTCGCGCTCCCCGGGGCGTTCACGCCGACGTGCTCGACGAGCCACGTGCCGAGGTACAACGAGCTTTACGCCGAGTTCCGCAGGCGTGGGATCGACGACATCGTGTGCCTGTCGGTGAACGACGCCTTCGTGATGGAGGCGTGGGCCAAGGATCAACACGCGGAGCAGATCACCTTCTTGCCGGACGGGAACGGCGAGTTCACCGAGGCGCTGGGCATGCTGGTGAGCAAGAAGGATCTGGGCTTCGGTGCTCGCTCCTGGCGCTACTCGATGCTGGTGGAGGACGGGGTCATCAAGAAGATGTTCATCGAGCCGGACGTGCCCGGCGATCCCTTCCAGGTGTCGGACGCGGACACGATGCTCAAGTACCTGGACCCCCAGGCGACCTTGCCCCACGACATCGTGCTCTTCACCAAGCCCAACTGCGGCCACTGCGCCCGGGCCAAGAAGCTGCTGGGAGAGCGGGGCTGGGCCTACGAGGAGGTCCCGGCGACACCGAGGCGGCTGCGGGCGGTGAGCGGCAAGAGCACCACGCCCCAGGTATTCATCGACGGCCAGTACATCGGCGGCGCCGACGAGCTGGAGGGGTGGCTGAGCAAGAAGTGACGGCTCAGGGGGGTGGGCACTGGACCGTCCCGTAGCGGGCGAAGCGCAGGCTCTGGGCGGGCTCGGCGCCCTCGACCCAGGCGATGCCGATGCGCCCGCTGCTGGCCACCTGCACCGCCGGAAGCGAGCGGGGCGTGGTGGCGTTGAGCTGGGTGAGATCCGCAGGGAAAAGCGCGTAGCGGGGGTTGACCTGGGGGGCCTCGGAGGCGATGTACCCTTGGCCATCCTGGGTGAGCTTGAAGCGGTCCACGGTGAAGATCCCCAGGTAGCCGAGGCCGCCGGGGAACATCGGGTACACCATGTTGGCCAGGACGAGCTGGGTGATCGCCGGGTCCTCGTCGAGGGCCCGGGCGTGGAGCGCCGGGTAGAGGCCCGACGAGGCGGCGGTCCCCAGGTCCCCCTGGAGCGTCCCCACGTTGCAGCTCGCCGAAGAGCAGGCCAGCACCCGCAGGAAGATCTTGCCGCCGTCCTGGGGGGTCCCGTCTGCATAGGCCGCCAGCGCAAACCCGTCGCCCAGCCGCGCCGCGCTCATCCCGGCTGGCTTCTTCACCTCCGGAGCCCCCGCGATCTGGGCGCTCGTCCCCGAGGGGTGCCACGCCTCCACGGAGGGCCCCCGCAGCAGCAGCGCCCCCCAGGAGGAGCCGGTCCCCTGCACCGCCGCCAGCGCCCGCACGTTGGTCCCGGCGTCGTTCACCTTGACCGGAGGGATGAGCTTCCCCTGCTCCGCCCCGAGCCCCGCGTACCGCTGGGGGCCGTCGGCGCTCGCCACCCACTGGACCAGCCACTGGGTCCCCGCCCCGTCGATGGGGAAGAGCTGCGGCGTGTACTGCCCCGATGGCGCGCTGTAGCCGTCGTCCGACACCACCGCCAGCGCCTTCACCGCCAGCGACCCCCCGCCCAGGATGACCGCCCTCAACCCGCTTTTCTCTCCCTCCGACGCCCCGAAGACCGCCAGCACGTCGCCCCCCGGGAGCGTCCGTAGCGCCGGGCTCGACCGCGGGATCCAGCCGCTCCCCGGGCTCCCTTCCAGCAGCTTCCGCAGCGACACCTTCTGGATGGCGGCGCCTCCGTCCGCCACCCGCAGCAGGGCCACGTCTTCCTCGCCCAGCTCGCTCCGGTGCGCTGCGGCCACGTAAGCCCCGGGGAGGTCGACCAGCGTGGGCTGACCGATCCGCTCGGCCCCCAGCAGCGTCGCCGGGAGCAGCTCTGCCCCCAGGCCGGTCCCGGTCCACGGCTCCCGGCCGCAGACCCCGAGCGCCTTCCCTTCTCCGTCCAGGCAGCTCTCCTGATCGCAGTCCTTCCCCTCGAAGGTGCAGGTATCCTTCGTGCACGGGTCGCCGTCCTCGCAGGCCAGCGACAGCGTGCACGAGGCCCCCACTCCTCCGCCTGCGCCCGCCTCACCGCCGACCCCCGCGCCGCTTCCGGCCTCGCCGCCCGCCTCGCCGCCGGCCCC
>CAZSDX010000250.1:0-10173 GCA_964605685.1 uncultured Polyangiaceae bacterium
ACGTTCCGGCGCCGGGGTTCACCCCGGCGGCCTCGTCGGCGACAACCGCACCCGTATGGACGGTCTTGGGAACAAGGCCAGTGGACCAAACGATGGGCAAGGCCAAGGTTCCCGTCGACGAGGCCGCCGGGGTTCACCCCGGTGGCCTCGTCGGTAAGCCCGTGGCCGAGGATCTGAACAAGGCCGGCAGGAGCACGGGCACGTCCACGGCCACGGTTCACGTCCACGTGGACGGGCTCCGTGGACGAGCTTCGTGGACGTGGACAGGGATCTGAACAAGGCCGAGAAGCTTCCCCGGGTGAGACGGGGGAGGTAGCCTCCCGGCGCCATGTTCGAGACCCCGCTGCCGCTTCCGCTCCCCGCGAACGAACCCGTGCTCGGCTACGCCCCCGGCAGCCCGGAGCGAGCCCGGCTCAAGGAGGAGCTGGCCCGGCTGGCGTCGGAGCAGCCGGAGATCGCCCACGTGATCGGCTCGCGGGAGGTGCGGGAGGGGGCGCTGCTGCCGGTGGTGGCTCCGCACCGGCACGGGCAGGTGCTGGCGAGGATCCACGACAGCAGCGAGGGGCTGGCGGAGCGCGCGATCGAGGCGGCGATGGCGGCGGCGCCGGGGTGGGCGGCGATGCGCTTCGAGGAGCGGGCCCGGATCTTCCAGAAGGCGGCGGAGCTGCTGGCGGGCCCGTGGAGGGCGACGCTGAACGCGGCGACGATGCTGGGGCAGAGCAAGACGGCGTTCCAGGCGGAGATCGACGCGGCCTGCGAGCTGGTCGACTTCCTGCGGTTCAACGTGGCGTACGCCTCGCGGCTGATCGAGCAACCGATCTCGCCGCCCGGGTTCCGGAACACCGCGGAGCTGCGGCCCCTGGAGGGCTTCGTGCTGGCGGTGACGCCGTTCAACTTCACCGCCATCGCGGGGAACCTGCCGACCGCCCCGGCGCTCCTGGGGAACGTGGTCGTCTGGAAACCCGCGGAGACCCAGAGCCTGGCGGCGTACCACACGGTGCGGCTGCTCCGGGAGGCGGGGCTGCCGCCCGGGGTGATCAACGTGGTGTACGGGCGGGGCGAGCCGGTGGGGAGGGCCTGCCTCGCGCACCCATCGCTGGCGGCGCTCCATTTCACCGGGTCGACGGCGACGTTCCAGGCGCTCTGGCGCGGCGTCGGGGAGAACCTGGCGCGCTACCGGACGTACCCGCGGATCGTCGGGGAGACCGGCGGCAAGGATTTTGTGTTCGCCCACCCGTCCGCGGACGTGGAGGCGCTGGCGGTGGCGCTGGTGCGGGGGGCCTACGAGTTCCAGGGGCAGAAGTGCTCGGCGGCGTCGCGGGCGTACCTCCCCCGGTCGCTGTGGCCCGCGCTGAGGGAGCGGCTCGTGGGGCACATCGGCGAGCTACGGATGGGCGACGTGACCGACTTCCGGAACTTCCTCGGGGCGGTGATCGACGAGCGGGCCTTCCGGCGGCTTTCGGGGTGGCAGCAGCGGCTGGCGGCGGACACGGGCTGCGAGGTACTGGCGGGGGGCAAGTCCAGCGGCGAGGAGGGGTACTTCGTCGAGCCGACGCTGGTGCGCGTGGAGGATCCAAGGCATGCGGTGATGCAGGAGGAGTTGTTCGGGCCGCTGCTCTCGGTCTTTGTCTACGAGGACGACCGCCTCGACGAGGCGCTTTCGCTCTGCGAATCGACGGGGCCCTACGGGCTGACCGGCGCGATCTTCTCCCGGGATCGGGCGTTCCTGGCGAGGGCGAGCCGTGTGCTGCTCCACGCGGCGGGGAACCTGTACATCAACGACAAGCCAACCGGCGCGGTGGTGGGGCAGCAGCCCTTCGGCGGGGGGCGGGCTTCCGGGACCAACGACAAGGCAGGGAGCGCCCTGAACCTGATGCGCTGGGTCTCTCCCCGCAGTATCAAGGAGACCTTCGTGCCTCCCACCTCGATCCCCTACCCCTTCCAGCAGGAGCCCTTACCCGTGCGCGACATCATCGAGAAGGCGAACGTCCTCCACGAGGCGCTGCCGTACATCCGGAGGTTCCACGGTCGGACCTTCGTCATCAAGTACGGCGGCCACGCGATGATCGAGCCAGCGCTCCGGGACGGCTTCGCGCGGGACATCGCCCTGCTGAAGTTCGTCGGGCTCAACCCGGTGGTCGTCCACGGAGGAGGCCCGCAGATCGACGGCATGCTCGGCGCCATGGGGGTGCAGAGCGAGCGGATCGACGGGCTCCGGGTCACCGACGACCGCACCATGGAGGTCGTCGAGATGGTCCTCGGCGGAAGGCTCAACCAGGAGATCGTCTCGCTGATCTGCAAGCACGGGGGGCGCGCCGTGGGGCTCACCGGCAAGGATGACTCCTTCCTGCGAGGCCGGAAGGTCGCCCAGATGAGGACCAAGAAGGGGACGATGGTGGACCCGGGGCGGGTGGGGGAGGTCGTCCAGGTGGATCCGGCCTTGATCCACCAGCTCGTCGCAGGCGGCTTCATCCCCGTGATCGCCCCGGTCATCGTCGACGAGGAAGGCCAGTCCCTCAACGTCAACGCCGACACCGTCGCCGGCCACGTCGCCGCCGCCCTCAAGGCCGAAAAGCTCGTCCTGATGACCGACATCGAGGGGGTCAAGGACGACCAGGGCAGGCTGATCCCCTCCCTCACCACCGCCACCGCCCACCGGCTCCGGGAGGAAGGGGTCCTCTCCGGCGGGATGATCCCCAAGGTGGCCTGCGCCCTCGATGCGGTGGCCGCAGGCGTCCGCAAGGCCCACATCATCGACGGACGCACCGAGCACGCGGTGCTCCTGGAGATCTTCACCGACCAGGGCATCGGCACCGAGTTCACCGCCTGACCCGCAACCGGAGCGACGGCGTGCGGCCACCTTCACAGGGCTCAGCGCGGCGAGGAGGGCTGCTGGAGCCCGCCCCCGACCTTCCGCCGCCCCAGGTACAACGGCCCCGCTCCCTTCCCCGACGGCGTCTCTTCGCTGGACGCTTCGCTCGTCGCCTCGCTCCTCTCTTCCGCCCCCTGCTTCGCCTGGCTCGCCGCTCCGGCGGCGCCTCGCACACACCGCGACGGATGCACCACGATGCGCGTGACCGTCACGCACACCCGATCCTCCCCGCGCCCTGGCACGATGTTCGTGAACGCACACGAGAGCGGCTCGATGGTGTCCAGCGGGAAGCTCCTGGGAAGCGTCATCTCCTGGATGTTCATGCGACCGAACTCGGGCACACCCCCCATGCCGAACTTGATCCAGGTGGTCCCCGGGTCGGTCCACAAGTAGTCGGCTCGACCGTCGCCGCACCCCACGTCGGCGATGTCGAAGATGCCCCCCGCGTCGAACTGGTTCCACCCCGAGCTGTACTCGAAGCGTACCGGAGCCCCCACCGGGCCGAAGGCTCCCGTGGCGAGCCCCTTCTTCACCCGGATCGACCCCGGACCCACCACGATGAAGTCGAGCCTCTTGTCGTTGTCCACGTCGGCGATGCGGACATCGCTCGCGTTCGAAAGGCCCTCGGGGATGTCCAGCGGCGCCGAGATCGGAGCCTGGAACGAGCCGTTGGTGTTGCCCAGCATCACGGCGAGGGTCGTCCCGTTGACCAGGAGCACATCGGCACGCTGGTCGTTGTTGACGTCCTGGAAGAACTGCACAGGCGCGCTGTTTCCAAGGCCCAGGACGGTGATGTTGCTGTTCACCCACGATGCGGCGAACGTGCCGTTGCCCTGGGCCACGCGCACCCGCACCCGGTTGGTGTCCAGGTACAGGAGGTCATCGAGGCCATCCCCCGTGACGTCGACGAAATGCGCGTGGCCATCGGTCCAGGAGGAGTCCGTGCCCAGGAGGACGTCGGGCAGCAGAGGACCCAAGGTGCCATCCCCCAGAGAAGAACGTATCTTGAGGCGATCCTGCTGGACCTCGACGTAATCGTACCTGGTCGGGGAGTGGACCCGAGCGAAGTAGACCAGATCAGGGTCTGGCGCGTAGCCGAGGGGCGTGGTCTTGAGGGGGCCAAAGGTGCCGTTGGTGTTGGCGATCATGGCGAAGAGGTTGGAGCCGTCGACCCGGACGTAGTCCCGCAAGCTGACGGGAGTGAGTGTCCCGTTGGAGAGGAAGAGAGTGGGTCCGCTGATGTCAGCGAGGGTGACGTTGAGGTTCCAGGAACCGGAGGAGGCGATGGTGGTGGAGACGCCCGGGCCGAAGACAGAGGTGGTGCGGAACACCGTGCGCGCCGCCCAGGGAGCATAGGCATCAGGACCGACCATCTTGGTGAGCGAGCCAGCAGATTCCGGGAACTGAAAAGGATCAATGCCCTGGGAGATGGGCCCCGCCAGAACCATCTGACCAAACGCATCGTTGACAAAGCAGCCACCGCCGGAGTCGCCTGATATGGCTCCTTGGGGAAGGGCTGGAGCGAGCAACGGAAGCAACGTGACTTCAGGTGGTGGTTCCGTTGAAGTGACACGCATATCGCCGGAGCGAATCGTGCCAGAACCGGAGAGGATGACCGTACCGTTTGGCTGTACGGTCACGGCATTTGGCCCATAGCCAAAGCACCGAACTTTGCTTCCCAGCAACCCGGCGTCCGTGAAGGGGTACATGAACCGGGTGATCTCGTGGCTGTAGGCCTTATTCAGACGGATAAGCGCAGCGTCGGCGGTGGGATGAAGAAGTACGTTCGTGCTCGATACCGTGGCCGTTCGCACCACCGAATCTGCCGTGATCGTGATGCTGCTCCCTGGTACTGCTATCCCGGGTGATCGGATGGTGTCAGCAACGCAGTGCTTGGCGGTGAGGACCCAGTTCGGTGTCATCACCACGCCACTGCACCAGCCAAGACCCGTTGTTTTTGTGATCGCGAGACGAACGAATCCGAAGGCGCTGGCCTCCCCATCCACGACAGGGCTGCCGTTGAAGATGGGCAGCGTCGTCTGGTCGACGGGATCCCCGGATTCCACCCCTTCGCAACCGATGCCGAGGGGGCTGAGGGGGAGGAAGAGGGTTGCAAGGAGGAGGGTTTGGTGTATACGGTAGCTCATGCCTTCTGTTCTCCTCACGGCGTTCCCCTGGTCTTCAAGAGGTGGCCGCGTAAGTCTGGCGGCCTATTTGATTTTTTTTTTCGCTGTCAAGCTGTAAACGCAGCGTGCCTGTCACCCGGGAAGAAGTAGCCCCTCCCCCCAGCGCTTCCACCCCCCAGGCGGCACAACGCCTGAACGTGGAGCCCCCCCCGCCCACCGCGCTGCCCCCCCCCGTTCGCTACGACTTTGGCCCCCATGGCGAACAGGATGGCAACTGGGTCAAGGATGCCTTGAAAAACCCTCCCTACCCTGGCTGGAAACCTCGGACGTGCGCGTCGGTCCCGATCCTTGCGAGTCCGCCGCCATGCGAGCATGGTGCCACCGGGTACCCGGCCGCGCAGATCGAGGAAGAAGGGGAGCGATTCCTGGGACAGCGCATCTCGATCTACGGCGTCTTGCGCAAAAGTCGGGTGAAAATGTTTCCTGATGGTAGACACTATCTCGGGATAGGAGATGTGACCCAAAACACCTACGCCAAAACGCTCCTCATGGGGCCCGTGGAAGGTCCCTCCGACTTGTTTAGTTGCAAGGGAGACGGATGGATCACCTGCTGCTCTCAGGGTGGGGTAGGTCAGACCGTACTGGCCACCGGCGTTCTCACCAACACCCAGCCGTTCCCCATCCTCGAGCGAGTGTCCCTCTGCGTGTACCAGGCGCCGTGACCGCGGAGAACCCAACCTGACCCGCACAACCGGAGCGGCAGCCCGCGACCCCTTCGCGGAGTTCAGCGCGGCGAGGAGGGCTGCTGGGGTCCACCCCCGACCTTCCGCCGCCCCAGGTACAACGGCCCCGCGCTCCCTTCCCCGACGGCGGGCCTTGTTCAGATCCCTGGCCACGGGCTCGCCGACGAGGCCGCCGGGGTGAACCCCGGCGGCCTCGTCGACGGGAACCGTACCCGTGGACAGGCCCATAAACGGCCTTCTGAACAAGGCCGGGACGGCGACGGGGCTGCGATCAGCCGGGCCAGCGCTTGTGTTGCTTGAGGGTGGCGCGGATCTGGCGCAGGGCGGGCAGGTCGAGGGAATCGACGTACTGCTGCCTGGCTTCGTCCCACGGCAGGTTCAAGGAATCGCAGAGGTCAGCCAGGGCGAGGCGAGCCTCCCGCAGCAGTTCTTGTTCCGCTTCTCGCTTCGCTTGCTCGGCGGCCTGGCGAGCTTGCTCGGCTTTTTCCTTGGCCAGGCGTTCCTGCTCGGCCTTGTCTTGGGCAGTTTTCTGGGCCTTCTCGGCCTCCTCTTTGGCGTGGCGCTCCTGCTCCGCCTTCGCCTCCGCCTTTTCCTTGGCCAGGCGTTCTTCCTCCGCCTTTTCCTGGGCGGCTTTCTGGGCCTTCTCGGCCTCCTCTTTGGCCTGGTGCTCTCGCTCCGCCTTCTGTTCCGCCGCCTCCTTGGCGAGGCGTTCTTGGTCGGCCTTGCGTTCCGCGTCTTGGGCCTTCTGCTGGGCGGCTTTCTGGGCCTTCTTGGCCTCCTCCTTGGCGAGGCGTTCCTGCTCTGCCTGGCGTTCGGCCTTTTCCCTGGCGCGACGCTCCCGCTCCGCCTTCGCTTCCGCTTCTTCCTTCGCCAGGCGTTCTTCCTCGGCCTTCGCTTGGATTTCCTCCAGCTTCGCCCACCACCTTTCCGTCTCCTCGTAGGTAAAGATCCGCGAATTTCCCTCCTCGTCTCTCGTCACCGTGAGCTGATTCCCTACCGTCCGGAACCATCCCCTCAGCGCTTGGCTGTAGACGGGGCCTTCCCCGGCGTACACCCGCCTCAGCGCTCCCCTCCGGTCTTTCCGGTACAGTTGCAGCGCGTAGGGCTCCGACGCGGGGCTCCTCCCTTCCAGCGCAAGCTCGTCGAACAGCAGCAGCTCCTCCACCCCCAGCTTCGCGTACTTCTGCGGAGACTCCACGTAATCCTTGGCCCAGTTCGAGGGCGACACCACCTCCAAGGCGAACACCGGCGACGGCACATCTGGATCGTAGGCGGGCCATTCGGAAAAGTTCGGGTCCTGGGGCTGGCATGGCAGCACGTACAGATCCGGGAGCACGCCGACGCGCTGGTCGTGGGGATCCAGCTTCATCTTTTGCTCGTAGCCGACGAACCAATCGCGGCGCTGTTCTTCCAGCAGCTTGCGAAGGGAAGGAAACAGATGGCGCTGCAAGGCGGTCAGCAGCGTCGCCCAGGTCATGTCGTCGTTATCCTCGGGAAGATACCAGCGGGAAAGGTCATCGGGCCAGACGGGATAAGCGACCTCGGGCCAAGGGGGCCAGCGAACCGGCTCCGGGGAAGGAGCAGGCCCAAGGGAACGGGCAGCTTCGGCGGCCATGGGCAAGGACGGTAGCAGAAGCCTGTAGCGAGGGCGAGGGGACCTCACCCCCCCCAGCCCCCCTCTCCCTGAAGGGCGAGGGGGGAGAACTCCCGGCAGTCTCGGCCACCCGGAGGCGGCCACGCTTCCTTCGTCCCCGGCCTCGTCCCCGGCCTCGTGGCCGTGGCCGGCCTTGTGGGTTGGCTGATCAGGTTCGCTCTTCCCGGACTATCTCCCAACTTTCTCCTCGGTTGGCTTCCTTCTTTGACAGGTGTTCTTCTCCGCACTTGGCCACACCCCGTGCTCAACCAGGTATCCCTCTGCGTGTACCAGGCGCCGTGACCGCGGAGAACCCAACCTGACCCGCACAACCGGAGCGGCAGCCCGTGACCCCTTCGCGGAGCTCAGCGAGGCGAGGAGGGCTGCTGGAGCCCGCTCCCAACCTTCCGCCGCTCCAGGTACAACGGCCCCGCCGCTAGGAAGTCCCCGGCCCCGTTCGTCGTGTCTGTGCCCCTGCCCGTTCCCGTACGCGAGGCCCCGGTCAGCCCTTGAAGGCGGCGAGGGCCACGCGGACCAGCCCCCCCCAGGAGGGAGACGCCTCGTAGTGGGTCAGGTTGCGGCCGAGAGCCGCGAGGTTCTTGTGGTCCGCAAACCAGGCGGGGGTGGGCTTGATGACGAAGGGGGCCCGGACTACGGATTTTTGCGGGTGATCCAGCAGGTAGGTGTTGTGGACGACGCCGGCGCCGGACTGGATATCCTGCGGGGTGTGGCCGGGGAAGGCCCCCCAGGAGGTGACCACCAGCCCGTAGATGACCCCGGGCCAGACGTTGAGGCCGATCCCGCCGAAGCGCAGGTCCGCGATGGCCTTGTCAACGGCGGAGCCGAGGGCCCGCTGGGTGCGAGGATCCACGAGGAGCGTGCAGGAGAGGGTGCCCCAGCAGACATCGTTGGCGAAGAGGACCGCCCGGGTGAGGAAATCGCTGGCGCTGGTCGCCGGTAGCTCGACGGTGGCCAGCACACCGCAAAACGCCTCGTTGCGGAGGGCGTACTCTCCGGGGTCCGGCTTGACCCCCGGGATCAGCGTCCAGGGGACGATGTCCTCGGAGCGGGGCTGGAGGGGTTTGGCGCCCGGGTAGTTGTCGAGGAATGCCTGGTAGCGCTGCTGGGCGCCTGGGTAGTAGGCCTTGCGGGGAGGAGTCCTGGCGAGGTGATCCTCGACCTTGCGGAGGAAGGTGTCCTTCTGGGGCCAGCCGCTGGCGACGACGAGGGCCTTGGCGGCGTTGCAGTTGAAGCTGGCGTTCTGGGCCACCATGCCGGCGACGTGGCGGGCCTGGTAGTCGAGCTCGGCTTCGGTCCAGTCGCCGGGGACGATCATCACCGGGGTGACGCAGCCGAGTTCGGCGGTGAAGGGGCGCTTGTTGCGGGGGTCGTTGGCGGCCTTGCGGCGCTTCTGCTCCTCAGGGTCGGCGCCCCAGACGATGGCGTCGTAGGTGCGGTCGGAGCCGGTGACGTGGAGGGTGTCCACCTTGGGGTGATCGGCCAGGTGGGCGCCCACCTCGGCGCCGCCGTAGCAGACGGCGAGGAAGCCGTCCTCGACGAGGGTGCGGAAGGCGCGCTCGATGTGAGGCCCCGCGTCGGCGTTCACCGGGTTCATCTTGAGGATGACCACCTCATCCTCGGCGAAGAGCTTGTAGAGGAGGTCCATCGGGGGGATGGAGGAGACGTTGCCGGCGCCAAGGACGAGGGAGACCTTCCCGCGGTCGGAGCGGCGGCGGTAGATGGCCCCCTGGGAGGCGGTCTTTCCAGGCTCGATCCAGATCTCGGCGGAGAGGCCGGTGAACATGATGCGGTCGTGGAGGTTGCCGGGGAAGACGGTGGCAACCTCCTGGCCGTCGGGGCGGCGGGTGACCTTGGGGAGCCTCGGCTGGCCGCCTTGCTCCAGGGACTCGATGAGGAGGCGGAGGTTGCGGGCGGTGGTCATGGGGCCGGCGAGCCACTCCTCCCCGGCGAGGGGGTCGTCGAGGGAGATCCCCTTGCGTTTGCAGCCGTCGCGGACCCAGGCCTCGGCGACCTCGATGACCCCCGCGAGGCAGGCGCGGAGGTAGCCGATGCGGCGAGGGATGGGCACGCGGATCCACTCGTCCTTGCGGGAGGCAAGGCGCTCGACCATGGCATCAACCTGGTCAAGCGGGGTCGGCGGGATCACGGGCGGAGGCTCGGGGAAGCGCGGAGAGCTCATGGGGCCGTCTTTCTAGTCGCGAGAACGTCTGGTCGTCCAGGCGGGGTCGGCCTATTCTGGCCGAACTTTGTCCCAGCTACTCAACATCCTCCGCTACCTCGACAGGGAAGACATCTCCGAGATCGTCCTCCAGACAGGGCGGGCCCTGACGGTACGCATGGGAGGGGAATACCGGCCGGTGAGCAAGAACCCGGTCAACACCCAGCAGATCGAGGGGGTGCTCGCGGGGACACCGCTGGCGCCGCTGCTGCCGCAAGAAGAGACCGGAGGCGTGAAGCAGACGGTCCACATCGGCGACAAGGATTACCTCGTGAGGATCGCCCGGCGAGGTCCCGCGCTCCAGGTGCGGGTGGAGGCGGGTTGGCCCAAGCCCGGCGAGGGCCCCCGAGGCGACAGCCAGGCGGGGCCCCTGCCCAAGGAGGACTCGCGGGTGAGCTCCCTGCCGGCTCGTCCCTCCGGGTTCCAGCCACCCCCGCCGGAGCCCCGCGCCCCGTCCGCGCCGGAGCTGCGCCAGCCCGCCTCGTCCAGCCCGCCTTCGCCCTTCGGTTCCAGGCCGACGGTGGACGCCTCCCAGCGCGCGGTCACCCGCCCGGTCAACG
>CAZSDX010000251.1:0-10173 GCA_964605685.1 uncultured Polyangiaceae bacterium
CTCCGCCTTTCCCGGCGCCGGCCCCTCCGGCTCCGACCCCCTCGCCTCCCCGGGTGGCGGCCCCTCCCCAGCCGTTCCCTTCGGCGCCGGCGCGCCGACCGCTGCCGGTGCCTCCTCCTCCGGCCCCCGAGGACGATGACAACGACAACGACCCGACGATGCTCTACCGCCCTGGCCGCGTAAAACTCCCCCCCGAGCTGGAGAAGCTCCGGGAAGCCGCCGCCGCCAAGCGCGCCGCCCAGGGTACGCCCACGCCGCCCAAGACCAAGCACTGAGCCCTCAGGGCAGGGAGTCGGCCTCCTCCCGCAGCCCCCGGAGGCTCACCTCGATCCGGCTCTGCAAGGCGCGCAGCAGGCTCCGGGTCTCCTCCGGAGAGACCCCCGACGCGCCCTGGAGCCGGGTGAGCACGTCCCCCTGCAGCCCGGAGCGGATCGCCGCCAGCCACCGGGACACGGTGCCCTTGTTGACGCGGTACACGTTCCCGATGGCCTCCAGCGGCAGGCCGTCGATGTAGTGCAGCCGCAGCAGGGTCCGATCCCTCGGAGGGAGCGCCTCCAGCGCCTCCCGGAAGGCCCGGCGAAAGGCCGGCAAGAGCCGCTCCTCGTCCGCCGCCAGCTCCGGGGACACCAGGGCCGCCGGGGGGGCCAGCTCGTCCTCTGCGGGCAGCGCGGCTCCCCCTCGCAGCGCCCGCAGCGCCTCGGTGTGCTCCCGGATCGCCACCACCCGCAGCCACGCCGAAAGGCTCCCCTGCCCCCGGTACTCCGCGATCCTCGGGAGCCCCCCGGGCGGCGCCACCAGCACTCGCGCCCTCAGCCGCTGCTTGGCCTCGTCGACCAGCGCAGGATCCCGTTCCCGCCGCGCCAGCAGCCGCTCCACCGCCGGGAGAAACTCCCGCTCCAGCGCCGCCACCGCCGCCGCGTCTCCCCGCACGCACCCGAAGGCCAGGTACAGATCCTCCACCGCGAGCCTCGACGGATCCTGCCCCGCGGGGCAGCGTTGTTCGAGATACCGCGCGAATTCGTCAGAGGGTATTTCTAGACCTGGCCAGCGAAGCCGCCCCCGGGCGGCCAGCCCCTCGGGCGAGGATGGAAGCATCGAGGGTGCATAGTACCCTACCGGAGACGTGGCGTGCCTTTCGGACGAAGAGGTGGCGGCCTTGCTGGAGGGGCGGCTCCCGCCGGAGCAGCATGCCCGGGCGCTGGAGCACATCGACGGCTGCGCGCCGTGCCGGGAGCTGGTGGCACAGGCGGGGCTGGAGGAGGACGCGGCGCCGCTGGCTCCGGGGAGCCTGCTGGGGCGCTACGTGATCCTGGGGGTGCTGGGGGCGGGGGCGATGGGGGTGGTCTACGGGGCCCACGATCCGTCGCTGGACCGGAAGATCGCCCTGAAGCTGCTCCGGACGGACACGGGGGAGGAGCGGGAGGCGATGTCGGCGCGGCTGCTGCGGGAGGCGCGGGCGCTGGCGCGCCTGGCGCATCCGAACGTGGTGACGATCCACGACGTGGGGACCCACGAGCGCGAGGTCTTCCTGGCGATGGAGCTGGTGGAAGACGGCACCCTGCGCCGCTGGCTCTCGGAGGCGCCTCGAAGCTGGCGGGAGGTGCTCCGGATGTTCCTCCAGGCGGGCGAGGGGCTGGCGGCGGCCCACGCGCAGGGGATCGTCCACCGGGATTTCAAGCCGGACAACGTGCTGATTGGCCGCGACGGGCGGGTCCGCGTCACCGATTTTGGCCTGGCCCGGGGCGCGCTGGAGTTCCCCCCGGAAGCGGGCGCCCCTCGCCCTGCCCTCGCCCCGGCGCTGGCCACCCGCACCGGAGCCCTGGCCGGGACGCCGGCCTACATGGCGCCGGAGCAGCTCGAAGGACGCCCCGCGACCCCGCTCAGCGATCAGTACGCCTTCTGCGTGGCGCTCCACGAGGCCCTCTGGGGGACGCGCCCCGGCGCGGACAAGCCACTCCCTGCGGGAGGAAACAGCGTCCCCGCGGCGCTCCGGAGGATCCTGGCGCGAGGGCTGGCGACAACCCCGGAGGAGCGGTGGCCCGACCTGCGGGCGCTGCTGGGCGAGCTGGAGCGGGTCTCGCGGCGGACCTCCCCGTGGCGCCAGGCTGCGCTGGCCGTGGCCGCACTGCTGGTGGCGAGCATCGTCGCGTGGCGAGCGTCGTCGGAGCAACCTTGCTCGTCGGGCTTCGACGCGGTCTCCGAGGGCTGGAATGCCGCCGCGCAGGAAAAGCTACGGGAGACCCTGCTCAGCGCCCTGGGCACGGAGGGCCAGCGCCTGCTCCGGGAGCTGGAGCCGCGTATCGAGGCACGAGCCAGGGAGACCGGAGCGCAGCGACGCGAGGCATGCATGGCGCTCCACGTCCGCAAGGAGATCTCCGCGACCCAGTTCGACCAGCGCATCCTCTGCCTCGATCGACGCCGGAGCGAGCTCATCTCCCTGCTCGACCTGCTGCACCAGGGAGACAGGGCACTCCGGGGGAACGCGATCCCGCTGGTGCTGAGCCTCCCGGACCCGGGCGCCTGCCGGCAGCACGGTACGCTCTCCCGGCGCCCGCCCCTGCCGGCGGACCCGGTCCAGCGGGCCCGCGTCCAGGAGCTGGACGCCCGGCTGACCCAGGCGGAGACCCGGGCCCTCGCGCTGGTCCAGCAGGAGGAGGCCAGGCAGATCGCCTCCGAGGTGCTGGAGCAGGCGACCGCCCTGGGCTGGATGCCCCTCGCCCCCCGGGCCCTGCTCACGCTGAGCAAGCTGGAGCCCAACCCCCAGCAGGCCAGCCGCTACGCGAGCGAGGCCGCCGAGGTGGCCCTCGCGACCCAGGACGACGAGATCCTGGCGGATATCTGGCTCTTCCGGATCGACCTCGACGGCCACGCTGGCCACCTGGAGCTGGCCGAGGACCACGGGCGCCTCGCCCGGGGCGTGTTGCGCCGGCTGGGGGGAGACCCGCTCCGGGAAGCCACGCGCCTCGGCAACCTCTGCCGGGTCCAAGAGCGCGCGGGCCTCGACCTGGACCTCGCCCGGTCGCTCTGCCAGGAGGCCCGGGATCTGCTGCTCCGGGAGCGCCCCGGGGAGCTGTTCCAGCTCGCCTTTGTCGAGGAGCGGCTGGGCAACGTCCTGTTCCGGCAGGAGCGCTACTCGGAGGCAGAGCGCGCCTACCGGAGCGCCATCGACAAGCGGCAGCGTATCCTCCCGCCGGACAGCGACCTGCTGGTCAACACCCGGGGGAACCTCGCGGAGTCGCTGCTGATGCAGGGGCACCAGCGCGAGGCCCTGGCGCTCTTCCAGGAGCTGACGCGCCTCAATTCGTGGTGGCACCTGCTGGACGGGCTGGCGCTGGCGCACTGGCGAGGCGGCGCTCCGGAGCAGGCTGCGGCGGTCCAGCGGCGGGCGCTGGAGAGCTGCATCCACCAGGATCCGCAGGGGCTCTGCAGCGCCCTGGCGTCGATCCGCCTGGCGGAGTACCTGCTCGCGGCCCCTGCGGGCGAGGAGGAGGCGCGCGAGCTCCTCCGTGGGGCGCTGGTGCTCCGGGAAAAATCGGTCCAGATTCCTCCCTTCGAGGAGGCGCGGGCCCACCTGCTGCTGGCGAGGATCGAGCGCGTCCCCGGGCGAGCGACGGCGCACCGGGAGCAGGCCGCGCGGCTCCTCGCGCCGGTCGCCCACCTCACCGGGAGGCACCGGCTCCTGCTGGAATCCGCCCGGGACGAGGCTCGACCGCTCCCGCCGCTGTGAACTTCTCCGGAGGATGCTCTACGCTGGCGTGCATGTCCTCGAGTTCCACCCGGGCCGCCTGGCAGACCATGCAGATCCTCTGGGGAGCCCTGTGCGCGAGCCACCTGATCCTGGCGGGGGTCTTGTGGTTTGTCCGCTTCGGCCCCGACGCGACGCCCCCGGAAGGGACGCCGCCTCCGCTGTTCCTCCCGCTCTTCGGTGCGCTGGCCTTCGGCGAGGGGGTGGCGAGCTTTCTTCTGCCGCGGTTCCTGTTCCAGCAGACGCTCCAGAAGCAAAACATCCGGGGCGCCCCCTCGGAGGAGCAGCTCCGGCGCCTGCTCCCGGCGGCGCAGACCACGCTGATCCTGGGGATGGCCCTCTGCGAGTCGATCTCGATCCTGGGGCTGGTCCTGGGCTTCCTCGGGGCGCCTCCGCTCCACTTCGCGCCCTTCTTCGCCGCGGGCCTCTTGCTGGCGCTGCCCCGCTTCCCCAGCGAGGCGTGGCTCCGGGCCCAGCTCTCTGACGTCCGTACCCTTTGACCGGGTTGGCGCGGGTCTGTCCGTGAGGGTTGAGGGGGGTGAGGAACTCCACGGCCTCAACTCGGGCAGATCCTTCTCTCCCCAGATCCGTCAGAACTTTCCGCTCCACGAAAGGTATCCGAGGAACCGTGGAGGTTGACCTCGGGAGGTCTGAACCTCTCCCGGAGAGAAGACCAAAATCCCGATCCCTGTTCCGACGGAGAGGATGCCCAGGCCGGCCAGCACGGTAGCAATCTTTGCATGGCGACTGGCCTGCTCGACGTTTTGCGCATCCCAAGGGTGCGTCCGTATCCTCCCCCGTTCCTCGTTGGACAGCCACCGGTAACGAAGGCCACCAACGATCGCCATCGCCCCGACACCACCCAGGATCCAGGCAACGTCGCCCGCGGACGGACCGCCTCGCGGTTGGGAACCCTTGGACCCTTCTTTTGTTGCGTTTTTGGGTTCTTCCGCTCGACACGGAGTGAGCGAGGCCGTAAGCATCGAGGAAGCGATGGAGAATGCAAAGAATTTTTTCATGGTTCACCCCTTTTTACCTTTCTCTTTCAAAAGAATTCCTAATCTGATGCTTTCAGGAATTCTTTTTCGGTGGTACTCATACCAAACCACACAATTGAAGTTTTATTATAAAACTAGAGCAGTTTGCGATAAAGTTTGGGGAGCGGGGCTGAAGCCCGACGCAGGAACGTGTGCGTTGGGAAGCGAGGAAGGGAAGCTCTCAGCTGAGGTCTCTCGATCAGGCATGCCAGTTCAGTCGAAGGAAAAAATCCCGCAATAAGTATGAAGGCGTGGTTGTGATAGATTGGCGCTTGTCTCGAAGAAATCAGCAGGATCCGTCAACTCCCACCAAGTAGTGCCCGCAACCCAAACAACACGCCGCCATGTGGCTTCAGGAACAGACCAAACCCCTGCATAGCTTGGAGTTCCCCCGGATTGATGTACAGCAAAGGTGCTAGTTCCACTCGCAGAGCACACAAAACCACGATAGTAGATTACATCTCTACCGTTAACCCAACTCCATCCGACGTTATAGTAAAGCCAATGGGTGCAACTCTGACACTGAGGCCATTTTTGCGGATTTTTTGGCCCACCGGGTGGCTCACCCCCCACCGGGTGCCCCCACGAATGCGACGGTGGCCGCGCTTGGTTCTGGACTTGGCCAAGGAGGGCTCCCCGAACCAGATGTGCAAAGGCAGCCTGGCCAGGCCAGCCGCGTCGTCGAATCGGAACGCCGAGGCGTGCCTTTTTCCCACCACGAAACGACCCCTCTATGCCCAAGAATTCAGCCGAATTTGGGCCTCAGTGTCAGAGTTACACCCAAGCCAATTGTAGGGAAATGATCCAGCCAATGAACCACACTCCCAAAAAGTGGACGACATCCACGCAAAGTCACAGCAGCCGTTGTTGCATCCAACAGGACTCTGGGCTCCAAGTTCGGGGACTTTTGCTGTTTGGATGAAAAATTCGGATGTAGATTGTGTGTCGACTGGTCCGCTATCTCGCTCCGCATCCCCCACATAAGATGATTTTATTTTTGTAAGGTTGTTGAGTTGGTGTTGAAGTTCAACGAGGTTTTGTGGAGGTGGGGTGGAAGGTGCAACTTCATTCCAAATTTCCAGGATAGAGTTCGGTTGAGAATTTCCAACAGATACAACGGGTGAATTGTACGCTAGCCCACTCTCCATGACCAAAACAGCGCGGCCAAAATTGTAAAATTCAATTTTGTTGCCGGAAGTGTGATCGATTTGTGCGATTGGTTTGGGTGGAAGAGCGGCCAGGTTAGTTGTATGGGGTGACAACTCCTGCAATGCGTTTTCTTGGGGAGAAGAGAGAGCCCTCCCAGATCCCCCCTCACAAGAACTAAGCAGGGGGGGCAGCAACAAGCATGCCAGCCATCCATGCGCAGAAGGAGCGAGAACGCGCCATATGGCCTACGTTTTCATATTTCTCACCACAGTCAAGAACAAAAATTCCCCAGGATAGGGCGTCTCGCTGAGCCCACCGCCCCCTCCCCGTTGGAGCCCTGCATGACCCCTCGCCTCTCCCTCCGCGCTCCCCTCGCCTTCGCCTGGTTCCTCGTGCTGCTCTCCGTGGGCACTCCGGCCTGCGCCAAGCGGGAGAGCGACGCCGCGGCCTCCGCCCCCGCCGCCGTGGAGGCCGCCCCCGCCGCCCCCCAGGCGGGAGGGACCGCAGGGAAGCTCCCCGAGGCGGCTCCCCGGAAGATCATCAAGAACGCGTCGCTCTCCATCGAGGCAGAGAAGCTGAGCGAGGTCCGGGATCGGGTGATCCAGGTGACGGAAAAAGCGGGGGGGTACGTGGCGACCTCCACCGAGCACAACTCGGGAGACGACGGGGTGACCAGCATCTCGCTCACGCTCAAGGTGCCCGTCGAGAAGCTGAGCGAGACGCTGGCGGCGCTGCGGGGGATGGGGACGCGGACCACCTACGAGAACATCACCAGCCAGGACGTGAGCGCCGAGTTCTACGACCTGGAGGCGCGGCTGCGGGCGCAGCGGGCCATCGAGGCGCAGCTCCTGGAGATCGCCAAGGAAGCCAAGACGGTGCCGGATCTGCTGGCGGTGCAGCGGCAGCTCGGGGAGGTCCGCGGAGAGATCGAGCGGATGGAGGGGCGGCGCAACCAGCTCGACCACCAGGCGAGCCTGTCGACGATCCAGCTCTCGATCCACCGGCAGGGAGGCTCTTCGAGCCTGTCGACCACGGTGAGCCGCGCCGGCTCCGACGCCCAGGCGGTGCTCTCGGCGCTGGTCCACGGGAGCATCCGGCTCGTCGGCGTGCTCGGCCCCCTCGCCCTCTTCTTCGGCCCCCTGGGCCTCGTCGGCTTCTTCCTGGTGCGCCGCATCCACCGCCGGATCACCCGGGCGTGAGGTTTTTGGGAAAAACGTGCGGGAAGCCCTTGATTCTGTTTTTACAGAATATATAGACCACTTCATGAAGACGAGGTTGGCAGGGCTGAGGGCGAAGGCGGAGGAGACGAGGGCGAGGCTGCTGGGGGGGATCCCGGCGGGGTACAGCCCGTGGGTGCACCTGGCGGCGACGACGGGGGTGGGGCTGGGGGCGCTGGGGGTGGGGTTGTGGGGGGTGGGCGGGGTGAAAGCGGCGGAGCTGCTGGCGATCCCGGTGACGGTGGTGGTGGCGAACGGGCTGGAGTGGTGGGCGCACAAGTACCTGCTGCACCGGCGGACGAGGCCCTTCGAGGTGCTGTACGACCGGCACACGCCGGAGCACCACGCGGTGTACTGGGAGGAGACGATGGCGGTGGGGAGCTACCGGGAGCTGAAGCTGGTGCTGATGCCGGCGCTGGGGGTGCTGGGGGCGGTGGTGGCGATGGTGCCGATGGCGGCGGCGTTCGGGGCGGTGTTCACGGCGAACACGGGGTGGATCGTCCTGACGACGTCGGCGTGTTACCTGGTGAGCTACGAGCTGCTCCACACGGCGTACCACCTGCCGGAGGATCACCCGCTGGGGCGCAACCCGCTGCTGCGGTGGCTGAGCAAGCACCACGCGAGGCACCACGATCCGAGGCAGATGCGCACAAAAAACTTCAACGTGACGCTGCCCCTGTTCGACTGGCTCCTGGGGACGGTGGCCGACGATCTGCCGGAGGAGGAGGAGCGGTTCGAGGCCCCCGAGGCGCGGGCGGCGAGCTGAGGGCGGGGGTTGTGGGCGGGGAGCGGAGACCCTACCGTGGGCCGGTGCTCGCCCCGACCCCTTCGATGCCCGCGGCGCTCCACGTCTTCGAGTGGATCAAGCGCCCTTACGAGTTCTTCTCCCGGTGCCAGCGAGAGCTGGGCGACGTCTTCCGGCTGAGGCTCCCGGGGCTGGGGCAGATCACCGTGGTCGCCTCCCCGGAGTACGTGAAGGAGGTCTTCGCCCTGTCGCCGGAGGAAGGCCACGCGGGCAAGGCCAACGTGGTGCTCAGGCCCTTCCTCGGGGAGCACTCGCTGCTGCTGCTGGACGGCGCCCCCCACCAGCGCCACCGCAAGCTGATGATGCCCGCCTTCCACGGCGAGCGGATGCTCTCCTACGGATCCTCCATGCTGCAGACGGCGAGCGAGGTGATCGACCGGATGCCGCTGGATCGTCCGTTTCCCATCCACGAGCCGATGCAGGAGCTGACCCTGCGGGTGATCCTGCGGACGGTCTTCGGGGTGGCGGCGGGGGCGAGGTTCCGGGAGCTGATGGAGCTGCTGAACGAGTCGCTGTCGATCCTCGCGTGGCCGGCGATGCTGTTCCCGGCGATGCACCGCGACCTGGGGCCGTGGAGCCCCTGGGGCCGCTTCTTGCGGCTCGCGGAGCGCGTGGACGCGCTGCTCCAGGCGGAGATCGAGGAGGCCCGGAGGATCCAGGAAGCAGGCCGCGAGGACATCCTGGCGATGATGATCCGGGCCCGGGACGAGTCCGGCAACCCGCTGACGGACCAGGAGCTGAAGGAGGAGCTGATCACGCTTCTGGTGGCGGGGCACGAGACGACGGCGACCTCGCTGGCGTGGGCGCTGCGGTGGGTGCTCCCCGACGCGGGGCTCTGCGAGCGGCTCCGGGGCGAGGTGGAGGCGCTGAGCGCCGGGGGCGCCCTGTCGCCGGAGAAGATCGCCCGGAGCGAGCTGCTCGACGGCGTGGTGAAGGAGGCGCTGCGGAGGATCCCGGTGATCCCGGTGGTGGGGAGGGTGATGCAGCAGCCCCTCCGCCTGGGGCCCTACGAGGTGCCGGTGGGGCAGATGGTGGCGCCGTCGATCTACCTGGTCCACCACAACCCGGCGATCTACCCGGATCCGGAGCGGTTCAACCCGGATCGGTACCGCACCTTCCGCCCCGCCGCCTGGGAGTTCATCCCCTTCGGCGGCGGCTTCCGGCGGTGCATCGGGGCGGCCTTCGCGGTCTTCGAGATGAAGATGGTGCTGGCGATGATCTTCCGTCGGCTCCGGCTCCAGCTCGCCCCGGGCTATACCCCTCGCAGCACCCGCCGCGCCATCACCATCACCCCGACCGAAGGGCTCCCGGTGGTGATCCGCTCCCGCACGCCGGCGGCGCTGCTGCCCTCAGGGTGAGCGGGGCTGCTCGGCGGGCCACGGAAGCCTCACCCGGTGCCCCGTCGCCCGATCCACGAAGATCGCCCGGTTGGCCCGATCCGTCGCCGGGACCTCCACACGCATCTTCACCCGCACCCGCCGCTCCATGTCCGGCGGAGCCCCCCGGGGGCGCGGCTTCCCCGTGAACGGATCGCCGTTCATCATCGGCAGCTCGAAGCGCACGCGCTCCACCAGATCCGGACCGTTGTACAGCTCGATGGCGAAGCGCCCCATCCTCCGCGGCGTCTCCGTCGGCTTGCCCGCGTCTCGCCCCTGCGGCGTCCCCGCGAACACCGCCCCCTCGTGGTACACCAGCTCGTACACCCACTTCCGCCGCGTCACCAGCGGAGCAGGGTCAGGGGCGACACCAAGCTCGGGGCGCCTGGCAGAAGCCGAAGAGGAAGCCGAGGCCGAGGCCGAGGCCGCCGGGGAAGGAGCGGGAGCGGGCGAGGCCGACGCGGTGGCGAAGGCCGGAAGAACCAGGGAGAGCAGGAGGAGGAGAGACCTCACCCCCCCGACCCCCCTCTCCCTGAAGGGCAGAGGGGGTGGGTTGTATGGAGATTCCATCGAGGGAACCTCACCCCCCAACCCCCTCTCCCTGAAGGGCAGAGGGGGTGGCTTGTACGGCGAGCACGCAAGTTCTTCACCCCCTCCAGCCCCCTCTCCGGTCCGGAGAGGGGGCATGCTCACAGCCCACGAGTGCGCGGCGCTTCCGGACCTCTCACTCTCCCCCTCTGTCCGCCAGGGAGAGGGGCCACCCATCCAGCCTCGGCGTGCCGTCCCAAGCCACCCCCTCTGCCCTTCAGGGAGAGGGGGTCGGGGGGTGAGGTTCCCTCGATGG
>CAZSDX010000252.1:0-10163 GCA_964605685.1 uncultured Polyangiaceae bacterium
GGGACCGGCGGCGCGGGCGGCTCCGGGGGCGGGGGCGCCGGCGGTGGGGCGCCGGGGGGAGCGGAGGAGGAGGCGCCGGGGGGAGCGGGGGAGCGGCGACGATCCAGCCGGGGGATCCGCAAAAGATCCTGCTGAGCGGGCAGGTGCTGGGGCCGTCGGGGCCGTTCGCGGGGCAGGTGCTGGTGCAGGGGCAGAAGATCACCTGCGTGGAGGCGGGGGACGGCTGCGCAGCGGCGGCGGCGGGGGCGACGGTGATCGAGACCAACGGGATCATCTCTCCCGGGCTGATCGACATGCACAACCACGTGCTCTTCGACATCTTCGACAACGACGACTGGATGCCGGAGAAGGTGTACACCAACCACACCCAGTGGACCCAGGAGGTGCGCTACGGGGCGATGCTGGACGTGAAGCAGTGCTTCGAGAACGCGAGCATGGGAAAGCCTTCCTGGTGCCCGTCGAAGTGGGGCAGCACCGCCACCAGCCTCAAGTGCGAGATGAACAAGTACGGGGAGACCAAGGCCCTGGTCGCCGGCACCACGTCGATGATCGGGCTGATCGGTACCATCAACAACTGCGTGGGGTCGCTGGCCCGGTCGCTGGGCACCTCGTACAGCAACCTGGAGGAGCACAACATCCAGAGCTCGGCGCTGGTGCCGTCCAGCGCCTCGTCGGCGAACAACGTGTGCAACAACTTCGCCGACGGGTCGACCAAATCCTACGTGATCCACACCGGGGAGGGCACCGACGCGCTGGCCAAGGGGCAATTCGAAAAACTGCGGAACCTCACGACCCCGCCCGGGTGCCTGCTCGCGCCCCAGACAGTCATCACCCACGGGAACGCCTTCGACGCGGTGGAATTCAAGGAGATGGGGGAGAAAGGGATGAAGCTGGTCTGGTCCCCGCGCTCCAACGTCTCGCTCTACGGGGATGCTCCCAGCGCAACCACCAACATCCCGCTGGCGCGCTCCTTCGGCATCACCGTGGCGCTGGGCCCCGACTGGTCCATGGGAGGCAGCGTCAACATGCTGGACGAGATGCGCTTCGCCGACGCCTGGGACAACAAGCACTGGGGCGACAAGCTCTCCCCGCAGGATCTCTTCGAGATGGCCACCACCAACGCCGCCAAGGCCCTCGCCCTCGACAACCAGATCGGCGCCATCAAGGTGGGTCTCTACGCGGATCTCTTCGTCTTCGGCGGCAACGCGGCGGCGCCCTACGACGCCCTGATGGCCACCTACCCCTCGACCGTCCGGCTGGTGATGGTCGGGGGCCGCGTGCTCTACGGGGATCCTCAGCTCAAGGCCTCCGCCCTCAACGCCGGGTCCTGCGAGGATATCCAGGTCTGCGGTGCCCCCAAGTTCCTCTGCGTGGCGGAGGCCAACAGCACCAACAAGCTCGATCAGAAGTTCGAGGACATCAAGACGGCGCTGGAGGAGGGGCTCCTGGAGGTCGACAACATCCCTGTCGGGACCAAGGGGCATAGCTACACCTTCGCTCCGCTGGCGCCCCTGACGACCTGTCCATGATCGACCTCGGAGCCCTCTCTGTTCGCCTCTCCGCCCGCCCGCGCCGCGCCCTCGACGGCCAGGCGACCCACCGGGCCTCCGTGGCCGCGGTCCTGCGTCGGTCCCCCGACGGCGCCGAGATCCTGCTGCTGAAGCGGGCGGAGAACCCGGCGGATCCCTGGTCCGGCAACGTCGCCTTCCCCGGGGGGCGCCGCGACCCCGAGGACGCCGACTCGCTGGCCACCGCCCTGCGGGAGACCCTGGAGGAGAGCGGCCTCGACCTGCTCCGCCACGGACGTCACCTCGGCCCCCTGGACGACCTGCCGGCCATCGCCCGGGGTCGCCGCACGGGGATGATCATCTCTCCCCACGTCTTCGAGCTGCACACCGACGCGGAGCCGAGGCTCCAGGTCTCCGAGATCGCCGCTTACCGCTGGGCCCCGGTCGCCCCGCTGCTCCGCGGCGAGCGCCGGACCAGCCACCCATACCGCCACGAGGGGCAGCTCCTCCACCTGCCCGCCTACGACGTGGACGGGTGGATCGTCTGGGGGCTCACCTTCCAGATGCTCCAAATGCTCTTCGAGGAGCTGCGCGGGGGTTGACCGCGGTCCACCGCGACCCCGCGGGGGCGAGCTCGCCTGCGGATCGCCTTGACGCCTTCGAGGGTAGATTCCACCCTGCCCCGCCATGGAGCCCGTCGACGCCCTGCCGGGGCCGATGCCGATCTCGGTGGCGGATCTGGATCGCAAGCTCAAGCATGCCCTCGAAGCCTCGGTGACCAACCTGTGGGTCGAGGGGGAGGTGACCTCGTTCAAGGCGGCGCCCAGCGGCCACCTCTACTTCACCCTCAAGGACGAGCGCGAGGACGCCGCCATCGAGTGCGTGATGTACCGGGCGTCGGCGCTGAGGGCGCGGCGGGCCCTGGTGGATGGGGCCCGGGTTCAGGTCCGGGGCAAGGCGACGCTCTGGGCTCCCCGGGGCAAGCTCCAGTTCATCGTGGACGCGGCGCGCACCGCGGGGCGAGGTGCCCTGCTCGAAGCCCTGGAGCAGCTCAAGCTCAAGCTGGCCGCCGAGGGCATCTTCGCCACGGAGCGCAAGCGTCCGCTGCCCACCGACCCCCGCATCATCGGCGTGGTGACCAGCGCCAGCGGGGCGGCGATCCACGACATCGCCCGGGTGGCCTTCCGCCGGGGAGGCGCGCGGATCCTCCTGGCGCCCGCGCTGGTCCAGGGCGCCGACGCCCCGGCGCAGATCGTCGCCGCCATCGACCGCCTCGAGCGCGTCAACGGCGTCGATGTGATCATCGTCGGCCGGGGAGGCGGCGCCACCGACGACCTCGCTGCCTTTCAGGACGAGCTGGTGGTGCGCCGGGTGGCCTCCTGCCTCGTCCCGGTGGTCAGCGCCGTCGGCCACGAGATCGACGTCACCCTCACGGACCTCGCCGCCGATATCCGCGCCGCCACCCCCTCCCAGGCCGCCGAGCTGGTCGTCCCCGAGGGCCACCACCGCGAGCGTGCCTTGCGCGACCTCACCGGACGCCTCCGCCGCGCCATGACCCAGTACTTCCTCGAAAACCGCGTCGTCCTCGAGCGCCTCCGGTCGGGCCTCGGCGATCCAAGGGCCGAGCTGGGCGACCGCCAGCAGCTCCTCGACGACCTCGAGCAGCGCCTCCGGGACGCCGCCCAGGAGGCGGTCTCCAGCCGCACCGAGCAGTCGCTCCGCCTCCAGGCTCGCCTCTCCGCCCAGCACCCCAAGACCGTCCTTGAACGCGCCCGCGGCGACCTCCAGCGCCTCCGCGCCCAGCTCCAGGCGGAGGGCCGCCGCACCCTCGAGCAGCGCGGCGCGCGCCTCGCCTTGCTGGCGGGTCGCCTCCAGGGCATCTCCCCCCTCGCGGTCCTTGGCCGTGGGTACTCCATCGCCCTGGGGCCAGGCGGCCAGGCGATCCGCGACGCCCAGGAGGCTCCCCCTGGTACCGTCCTCCGCCTCCGCCTCCACCGGGGCTCCCTCTCGGTCCGGGTCGAAAAGGATAGTGCATGAGCGTCTTCCCCTTGCGGTTTGCCGTGGTCGGTCACCCTGTCCAGCAGTCGGCGTCGCCAGCGATGCACATGGCGGCGCTCCGGGCGATGGGGCTGCCGCACCTGTACGAGGCCATCGACTGCCCGACGCGGGCTTCCTTCGAGCGGGTGCTGGGGCTGCTGAAGCGAGGGTATTTTTACGGGCTGAACGTGACGGCTCCGCTCAAGGGGCTGGCGGTGGAGCTGGCGGGGGCATCCGATCCGGAGACGCTGAGGATCGGGGCGGCGAACACGCTGAAGCTGGAGGGGGGGCTGGTGCAGGCGAGCAACACGGATGTCCCCGGGATGGTGGATCAGATCCGCGAAGCCGGGGGGAAGCTGGGGGTGGCGCTGATCCTGGGGAGCGGCGGGGCGGCGAAGGCGGCGGTGGAGGCATGCGCGAGGCTGGGGGTGAGGGTGGTGGGGGTGACCTCGCGGTCCTGGACCAACTCGGAAGAGCTCTACGAGTCCCCGTCGGCGCAGGCGTTCCGGGACAAGCGAGCGCTGACCTTCCCGTGGCCCCAGCCGTGCGACGAGGAGGAGCGGACCAAGGGCTCCATCGCGCTCCAGCTCCAGTGGGGGGAGTTCGCGGCGATGGCGGATCTGATCATCCAGGCGACGAGCGCGGGGCTGACCCCGGATAACCCCGGAGACCCGGTGGCCAGCGCGGTTCCCTGGGGCAAGGTGCCTTCCGGCGCGGTGGCCTACGAGCTGGTCTACGGCCCTTCGCCCACGCCCTTCGCCCGGGCGGCGCAGCGGCGGGGGCTGCGGCTCCTGGACGGGATCGAGCTGCTGGCGCGCCAGGGAGCCCGCTCGCTGGAGCTCTGGCTCCAGAGGCCAGCGCCGCTGGACGTGATGCGGGAGGCGGCGCGGCGCCACATCCTCGGGAGGTGATGGTGGCGGTCCCCACGGAGAGACCCCAGGCGAACCTTCCCCGGAGGCCGACGCAGCAGGCGCTCAACTACCGGAGGATCGTCCTGTTCCTGGTGGCGCTGGTGATCGTGCCCAGCGTGCTGCTGTCGGCCATCGGGGTGATCATGCTGGTGGCGGGGGAGGAGCGGCTGAACATCCTGCTGGGTATCCTGGTGCTCTGCTTCACGGGGGCGGTGGTGTCGGGGGTGGTGCTGGTGTGGGTGTTCGCCCGCAGGGACGCGAAGCTGAGCGAGCTCCAGGCCGATTTTGTCTCCAAGGTCAGCCACGAGCTGAGGACGCCGCTGACCAGCATCCGGATGTTCACCGAGACGCTGGCGATGCGCCGCGGCAACCCCGCGGTCGAGGAGCGATGCATCGAGGCGCTCACCCGGGAGAGCCGCCGGTTGCAGGACCTCATCGACCGGCTCCTCGACTGGGGAAGGATGGAGAGCGGCCGCCGCGTCTACGCCATGCAGCCCGCGGACCTCAAGGCCCTGGTCGAGGACGCGGTGAACGCCTACGAGCCGCTGCGGGAGCGCCGCCAGGTGACCCTCGACCTCCGGGTGCAGCCCACGCTGGGGGAGATCACCTGCGACGCCGGCGCCGTGAAGGACGCGATGATCAACCTGCTGTCCAACGCGTACAAGTACGGGGGGGAGCCCCCGGTGATCCGGGTCTGGGTCCGGGAGACCGGTGGGCGGGTGCTCTTCTCGGTGACCGACAACGGACAGGGCATCGACCGCCGGGAGCACAAGCGCATCTTCGAAAAATTCTACCGCATCGACGACCGACTCTCCCGGGAGCGGGAGGGTTCCGGGCTTGGCCTGGCCATCGTGGCCCATGTCGTCCGGGCCCATGGAGGCACGATCTTGGTCGACAGCGCCCTCGGGCGTGGATCGACCTTCACCCTGATCTTCCCCAGGGAACCGCGGCCTCCCGGGGCCGGGTGAGGGGCCGTTGTTCGGGGTGGAGAGGTAGGGATAAAATGACAGAGCGAGCCATGGGCGGTCACCAAGCAACCAGCACCCGACGTATCCTGGTCGTCGAGGATGATGAAAGCATCTCGATGGGACTCGAAATGAACCTGTCCGCCGAGGGCTACGATGTCCAGGTCGCCACCAACGGCGAGGAGGGTCTCCACCTCGCTACCACCTCCTCCTTCGATCTCATCATCCTCGACGTGATGCTTCCCAGGATGAACGGCTTCGAGGTGCTCCGCAGGCTCCGGCAAGAGCGCCATTTCACCCCGGTGATGATGCTCAGCGCCCGCGGCGCCGAACTGGACAAGGTCATGGGCCTGGAGCTGGGCGCCGAGGACTACGTGACCAAACCCTTCGGGCTCGCCGAGCTGCTCGCCCGGGTCAAGGCCATGCTCCGCCGCGAGGCTCGCCTTCGCAGCGAGGGCGTTGACGAGATCCGCTTCTCGGATGTCACGATCCGCCCTGGCACTCGTGAGGTTTTCCGTGCTGGCGCCGTCGTCGAGCTGACCGCCACCGAATTTGACGTGCTCCTCTGCCTTGTCGAAGCCCGGGGCCAGGTGCTCTCCCGCGAGCAGATCCAGACCACCGTCTGGGGCCAGAACCACCACGGGACCCTCCGTACCATCGACAACTTCCTGCTCCAGCTCCGGCAAAAGCTCGAACACGATCCCCAGCGACCCCAGCATCTGGTCACCGTCCGCGGGGTAGGCTACCGCTTCGTCCCCTGATGGACCCACACCTGCTGCGCTCGTACCTCTCCACGGTCTACGAGATCCCCACCTCCGCCGGTCTCCTCCGGGTCTCCCTCGACGGCGATCAGCCCCCGGATCCCGCCACCCTCCCCGAGATCCTCACCCGCCAGTTCGCCGTCCTCACCGCCTACAACCCGCGCAGCATGCTCCTCCCTCGCCGCGTCAACGAGGCGCGCCACGTCGTGCTCCGCGACCTCCTCGTCCTCGGCTGCTACCGCGTCGAGCAGTGCGTCGGCTACGAGCAGGAACCGGACGGCATGTGGCGCGAGCCCGGCTGGATCGTCTACGGCATGGACCGCGACGAGGCGATCCACTTCGGTCGCGTCTACCGCCAGAACACCATCATCTACGCGCGCAACAACCGCCCCGAGCTCATCGTCACGGACCCTACCTGCGACGACGTGGGGCGCACCTTCCTCGGCCACTGGCGCGTCAAGGGCTGACCCGCCTCACCACCGCCACCGCCGTCGCCTCGCACGCTCCCTCGGCCGCCACCCCCGCCCCCAGCGCCACCCCCCGCAGCGCCCGGTGCGCCACCACCCACAGCCGATCCCTCGACGGATCGTGGGCCATCCGGCGCCCCGGCAGCGTCGGTCCTGGCAGCTTCCCTCCCCCCAGCGGGACCGCCCGGTACATCCCTTCTCCGAGCAGGTGCAGCTCCGGCTCGGGCCCCGTCAATACCGCCAGCTCCCGCCTCTCCTCCAGCCACATCGCCCCGTGCACCTCCGCCCCCGGAGCGTCGATCTCGGCCCCGTCCATCGGGTGCCCACTCCACACGATCCGCAGCGCCCCTTCCCTCGCGACCACGTACCCGGGGAGCCCCTCTCCCCAGAACACCGCAAGCCTTCCTTCCTCCGACGCCACCTCCTCCCAGGTGCCTTCCGGGACGCCCTCTTTCCCCACCGTCGCCCGCCGCAGCCGCGTCTTCCCTGCGTCCACGGCCCCCGCGGTCAGCACCGCCACCGCCCCGCCCCCCAGCGGACGCGCCGCCGCCGAGGTCACCCACCCCCAGGAGCGCCCGACCCCATCCCCTTCCTCCACCCGGAACAGCGTCGTTCCCTCGCGGATCCGCAGGCCCACGAGGGCCTCTCCGGCGTCGATCAGCCGCCCCTCCGGCGCGTCGAAGGGCAGCTCTCCGGCCAGCTCCAGCGTGTGCCCTCGCAGCTCGTAGCGCGCCAGCCTCCCGGGCTCCTCGTCCACCAGCGAGGGCTCCACGGTGACCAGGTGCCCCGCCCGGAACCGATCCTCCAGGAGATCGACGGCGACCGCCGCGCGGCGTGAGCGTAGCGCCCCCGTGTCTGCGTCCAGCACGCAGAGCGCTCCGGTCGATTCCAGGGCGATCACCCCCAGCGGGGCGGGCGTCAAGGAAGGCGGAAACGGTGTCGTACGGGGCATGGTTGCCAGGGGTGGTGCCTGTGGCTCCGGGGAACCTGTGGGCAAGGCCGCCGAGGAGGCCCCGGCGGTTCGTGCCGGTCGCTCCGGCGGCGACGTCGTTTCCCGGGGAACCGAGCAGGAGGCGAGGAGCAACAGCGCGAGGAGGATCGGATGCATGATGAGCCTACATCGTCCCCCGGCGCTCCTGGTTGCCTGTCTTCTCGCGACCTCGCTCCGCTCCCTGCTGCCTCCCGTCTCCCGGGGGCATCCGGAAGCCCAGAAATCGAGGGTTCGGCCACGGCCACGGCCACGGCCACGAGCACGGGGACGGGGACGAGGACGAGGACAAGCACGGAGACGAGCACGGGGACGAGAGGCTCTCCGCTCCGGTGGCGGCCCGCCACCCCTCCGCCACCCCTTTCGCCACCTTCCGCCAGCCACCCCCACCAACACCGCCCCTCTTTTCCCTGAAAAACGCATCACCTCTGGATGGCACAGCGCCCGCATGGTGGAGGCCCATGCCCACGGTGGAGCACGACGCCCTGGCGGAACTCTTCCGCTTTCAACCCGCCCTCGCCGTCGCCCTGCTGCGCGATGTCCTGGGCCTCCCTGTCCCGGAGCACGCCTCCTTCGACCTGCCGAGACGGACTTCACGCAGACGATGACCACCGAGTACCGCGCCGACCGCGTCATCCTCCTCAAGGACGCTCACGATGACCCGGTACTGGGGGTTGTGGTGGAGATCCAGCGGGCCATCGACGAACGAAAGCGGTGGTCCTGGCCTGTCTACGTGGGGACGCTCCGCTGCCAGTGCAGGTGCCCCGTGGTGCTGCTGGTGCTGTGCCTGGACAACGAGACCGCCGCCTGGGCGCGGCAGCCCATCGACCTGGGGTTTGACCAGGTGGTGCGTCCCTTCGCCGTGGGCCCCAGCGCGCTGCCGAAGATCCGCGAGCCGGAGCTGGCGAGCCGCTTGCCGGAGCTTGCGGTGCTGAGCGCAACGACCCATGGCAACGACGAGCCCGACGGGCTGGAGACCGTGCTGGCGGCGATGGTGGCGCTGGCGCGGTTTGACGATGAACGGGCCCGATTTTATCTTGATCTGATCCTGGCCCGGTTGAACGAACGTGTGAGCAGAGCGCTGGAGGCGATGAGGATGCAAAAGTACGAATACCAGAGCGAGTTTGCTCGCAAGTACTACGGCCAGGGCAGGCAGGAGGGCTTCGCTGAGGGGCTCTCCCAGGGAGAAGCCAGGGGAGAAGCGCAGGCGATCCTGGCAGTGCTGGAGGCGCGGGGTCTGAAGGTCCCGGCGAAGGTGCGCGAGGCCGTGCTCGCCTGCTCGGACCTGACCCGGTTGCAAGCGTGGGTTCGCGCTGCGGTCACCGTCCCCAGCGCGGCGGCGCTGCTGACCCCCGCGGCGCCCTCGCCCACCCCCGGCACCCGGAAGACCAGGGCGCGGCGCAGCCCGGCGTGAAGCACGAGCCCCGGAGCCCATGGTGCAGGGTCCGGGAGGCCAAACCCGGGGTCCAGGAGGGGGGTGCGGAGACCGAAGGATCGGGTGGTGTACCCTCCGGGATAGGATCGCCCGCCCCCGGAGAGGGATCGCGCCCCCTCGGGGATGGGATCGTGCCCCCTCGGGGATGGGATCGCGCACCCTCGGCGGTGGGGTAGTATCGGAAGCACACCATGCCGCCGACGACCAAGCTGCCCCAGCTTCGCCCCGCCACGGAAGCCGACTGGGCAGCCGTCCCGGCGCCTTACACGGCCCACCTCATCGACGGCGAACTGCATGCGATGGGGCGCCCCCGGGCGCGTCATGCCGTGGCGTTGAGCGGCTTGATCTCGACGTTCACGGGCCCCTTTCAGCGGGGGCTCGGGGGGCCTGGCGGCTGGTGGCTGCTGCCCGAGGTGGACGTGCGGGTGCGCCGTGACATCGTGGCGCCGGATCTCGCCGGGTGGCGCCGCGAACGGATGCCCGACGTCCCCGACGAGACCCCGATCTTGCTCGCCCCGGACTGGGTCTGCGAGGTGCTCTCTCCCGGCACCGAGACCTTCGACCGGGGCGTCAAGGCAACGTGGTACGCCAGCGTCGGCGTCGGGTGGCTCTGGTTCGTCGATCCGGAAGCGAAGACGCTGGAGATCTACGCCAACGATGCCGGGGCCTGGCGTCCCGCAGGTACCTGGCAGGGCGAGGCCGGGGTGAACGCTCCGCCCTTCGACGCGCTCCCCTGGTCCCTGACCGCGCTCTGGGGTTGAACGATCACAAAGACCAGGGCACGGCGCAGCCCGGCCTGAGGAGCCACCTTTCCCCGCAACCGTGGCCTCCTCCGCGAGGCTGGCGGCGGCCCTCGCGGCCCCCCACACCTTTCCCCGCAACCGTGGCCTCCTCCGGGGTAAGATTCCTCCATGCGACGGACCTTTTCCTTCCTTGTTGGCCTGGCGGCGTGTGCCTTGCTGGCCTGCGGTGGCGACGGAGACTCCCAGGAAGCCCCTCAACCTTCGGGCCAGGGTGGCTCCGCCTCGGGCCAGGGCGGCTCGTCGGGCGGGGGCGGGGGCTCCTCCGGAACCTCTGGACAGGCGGGGGCG
>CAZSDX010000253.1:0-10158 GCA_964605685.1 uncultured Polyangiaceae bacterium
GAAGAGGTCCTTGGCGAACTGGTCCGGCTTGCCCATGCGGGCGGCGGTAGCACAACCTGGTGGGCGCAATCTCTCGTATTTCGCGGTGTGATGCTACAGGCTCAGCAGCCGCGCGAAGAAGCCGGTCGAGGAGCGCTTGCGCGCGGCCACCTTGACCTCCGAGATCGGAGGTGGCGGGTTGCTCTTGCGGCGCAGCAGCGGGATCGGGCTCGCCTCGTCGTCGTCGAGGGAGACCGGCGGCTTCACGCTTGTCACATCCTCAAAATCAAGACCCGCCGTGGTCCCGAGGGATGACCGGTGTGGCGGCGGCAGCGGGCGTGCCCCGGTCGTCACCGGGAACACCGGCACCGGCGGCAGCGGGATACGGAACGGCGCCAGCGGCGGCACCGGCCGGGTCGGAGGCTCGGGCTCCGGTGCCGCGACCTCGATGGCCGGCAGCGACGGCGAGGTGCGATCCTCCAGCGGAGGCAGCATCGCCGCGCTGAAGACCTCAGTGCACTCGTCCGACTCGTCCAGCACCGGAAGCTCGTCCGTACGCGGAGCCGCTGGAATCATCCCGATCTCGCCGTGTTGCATGGCCCGGATTCTCCTGTACTTCTTCCTCCCCTCGGAGGAGGTGGCGCCTTGTAGCACGTTTGACACAACGCGCCAGACCTCTCTCAGCGCATCCGGTCCAGCGCCTGCTTCAGCGCGTCGACGCCATCTCCCAAGGGGGGTCGCGTCCGACCGTAGTGCCCCGTCGCGCCCACCCGCAGGATGCACTGGAGCCCCTCGTCGTAGCGCTTCAACGGCGCCGCCAGCGCGCCGCGATCCAGGGGCCCCGCCGCGGCCTTGCTCACGTCGTTCAGCGCGTCCTTCAGCGAAACGCAGGGCTTGATCTCGGGCAGCTCCAGCGGTGCCGCTCCGGGGCAGCAACGACCCCTCACCGCCGCGAACACCACCATCTCGTACCAGCTCAACACCCCCCACTCCGTCATCGCCTGGGAGGTGCGCCGGTTGACGCTCACCCGGATCACCTCGTCCCGGATCACCGTGGCTCCCTTCCGCGGATCTGTCTCCTTGCACAGCGAGGCAAAGGAGACAGGCACCTTGGCGAACGTGTCGGCCGGAAACGGCGCGAGGAAACACCCCTCGCCCGCCGTTGAAGCAGAAGCGGAAGCCGAAGGGACGGGCACGTCCACGGCCACGGGGGACGAGGACGGAGACGGGGACGGGGACGGGGACGGGGACGGGGACGGGGACGCGGACGTGCTCGTGCTCGTGCTCTTCTCCATCCCCGTGCTCGTGGCCGTGGACGTGCTCGTGGCCGTGGACGTGCTCGTGGCCGTGGACGTGGCCGTGGAGGTGCTCGTCCCCAGCGGGGTTCCCACCGGGGTGGGCGGCTTCTGCTGGCTCCACCACAGGCCCCCGCCTGCCAAGAGCGCGCCGAGGAACAGGACGGCGCCCATCTTCCCGCGGGAGGGAGCGGAAGGAGAGGGCCGGGAGGTTTCCGAGGGCTCCGAGGCCGCAGGGGTCGGAGGGAGAGAACGCGCCGGAGGGAGCGGGGCGGTGGGGGTGAGGGACTCCTGGGGTTCCGGGCGAGACGCCGGGACGGAGGGAGGACGAGGCGAGGGAGGAGGAGAAGGCCGCGGCGGAGGGATGGCGGAGGGGCGCGGCGGCGGGATGGCCGAGAGGGAAGGGAGGGGGAGCGGAGGCCGCTGGCTCACCGGGGAGAGGAGCGAGGCGTGGCCAGGGAGGGCAGCGCCGGTGGAGAGCAGCTCCTCGATGCCGTCGAGGGGGGGGAGTTCCTCGTGGAGCGAGGCCCACCCTTCGAGGGCGCGCCGGAAGGGTTCGACAGCGACCACCCGGTTGAGGAGGTCGCGCTCGAGCATCCGCTGGAGGATCTGCTGGAGCGCGTCGTCGACGATCCCGAAGGCCACCAGGGGAGGGACCGGACCGGAGCGGATCTTGTCGAGGGTATCGTCCTCATCCTCGCCCTCGAAGGGGTGGTAGGAGGTGAGGGCGACGTAGAGCACCAGCGCCAGGGCCCAGGCGTCGTCAGCAGCGGAGGGCCGGCCGGTCTTGAGCCGCTCGGGGGAGGTGTACTCGGGGAGAGCCTCGGGGCGGCGTAGTTCGCCCGGGTGCGAGGGAGAGGTGCTCGCAAGGAGCAAGGCATCCGTGCTGAGCGCGCCGTGGACCTTGCCCTGGAGGTGAAGCGTCTCCAGCGAGCGAGCTGCGCGGATCACCCACCCGACGGCGTCACCCGGCTCCAGGGATCCGTGGCGAGCGAGCCAGGAAGAGAGCGAGTCCACGGGGCTCACCTAACCTCAAACGGCCACCGGTTGCAAACACGCCGCGCCGGGGTGGGCTACACTGCTTTGGGTGAGGGCGCGGGCGTTGCTTTTCATGCTGGTGGGGTGCTCGATCCAGGGCGCCGCCGTGGGGCCGTCCGCCGTCGCCCCCGCCCCCGCCCCCGCCCCCGCGCCGGTCGCGTCGGTCAGCGCCTCGCCCTCGGCCCCCGCTTCCCCCGGGTGGCGTCGCTTCCAGGGGGAGCTGGTGTTCTCCGCGAGCGCCAGCTCCGAGTACCCCGGGTGGTCCGCAGCCCGGTTGCTGGACCAGGATCCGACCACCTCCTGGTTCTCGGACTCCGGCGACTCCGTCGCGAAGGGGCAGCACCCCTGGGTGCAGGTCTCCCTGAGCCGCCCGGCCCGGCTCTCCCGGGTCGTGGTGATGGGCAACCGGGAGCCCTCGTACCCCGCGGGGTACAGCGCGCTGGCGGGGCTCCTGCGGGTGCTTGGCCAGGAGGGGGAGCTGCTCCGGATCGAGGCGCGCTCCCCGGAGCCTCCCCACGATTTTGTCTTCGCCTTCGAGCGTCCTTGGCGCGGCGTGGTCGGGGTGCGCTTCGAGGTGACCGCGGACGAGGGCGCCTCGAACTCCTACGGGGACGTGGCCATCGGGGAACTCCTGCTGGAGACGGAGGAAGAGGGCGAATGAGAAGAAATTTTTTGTGCAACAGGGGCGAAGGCGTACCGTCCCAGGATCACGATGGATCGATCTTGGACATTTCGGGTAGTGGCGATGGGGTGGCTTGCGCTGGCGGCGGCGCAGGGGTGCGAGCCGACGGAACCAGAAGAGCCCGCCGGAAGCGCGGGGGCTGCAGGGGAGGCCGGCTCCGCAGGGGCTCCCGGGGGGGCCGGAGGTGACGCAGGGGTCGCTGGCTCCGCAGGGGGGGAGCCCGCCCCGAACCTCGCGTTTTGCACGGACACCCCCAAGACCTGCAAGCGCCCGGTCGACGTGGCCATGTCCGCGCCCTACACGGGGCTCTCGGGGACCCTCGGCTGCGCGGTCAACGCCCGCTGCACCCTCGCCGTCGGAGAGAGCCAGGGGGTCTGCGAGCCGCAAGGGTGCAAGGCGACCCCGGCGGACCCCAAGGTGCCCGCCGAGATCGACGGGACGACCCAGTGCAACGCTCCCCTCGACTTCACCTTCGAGGGGCTGGCGAGCGAGGCTTACCTCTTCGGCGTGACCTTTTCCGCGAAGACCAGCGCCAACGTGGGGGCCACGCTGCTCCTCGATGGAGAGCCGGTGGTCGAGAACCTGAACCCGGTCGATATCACCGGGAGCATCGCCCCGGATCAACCCTACTCCGGCGAGCGCTGGTACAGCCTCCGCAAACCGGGCACCTACACCCTGCGGTTCTCCGTGCTCCAGTGCGACGAGCCCATCGCCGTGAGCGCCTTCATCGAGCGCAAGAGCGAGGCGGACGCCAACCTCACCCACGAGACCGCCAGGGCCATCGCCCCGGGCGACAGCACCACGGGGACCCTCAACTGCGAGGAGGAGCGGTGGTTTGTCCTGGCCCCGCAGACCGGCCAGACGCTCCGGTTCTCCCTGGCCGGGAGCATCCTTGAGCCGGAGAGGACAGGCGGCGCAGAGCTCGCCTTCCTGGACGCAGCCCGGCAGCCGCTGAACGACGGAGCCAACGACATCGCCCTGTTCGCGGACTTCCCCCAGGGCACCGCCCCGGCTCCGTCCTCGCTGGACGTCACCTTCCCCGCTGGCGGGGTCCACTACCTGCGCCTCCGCCACTGGAACGCCTGCGCCATCGGCTCCTACACCCTCGCCGTCGCTTCCCCCTGAGGCCCCCGCTCGCCAGCGCGCCGGGATGGGTTCATCGACACCCTGGCGCGCTCCCCGGGGATGGGTCCAAGCTGCGCCGCCATGCAGGGCGAGACGGTGGCGATCACGGGCGTCGGGGGGTTCATCGGGCTGCGGCTCACCGAGCGGCTGACGGCGCAGGGGGCGCGGGTGGTGGGGCTCGATCAGTCCCCGGAGGCCGCGCGCCTCGCCCGGGAGCGAGGCGCCGAGGTCTTGGTCGGGAGCGTCAACGACGACGAGGCGCTGCGGAGGCTCTGCGCCGGGGCTTCCTGGGTGATCCACGCCGCCGCGGTGGTGGCCGAGCAGGGGCCACGCGACCTCTTCTGGCGGGTCAACGTCGAGGGAACACGCCAGGTTGCCCAGGCCGCTCGCGACGCCGGGACGCGCCGCTTCCTCCAGGTCAGCTCGGTGATGGTGTATGGCTTCCGGTTCCCCGATCAGGTGCGGGAGGACGGCCCGCTGCGGGGGGAAGGGAATCCCTACTGCGAGACCAAGATCGAGAGCGAGCGGGTCGCCTGCTCCTTCGAGGATCCGGCGGGGATGCGGGTGGTCGTTGCTCGCCCCGGCGACGTCTACGGGCCCCGGAGCGTCCCGTGGGTGCTCCGCCCGCTGGCGCTGATGAAGCAGGGGATCTTCGTCATCCCGGGCGGCGGAGAGGGTAGAATCAACCATGTCCACGTGGATAACTTGATCGACGGGATGTTGCTCTGCCTGAAGCGGGGCGAGGGGGGCCGGGCGTACAACCTGACGGACGGCGTCTCGGAGGAAGTGAGCGCGTATTTCCTGCGGCTGGCGAGGCTGCTGGGGCTGTCGCGGGTGAGGTCGATGCCGGCGTCGGTGCTGCGGGTGGCCTTCGGCGCGGTGGCCCGGGGCGCGGCGTGGCTGGGCCGGGAGCCCCCCGCCTACCCGGACGCGGTGGACTACCTGCTGCGCCCGGGGACCTACTCCATCGAGGCGGCGAGGGCGCTGGGGTATCGGCCCCGGGTGGGGCTCGACGAAGGGATGGAAGAGGTGCGCCGGTGGCTGGAGGCAGAGGGGCTCCTGGACCGGTGAGCGGGCGGTTTTGACGGGGGAGAGGCGGCGGGGGTAGGCTCGCCGGATGAGCGAGAAATCACTGCCTCCCGTGGTGGTCGTGGGGGCCGGGGGGATCGGCGGGATCACCGCGGCGAGCCTGGCGGAGCTGGGCGTCCCGGTCACCTGTGTCACCGGTCGCGAGGACATCGCCCGCGCCCTCCAAGAGCGAGGCGCCCGGGTACGGGAGGCGGAGGGGGAGCGGGTGGTCCGGGGGCTCCGGGCGTTCGCCGCGCTGCCGACCGGGGAGGGCCCCTTCTCCTTCGCGCTGCTGGCGGTCCAGCCCCCGCAGGTCGAGGAGGCCGCCCGCGCCATCGCTCCCTTCCTGGCGGACGACGGGCGCGCCGTGTGTCTGCAGAACGGTCTCTGCGAGCAGCGCATCGCGCCGCTGGTGGGCGAGCGCCGGGTGCTGGGCGCGGTGGTGGGCTGGGGGGCGTCGCAGCTCGCCCCGGGGGACTACGAGCGCACCGCCGCCGGAGGCTTCACCCTCGGCTACCTCGACGGGCGCATCGACGCCCCGGTGGAGCGTTTGGGTCGCCTGCTGGAGTGCGTCGGCCCGGTGGAGATCAGCACCAACCTGCTGGGTGCCCGCTGGAGCAAGCTGGCCATCAACTGCGCCATCAGCACCCTCGGCACCCTGGGCGGCGAGCGACTAGGAGTACTGGTGCGCCGCCGCGTGGTCCGGCGCCTGGCGCTGGAGCTGATGACCGAGGTGGTGGCGGTGGCCCGGGCCGAGGGGGTGAAGCTCCAGAAGGTGAGCGGGACGCTGGACCTGGACTGGATGGCGCTGACCGAGGCGGAGCGCTTCGCCGCGGGGAGCGCGGGGCTGGTGGCCAAGCACGGGATGTTGCTGGCGGTGGGGGCCCGCTTCCGCCGCATGCGCTCGTCGATGCTGGCGGCGATCGAGCGTGGGAGGACACCCGCGGTGGATTTTCTCAACGGTGAGGTTGTCGAGCGGGGGCTACGCCGCGGGATCGCCACCCCGGTGAATGCGATGGCGCAGCGCATGGTCCACGAGATTGCCGCGGGCAAGCGCTCGTCTTCCCTGGACACCATCCGGGCGCTCTACACGGCGACGAGCGCTGTGCGAGGCAAGCTGGATCAGGAGGGTGAGGAGGAAGGAGAAGGTTGATGGGGAGGAAGTGGAGCAGAGGGGGATCGAACCCCTGACCTTCGCATTGCGAACGCGACGCTCTCCCAGCTGAGCTACTGCCCCGGAGACAGGCGGCAGGTATACCCGCCTTTTCGCCTCCGTCAAGGGTGATCTTCAACTGGCTTCGGACTCCTGCTCCAGCTCGTCGAGGAGGGCCTCGGCGCGATCACTGTCGATGTTGAGCTTTTCCGCGAGGGCGTTGAGGATGTCGTTCTCCGCGTCGGCGATCTCGTCGTCCGCGAAGGCGACGGCGGCGGTGAGGACGAAGGCCGCCTCGGCGGCCTCGGTGCGGTCACGGAGCAGGGCGCAGATGGCATCGAGGCGCTTCTCCTGGCCCTCGGCGGCCAGCGCGGCGGCGAACCGGTCGATCATCGCCTCGATGGCGGCGGAGCGCATCATCCCGCCGGTCAGCTCGCGCAGCGCTCCGCGCAGCACGAGGCGCTCGCTCTCGGCGACGGTGCCGTCGGCGGAGATCATCAGGAACATCGCCTCCGCCACCGCGTCGAAGAAGGCCTTGGCCTCGTCGTCCCCCTCCAGGGGGTGCTCGAGGGTGCCTGGGCCCGGAGCGGCGACGGATTTGGGGGCGCCCGTGTCGAGCAGGTGGTCTCGGAGTCGGACGAGGGTCTTGGAGGGCAATCCACGGATCATCGACGCGGCAGGCTAACAGCCCCCGGCCTGCCGTCAACGACATCCGCTGCCGGGAGCCTCTCAGGGGATCATGCTGCGCACCCGGTCGCGAGCGCGCCCGTAGAGCTCGCTCACCCCCTCGCGCCTGGGGATCAGCTCCAGCACGAGCGCGTCCTCCTCGGCGGCGACGCGGCGTAGCCCGAACACCGGGATGAGGATCGATAGCACCTTCGCCACCTTCGGGTTCTTCGTGATCTTCTCCTCACGCATCAGGTCCACCACGATCCGGTCGTCTTCTGCTTCCAGCAGGAACGGCGGTCGGTTCGGCAGGTAGCGCACGATGTTCCCGGGCTTCGACAGGTCGAGCATCCCCGATTTGATCAGCGCGACCACCGGCGACGCCCCGTCCCCCTCCACGTCCAGCTTCACCCCCGACAGACGTACCTGGAAGCGCAGCTCCTCCTTGTTCACGCTCACGTCGTCTACCAGGATTGTCACCGAGAACCGGAGCGCCGTCCCCATCACCGCCACCTGCCCCCCCACCTTCAACGCTGGCGCTACCGCCTCCAGCGTCACGTCCTTCGGCGCGTTCTTCTTCCCCTCCGCCTTCTTCGCCACGTAGCGGAGCACGTCCAGCGGGATCGTGAGCTTGTAGTCGCGGACGTTGTGCACCACCTTCTTCATCACGTCCGGGTTCTGCTGCAGGTAGCGCGCCGCCGAGCGCAGGGCGTCTTTGGGGTCGATGAGCATGGGGCGCCCAGCCTACCAAAGCGTCGCCCCGGCGCGCACCCGGATCACCGCCCCTCCTCACCCGCCCGCCCGTAGCCGCTCCACCAGCGCCTGCTTGACCACCTTCCCCATGGCGTTCCTCGGCAGCTCCTCCGCCAGGATGACCCTCCTCGGGACCTTGTACGGCGCCAGCCTCCCCCGGCAGAACGCGCGCACCTCTTCCTCCGTGACCGGCCGCGTCATCCCGGCACTCGGCACCACCACCGCCACCACCCGCTGACCCCACGCCTCGTCCGGGAGCCCGACCACCGCCACCTCCCCCACCCCCGGGTGCTCCCTCAGCGCCTCCTCGATCTCCAGCGCCGACAGCTTGTAGCCCCCGCTCTTCAGGATGTCCACGCTCGTCCTCCCCAGGATCCGCACGTACCCCTCCTCGTCCACCGTCGCCGTGTCCCCGGTCCGGAACCACCCCTCCCGGAACGCCTCCCGGGTCGCCTCTTCCCGCCTCCAGTACCCGGCGAACACCGTGGCCCCTCGCACCACGATCTCTCCCGCCTCTCCGGGCTCCACCCCCGCCCCCTCCTCGTTCACCACCCGCACCTCCACCCCGGGCAGCGGTCTCCCCACCGAGCCGACCTTGCGTGGACCCACCAGCGGGTTGCTCAGCGCCACCCCCAGTTCTGTCATCCCGAAGCGCTCCAGCGGGATCGTCCCGGCGATCTCCTCCCACCGGAGCGCCAGCGTCGCCGGCAGCGCCGCGGACCCGCTGGTCGCCAGCCTCAACCCTCGCGCCGCCTCCTCCCAGCGCCTCTTCACTTCCTCCGGCGCCTGCGCAAAGGCGTCCAGCAGCCGGTGGTACATCGTCGGTACCCCCATCCACACCGTCGACCGCCCCAGCCCCTCCCAGACCCGGTCCGCCTCGAACCGTGGCAGCAGCTCCGCGCTGCCTCCGGCCTGCAGCACCGTCAGCAGCGCGATCACCACCCCGTGCATGTGGTGCAGCGGCAGCGCGTGGAGTAGCCGATCCGCTTCCCCCATCCCCCACGCCTCCCCCAGCAACCTTGTCTGCGCTTCCAGGTTGGAGTGGGTCAAAATGGCCCCTTTGGGCTTGCCGGTGGTCCCGCTGGTGTAGAGCATCAGCGCTCCGTCCCCGGCGGCGCTCGGCGCCGGATCCGCCCCCGCTCCTCGCAGCTCCTCCAGCGCCAGGATCCTCACCCCGAGCGCGTCCGCCCTCTCGCGGTGCGCCTCGTCCGCGAGGAGCACCTCCACCCCTGCGTCCTGGAGTATGTAGAGAAGTTCTCTATCCGTGTGGAGCGGCGAGAGCGGGACCGCGATCCCACCGGCCTCGATGATCCCGAGGAAGCCGGCGGCCCAGGCTCCAGAAGGCCGCGCCAGCAACGCCACCGCTGCGCCCCAGAGCGAGGAGCGCCCCCCCAGGAGCGCCGCGGCCACCGCCGCGCTGCGGAGCGCGAGGTCGCGGTGGGTGAGGAGGCCGTCCTCCGCCACGATGGCGGGTCGCTCGCTGGCGCCGAGCTGGCGCCGCCGGTTCAACCAGGGGCTCGGGGGTGGCGGTTCCGCGGGCATCTCTCTCCTCATGGGCGCCGCGGGCAGCCTTGCCCTTCATCCTTGAAGCATCGGTGGGGACACCCGGGGATACCGCACGGGTAGCAGCAGAGGAATCCGGCCTGGCAGCCGCCCCCCGGGGTGCACGTCTCCCCGTCTCCCGGGGGCTTTCCCGGAGCGGGCTGCCCGGTCCCGGTGCCCTTCGGCGCCTCGGGGGGCAGAGGACCGTCGGGGTTCATGCACTGGCAAGGGCCTCCGGGCATCGCCGAGATGCACGGTCGCTCCGGAGGACAGCGCTCCCCTGACGGAGCGGGCGGAGGTTGTTCGAGGGCTCCCCCGGTCGCCACCCCCGTGCTGGTCCCGGTGGGCGCCGTGGATGCTGCAGGGGGGGCGACCGAAGGCGGAGGAGGGGAGGGCGGTGAGCAGGCCACCAGCAACAGGATCATCGCAGACAGCCGACGCATCCACGGAAGGGACATCACCCCCCGGTCCACTGCCCATCTCCCGTGGGGAGGGGGAGGTTCCCGGCAGATCGGGCTGATCTCCCCGCGTAGCGTGGCCAGCGAGGGCGTCACTTGTGTCCCTTTCCCTCTGCTGGCGTCGCTAGCATCCCTTTCCCACTGCCGAGGATCTCCCCCTCTCCGCGGGAGAATCTGCTGAGGATCTCCCCCTCTCCGCGGGAGACGGAGAGGGGGCCGGGGGGTGAGGAAATCGTGCGCGCCAACTCCGGAGGCATCTCGCCCTTCGTGCTTCGCATGGAGGCAGGTTACCATGGTTCCCATGGCCTCCCTTCTTGCTCGATCCTTTCGCGTCGCTCCTCTCCTGACCTCGCTGCTGCTGGCCTGCGGAGGCGGCGACGAAGGCTCCTCGGAGCCCGG